>NZ_JBFBJI010000009.1:0-20132 GCF_040702065.1 Streptomyces sp. NPDC086777 | reverse complement strand
ATTCCCCCCCCACGCGATCTTTTCCCCCTCGTAGCTTATCCCCCGCCGGCGCGCCCCAAACGCCGCGGGGGGGGGTGGTTGCCCTTAATCGCTCCCCCCCCCCCCCCCCCGCTCGGACCAGCGGCTCCCGAACCGGGTCTCAGGGGTGCCGTGCCGCCGGCCGGAGCCGGCTGTCGCTGCCGTGGAACTGCGGCTCAGTGCACCACGGCGCGCGCCATCGCGCCCGCACCTCGGCGCGGTTGCATCGGAACACCGCGGGCGGGTTCCGGTGCGGCGGACCTGACGCCCGGTCCGGCCTGGGCCGGGGCGCGGCGTGGCTGGGCGGCCGCGCCGTTCTGCACGTCCATGACGGCGTGGGCCACGAGCCCGCCCATCGGGTCGTGCCGGATCAGGTCACGCAACCGGGAGCGCGAGGAGCGGCCCTCGTTCCCCGGGTACAAGTGCTTGCCGAGACCGACCGCGTGGGCCAGGGCGGCGAGCGCCGCGGTCCGCGGGTCCGGCGGTACACCGGTGCGGATCGCCGAATCCAGCCGGCCACGGATCTCCCGGGTGACGGCGTTGTCCGTCGCCTGGTAGCGAGTGGTCGGCAGCACCCCGCACATCTGACCGGCCACGGCGGCGACCATGCCGCACCGTTCCAGATGCGCGAGATAGACCTGGCGGAGGCCGAGACGTGGCCCGCCGATCCAGTGAACAGCCCGTACGGGAGCGCCGCGCCTTCGCAGCAACTCCAACGCACAGTCCAAAGTCGGATCTCCAGTCGGCCGTGGCTGCACCACGGCGATACGATCCCCGTCTGGGGCTATCCGTCCGGCCAGCGCCAGCTCTACTAGCTGTGCTCCGGCCAGACCGAGGTCGAGCGACTGCGGCTGTGCAGTGGTACCCGTGGCCGGGTCCAGTGCCAGCAGCAGAAGCTCCTCCGGAAGTGTTCTGCGGCTCCTGCCCATCCATGCCTCCCCGCGTGGATGAATGACAGGGTGACCCCTCTCACATTGGTCTGTCGAGGGTGCGTGACCGGTTCGTAAGGGAACCGGCAGGTATGTCGTTCTCGTCTACCGCAGGGGCTAAGCCCGCACACAGGACACTGGTACATGGTTCGGACAGCGCACGGCAACGTGCGGAGCGTGGAGGAGGCATCGGTGGCGGGCGAGTCCCCCGACAGGTCGAAGCAGCGCGAGTCGTCGGCAGAACCGACGTCGGGGAGCGCGGAGACGGTTCCCGAAGCACGCGACCCACGACTGGCGGTGGCCGCCGGGAAGGAGACCGCCGGCGGCGTGGACACCGCCACCCGGGTCTTCTCGGTACGGGACCTCAACACGACCGGCGAGAGCGGCGAGAGCGGCGAACCGGGCGGGACCGGTGAACCGGGCGGGACCGACAAGGGCGACGCGAAACTCCGCGACGCCGTGGCGGCATGGGTCCGTACGGGCGAGCCGGCGGCGGACGCGGAGGACGCGACGGCCCCTGAGGCGGCCACGGAGGCCGAGGACGGCCCTGAGGCCCCCACGGGCTCCGAGCGGGCGCAGAGGGCGCAGGAGCCCCCGGAGAACGCCGACAGGGCCACTACGGCGCCCGAGGCGACGACCGAGGACACCCCGGCCGAGCCGGAGGACGCCGCCGAACCCCAAGACACCACGCCCCAGGACGAGTCGGCCCCCAAGGACGCCGCGCCCGCCGATGCGCCGGAGGCGAGCGCCGCACCCGAGGACGCCGCGCCGGAGGCCACCGCCGACGCCGAGCCCGAGGCCACGGCCGAACCCGACGGCGCCGCGTCGGAGGACGCCAGGCCGGTGACCACCGGCGAGCCCCAAGACGCGGAGGACGCCAGGCCGGTGACCACCGGCGAGCCCCAAGACGCGGAGCCCGCGGGCAAGTCGGCGACCGCCGAGGCTCCCGAGGACGCCGAACCCGAAGCCACCACCGAACCCGAGGACGCCAAGCCCGAGGGCGGGTCGGCAGCGCCCGAGGACGCCAAGCCGGAGGCCACCACCGACGCCGCGCCCGAGGACGCCGGGCCCGAGGACGCCAAGCCTGCCGACGCGTCGAAGGCAAGCGCCGCACCCGAGGACGCCAAGCCGGAGGCCACCACCGACGCCGAGCCCGAGGACGCCGCGCCGGAGGCCACCACCGACGTCGAGCCCGAGGACGCGCCGGAGGTGGCCGGTGAACCCGCGGACGCCGACGGCGAGACGGCGACGCAGGGGCCGGCCGCGCCCGGCGACGACGGCCGCACGGGTGGTGCGGACGGGAAGACCGGCGGCGGCGAAGGCGACGCCGGGCCCGCCGTCGACCAGCCCACCACCATGCTCAAGGCCCCCCGCCCCCCGCAGGTCGACCAGCCCACCACCACCCTCAAGCTGGGCGGCGGGGCGCCCCACGCCGAGCGCACCAGCAAGTTCGTCGCTCTCAAGTCGGACCTGAAGCAGGGCCCGAAGCCGGCGGCCGAACCGGAGGCGAGGCCCGAACCGGCCTCCACCACCCGCACCACCGTCCTGCCCCAGGTCGGCCCCGAGCGCACCACCCAGCAGCCGCTTCCCCCGAAGCCCCCGCTGGACCTGCTCGCCGAGCTGACCAACACCCCGCCGCCGCCGGAGACCCCGGTCCGGACGATCTTCCGCCGGGTCAAGATCTGGACGCCGCTCGTCATCGTCCTGCTGATCGTCTTTGCGGTCGTACAGACTCTGCGTCCGCTCCCGCAGCCCACCCTCGACCTCACCGCGAAGGACTCGTACACCTTCGCGGGCGGCAAGACGGACATGCCCTGGCCGGCCGACGGCCAGGGCGCCCTCGACGTCCAGGGCATCGGCACGTTCGGCTCCTCCGGCGACCAGAAGCCGGTGCCGATCGCGAGCGTGGCCAAGGTGATGACCGCGTACATCGTGCTGCGCGACCACCCCCTGAAGAGCGGCGCCGCGGGCCCGAAGATAAAGATCGACCAGGCGGCCCAGGACCAGGCGAACGCCGGCCAGGAGTCGACCGTCGACGTGACGGCCGGCGACTCGATCACCCAGCGCGAGGCCCTGGAGTCCATCCTGATCGCCTCGGCCAACAACGTGGCCCGCCTGCTGGCCCGCTGGGACGCCGGTTCGGAGAAGTCGTTCGTGGCGAAGATGAACGCCACCGCGAAGCAGCTCGGCATGACCAACACGACGTACACGGACCCGTCGGGGCTCACGGACTCCACGGTGTCCACGGCCGTGGACCAGGTGAAGCTGGCGAAGGCCGCGATGGCGAGCGAGCCGTCCTTCCGCGAGGTCGCCGCGATGATGTCGTACGACGACTACAAGGGCGTCAACCACGGCAACTGGAACCAGCTGGTCGGCCAGAACAACGTCGTCGGCATCAAGACCGGCACCACCACCTCCGCCCTCGGCAACCTGGTCTTCGCCGCGAAGAAGGACGTGAACGGCGAGACCCGCACGATCATCGGTGCGGTGCTCCGGCAGCCGGCCGACGCCAGCAACGGCAACAGCATCCTCAAGGCCGCCCTCAACGCGGGCGACAAGCTGATCCGGGCGGCCCAGGGCGCGCTGAAGTCGGCGACCATCTACAAGAAGGGCGACGTCGTCGGCTACGTGGACGACGGCCTCGGCGGCCGTACCCCGGTCGTGGCGACGAAGGACGTCACCGCCGTCGGCTGGTCGGGGCTGCAGGTGAAGCTGTCGTTCGCCGCCGACGACGTGCCGCACACCGCGAAGGCCGGTACCAAGGTCGGCACCCTCACCGTGGGTGACGGCTCCGGCTCCGCCGTCCAGGTCCCGGTCGCCCTGGCGAAGGACCTTGCCGAGCCCGGGTTCACGAGCAGGCTGACCCGCATCGGCTGACCCATAACCGGCATTCCGTCACCGCACCCCGCCGATGGCGGCCCACCCCAGGGCCCCGCGGCGGGGTGCGTGCTAGCGTCACGAATCGGGGCAGGTCGCCGGTCGCCGGGACACGGCCGCGAACTGGACGGTAAGCGGCCGCCAACACCGTGGAACACGGCCGAGAACAGAAGACGGGACACGGGGAGTGCCTTCAGGTGGCCACAGCGGAGCCGACACGTGCCGACGACGCCGATCCGGGCCCGGTAGCCGGCCCGCGAATAGCCCTGCCGTCGGCAGCCGCGGACGACACGGAGCGTAAGCCAGGCAGCCGGCTGCTGCGGGCCGCCGAGCCGCTGCGCAGACGGCTGCTGAGCCACCCGGTGCTGTCGGTCACCGCCCTCGCCGGCGTCCTGCACATCATCTGGCTGTTCACGTTCGCGAACAGCGGCGGGGACCTCGCGGCGCAGGACGCCTGGGCCGAGTTCGTCGGCCGCCACCCTGACTCGGCGTACAACCTCGCCTGGTACGGCGGCATGCACCCGGTGTCGTACAGCGTGGTCTCGCCGTACCTGATGTCGCTGATCGGCGTCCGGACGACGATGATGCTCGCGGGCACGGTCTCGGCCGGGCTGCTGACCCTGCTGCTGATCCGCAGCCGCGTGGTGAAGAACCCCCTGTGGGCGGCGCTCGCCGGGGTGTTCGCGCTGATCTGCAACGCGCTGTCCGGCCGGGTCACCTTCGGGCTCGGCACGATGTTCGCGCTGGCCTCGGTGGGGGCGGTGTTCTGCTGGCCGTACCGCTGGCGGCACAGACGGTGGGCGAAGGCGCTCGTCGCCGCGCCGTTCGCCGCGCTCGCCACCATGGCCTCGCCCGTGGCCGGGCTCTTCGTCGGCCTGATCGCGGTCGCGCTGTTCCTGCAGAAGCGGCGGCCGGGCGCGTGGGCGCTGGGCCTCGCACCCGCGGCCGTGGTCGCCGTCTCCGCGTGGCTGTTCCCGTTCTCCGGCACCCAGCCGATGGGGTTCGGCTCGGTGATCATGCCACTGACGTACGGCCTGCTCTGCTTCTTCCTGGTGCCGAAGGAGTGGAAGACGGTCCGGCTGACGGCGGCCGTGTACAGCCTCGGCGTGGTGCTGGTGTGGCTGGTCAGCTCGCAGATCGGCTCCAACATCTCGCGGCTGCCGATGCTGTTCGGGGGCGCGACGCTGATCGCCGCCCTGCCGTTCACGGTCCCGCGCTCGCGCAAGTACTACACGGTCGTCCTCGCCTTCCTCGGCGTCTGCGGCTGGATCGGGTTCAAGTCGGTCGACGACATCCTGCACACGACCCCGGCCGCGTCCTGGGCCCGTGAGCTCGCCCCGCTCGTCCACCAGCTCCAGCAGGTCGGCGCCGAGAAGGGCCGCGTCGAGGTGATCCCTGCCCGGTCCCACCGCGAGGCCTCGGCGCTCGCGCCGTACGTGAACCTGGCCCGCGGCTGGAACCGGCAGGCCGACATGGAGCGCAACCCGCTCTTCTACGACGACACCCTCAACTCCGCGAGCTACCACGAGTGGCTGCAGCGCTGGGCCGTGCACTTCGTCGTGGTGCCGAAGGACGAGCCGGACGGCGACGGCGGTGAACGGGAACGGGCGCTGGTGCGGCGCGGGATGCCGTACCTGAAGCAGATCTGGGGCGACGCCAACTGGCAGCTGTTCCGGGTGACCGACCCGGTGCCGCTCGCCGAGCCGAACGCGACGGTGGACAGCGCGGAGCAGGGCGAGCTGACCATCGAGGTCGGCAAGGCCGGGCGGATCCTGATCCGGATCCCGTACTCGCCCTGGCTGAGCATCGTCGACGCGGACGGCAAGAGCCTCAAGGCGCCCCAGGAGACGGAGGCGTCCAAGCACCGGGCCGACGGCGAGCCGAAGACGTACACGAACGTCAACGGCTGCCTGACAGAGACGCCGGAGGACGCCAAGGGGGACCGGTGGACGATGCTGCTGGCCCCGCGGGCCGGGACGTACCGGCTGGCGTCGCCGTACCAGCTGCCGCGGGGCACGCCCTGCCCCGACGAACTGAAGTGACCAGCCCTGGATGACAGACGGATGAGGGTGGATTGACTGACTTGGTCAATCCACCCTCACTCTTTATAACCCCAGCTCGGTGCGGCGATTCGACCGACCTTCATCGTCCCCCATGACTCCCGTTCGGGCATTTTCTTTACTTTTTACTTGACTCTCAATGACGGGCTCAGTTGACTGAATGGCGTTGATTCGTCAGCCGAGGAGGCAGCGCAGTCATGGGGGACGAGACGTTAGGGATCATCCTGGCGGGAGGCCGGGGCGAACGCGCCAAGCCGCTCACCCTTGCCTCCTCGGACTACATCCGCAGCAAGGCCCTGATCCCGTTCGCCGGCCGGCCCGTCGTCGAGTGGCTCGTCGAGAACTGCCGGGACCAGGGCATCCGCCGCTTCCACGTGGTCGCCCAGGGCGCCGAGAACCACAGCCAGATCAAGCTCGTGCTGGGGCGCGGCGAGCGGTTCGGCGTCGAGATCCACTACTCCCGGGCCCGGCTCGACCGCTACAACGTCGGCTCGGGCGCCGCCACCCTGCACAACCTCGAACGCTGGGACCTGACCGGCCGCGCCCTGGTCATGCCGGTCGACTCCGTCTTCGAGTTCTCGCTCGCCCGGCTGACCGACGCGCACGCCGCCGCCGACGCCGTCGTGACCGTCGCCTCCGTCGCCCGCACCGCCGAGGAGATCGCCGGCAAGTACGGCGTGATGCAGACGTCCGCGGACGGCACCGTCTCGGGCTTCCTGGAGAAGCCCGACCTCGGCCGCATCCACCGCCTCTTCCCCGAGACATCGTTGCCAGGCGCCGGCTTCACCCTGCCCACCAACGCGGGCATGTACCTCGTCGACTGCGGGCGCCTGCGGCTGGCCGCCCGCACCCCCGAGATGATCCGGCTCGCCCAGCAGCGCCTCGACTGGGGCGGCGACCTGCTGCCCTGGCTGGTCCGGCGGGGCCTGCCGGTCGCGACCGCACGCATCGACCGGCTCGGCGACCTGGGCAGCATCCCGGACTACCTCGCCACCCTCGGCGACGTGCTGCGCGGCCGCTACCGGTGGATGAGCCGGGCCATGGGCGCGCCGGTGAGCACCGATCCGCCGTACTGGATCCACGAGTCGAGCCTGCGCACCAAGGACAGCGTGCAGGGCACGACCCTCGCCCAGAAGATCTCCGAGGGCAGCGTGGTGCTCGGCCCCGCCGTGCGCATCGGGCGGAACGCCGAGATCGGCCCCGGGGTGAAGCTGCGGTACACGGACGTCGGCGACGACGTCGACATCGACGAAGGGGCCCGGCTCAGCCGGTCGGCGATCGGCGACGGCGCCGTCGTCGGCCCGCACGCCCGCATCACCGACTCGTACGTGGGGCCGATGGCGCAGGTGCACTCCGCCCCCGACAACCCCGTCCGGCTCACCCACTCGGCGATCGGCGAGGCCGCCGACCTGCGTCCCGGCACCCGGCTCTCGGGGGTGAGCGTCTACCCGCGGTTGCGGGTCCCCGCCGTCACCGGGCTGCCCTCCGGCACCCACCTGACCAGCTCCGACGACATCCTGCGCTGGATCTGACCCGATCCGGCCAAACCGAACGGCTCACGAACCCGCGCTGCCGCATCCCCCTGCTCCTTCCCGCACCCCAACCGTCCGGCTCGCCTACAGCCTGGGGAGTTTTCTCGATGGACAGCCCGATCGCAGTCATAGGAGGAACCGGCCGGGTCGGCCGGCTCGTCACCCGCCGGTTGCTGGCCCGGGGCGAGACCGTCCGGGTCATCGGCCGCAGCACCCAGCGCGCCCGCCGGCACATGCCCGCACAGGCGCAGTACTTCACGGCCGACGTCCGCGACCCCGGCACGCTCCGCACCCCGCTGCACGGGTGCGCCGCGGTCGTCTACGCCGTGGAGCCGGGCACCGACGCCGCCGGCCCCGACAGCCCGGAGTCGACCCTGCACGGCGGAGTCCGGCACGTCCTGGACGTGCTGGGCACGGCCCCGGCCGACCGGCACTTCGTGCTCGTCAGCCAGCGGCACGTCACCCGCCGCGACCACCCCATGAACGCCTACGGCCGGATGCTGGACTGGCGCCTGGCCGGCGAGGACGCGGTCCGCGCCTCGGGCCTGCCCTACACGGTGATCCGCCCCGGCTGGCTGACCGACGACCCCGGCCACGGCGTGCTCCACCTGGAGCAGGGCGACGTCGGCGACGGGTACGTGGCCCGTGCCCATGTCGCCGAGGCCTGCGTCCGGGCGATCGACTCGCCCGCGGCGCGCGGCGTGACGTTCGAGATGCGCAGCGAGGCGGGCCCGGCCTCCGGCCCGGTGCCCTGGGACGAGCTCTTCGCCGGGCTGCGCGCCGACGCCCCGGCCGGCGCGAGGGCGGTGTTCGCATGAGTGCCCCGGCCGAGGCCCAGGACCGGCCGGCCGCCGCCGCGACGACCGCCACCAGCACGGATGCCACGAGCGCGTACCCGACCCTGCCCGCCGACCAGGCCCCCGACACCGTCGACCCGGCCCAGCCCGGGGTCACCCCGGGTCACCCGCAGCCGCTGGGCAGCACCGTCGACGCCGACGGGGTCAACTTCTCGATCTTCTCCGAGCACGCCACCCGCGTCGACCTGCTGCTCTTCGACCACTGCGACAGCCCGCAGCCCTACCGGACCGTCCGGCTGCACCCCGCACGGCACCGCAGCTTCCACTTCTGGCACTGCCATGTGCAGGGGCTCGGCGCCGGCCAGGTCTACGCCTACCGCATCGACGGGCCGCGCGACCCGGTCGCCGGGGGCAGCCGCTTCGACCACCGCAAGGTGCTGGTCGACCCGTACGCCCGCGCCAACGTCAACAGCCGCTGGGAGCGCACCCGCGCGATCGGCCCCGGGGACAACGTCGAGCACTCCATGCGCAGCCTCGTGGTCGACCTGGACGACTACGACTGGGAGGGCGACACCCCGCTGCGCACCCCGATGGCGGACACCGTCGTCTACGAGATGCACGTCCGCGGCTTCACCGCCTCGCCGACCTCCGGCGCGGAGCGCCCGGGGACCTTCTCGGCCGTCATCGACAAGATCCCGCACCTGAAGGACCTCGGTGTGACCGCGGTGGAGCTGCTGCCGGTCTTCGACTTCGACGAGACCCAGGTGCTGCGCACCGGACCGGACGGGACCCCGCTGCGCAACTACTGGGGCTACGACCCGTACGGGTTCTTCGCCCCGCACACCGGCTACTGCTCCAGCCCCCATCTCGCCACCCACATCACCGAGTTCCGCGACATGGTGAAGGCGTTCCACAGGGCGGGCATCGAGGTCATCCTCGACGTGGTCTTCAACCACACCAGCGAGGGCAACGAGTTCGGGCCGACGATCAGCTTCCGCGGTGCGGCGAACGAGGCGTACTACCACCTGTGGCCGCAGGACCGCTCGCACTACATGGACTTCACGGGGTGCGGCAACGCGATCAACGCCAACCACCCGATCGTCACCAAGTTCATCCTGGAGTCGCTGGAGTACTGGGTCTCCGAGCACCACGTCGACGGCTTCCGCTTCGACCTCGCCTCGGAGCTGTCCCGCGGCCCGATGGGCTACGAGATGGCGGTGCCGCCCGCGCTGTGGGCGATCGAGCTGTCGCAGGTGCTGGCCGAGACGAAGATCATCGCGGAGCCGTGGGACGGCGGCGGCCTCTACCAGGTGGGCCGCTTCCCCGGGAAGCGCTGGGCGCAGTGGAACGGCCCGTTCCGGGACGACGTACGGCGGTTCGTGCGCGGTGACGCCGGCATCGCCGGTGAGGTCGCCTCCCGGCTCGGCGGCTCGGCCGACCTGTTCGCGCCGCAGGAGGAACTGCCCACCAACAGCATCAACTTCGTCACCTGTCACGACGGTTTCACCCTCAACGACCTGGTCAGCTACGACACCAAGCACAACCACGCCAACGGTGAGGCGGACGCCGACGGGACGAACGAGAACTACAGCTGGAACTGCGGCGTCGAGGGCCCCACGGACGACCCCGAGGTCGAGGGACTGCGGGTGCGGCAGATCAAGAACCTGCTGTCGGTCCTCATGCTCAGCCGCGGCGTCCCGATGCTGCTGGGTGGGGACGAGTTCCGCAACAGCCAGGCCGGCAACAACAACGGCTACTGCCAGGACGGCCCGCTCTCCTGGCTCGACTGGGACCAGGCCGGCAAGGAGCGCGAGACGCTCGGGTTCACCCGCGACGTCATCGGGCTGCGCAAGCGCTACCGCACCTTCCGCGAGCCGCAGTTCTTCTCCGAGCGGCTCAACCCCCGCCTCCTGCCGGACATCACCTGGCACGGCACGCGACTGAACCAGCCGGGCTGGGAGAACCCCGACGCCCACGTGCTGGCCTGTACGTACGGCGGTTTCGACGGTGACCCGGACCTGCACCTGATCCTCAACATGTACCACCTGGGCCTCGAGTTCGAGCTGCCCGACATCCCCGGCCACCACTGGCACCGCGTCCTCGACACGGCCCGGCCGGCCCCGCACGAGATCCTCCCGCCCGGAGCGGAGGAACCGGTCGACGGCCCCACCTATCACGCCCAGGGCCGCAGCGTCGTGCTGCTGGCGGCCCTGCCCGACGAGAAGGGCACGCGACGATGAGCGCACTCTCCCCACGACGTATCACCTCCGACACCCTGGCGGGCTACGTCACCCACTACAGCCCCACAAGGCGCATGTTCGGCCTGCGCAGCCCGGACGGGCGTGAGTTCACGGTCCACCTGACCCACAACGCCGTCTCCCGCATCGTCCGCAACCTCGGCGACTCCTACCACGACACCACGGCCCAGACCGTCGACATGCTGGCCGAGGGCCGGTTCCTGTTCGCGTACGGGATCCTCTACGAGTGGGAGGGCGGCGCCCGCTTCGACGCGAAGGAGATCACCTTCCCGGAGGAGAGCCGCGGCCAGTACGTCTTCGAGCACCCGAACTGGTGGGTGCAGCAGGCCGCCGCGATCGCCGACTTCTACCTGCGCGGCCAGTTCCCGGACGGGAACTACGACTGGCGGAACTTCCGCACCCACCTCACCCTCAGCGGCACGCACTTACCGGACTTCCACGGGCAGGACGTGCGGCAGGAGACCGACACCATCTCCCGGCTGGTCTACGGGCTGGCCACGGCCTACCTGCTGACCGGCGAGGACCGCTTCCTGGAGGCCGCCGAGTCCGGCACCGCGTACCTGCGCGAGCACATGCGGGTGGACGACAAGGCGGACGGGATCACCTACTGGTACCACGGCATCGACATCACGGCGGGCGGCCACCGGCCGGTCTTCGCCTCGGAGTTCGGGGACGACTACGACGCGATCCCGATGTACGAGCAGATCTACGCGCTGGCCGGCCCCACCCAGACCTTCCGGATCACCGGCGACCCGAAGATCCTGAACGACATCGACCGCACGGTGGCCCTGTTCCAGAAGTACTTCCGCGACCCGGTCGAGGGCGGGTTCTTCTCGCACCTGGACCCGATCTCCCTGGACCCCGGCGCCGACTCGCTGGGCCGCAACCGGTCCCGCAAGAACTGGAACTCGGTCGGCGACCACGCCCCGGCGTACCTGATCAACGCCTACCTGGCGACCGGCCGCCCGGACTTCGCCGCCCTCCTGGAGGAGACCGCGGACACGATCGTCAAGCGGTTCCCGGACGAGCCCAACTCCCCGTTCGTGCAGGAACGGTTCCACGCCGACTGGAGCCCGGACCGTACCTGGGGCTGGCAGCAGGACCGCGCGGTGGTCGGCCACAACCTGAAGATCACCTGGAACCTGACCCGCATCAAGGCCCTGCACGACAAGCCCGAGTACCTCACCACGGCGGAGCGGATCGCCGAGCTGATGCCCTCGGTGGGCAGCGACGGCCTGCGCAGCGGCTGGTACGACGTGGTGGAGCGGCAGCCCGACCCGGACAGCGGCATCCACCGCATGGTCTGGCACGACCGCAAGGCCTGGTGGCAGCAGGAGCAGGCGATCCTCGCCTACCTCATCCTGGCCGGCACCACCGACGACCCCGAGCACCTGCGGCTGGCCCGCGAGGCGGCGTCGTTCTACAACGCGTACTTCCTCGACTACGAGGACGGCGGCGTCTACTTCAACGTGCTCGCCAACGGCATCCCGTACCTGCTGGGCACCGAGCGGCTCAAGGGCAGCCACGCGATGGCCGGCTACCACGCGCTGGAGCTGTGCTACCTGTCGGCGACCTACACCGGCCTGCTGCTCGGCAACGACCCGGTGACCCTGCACTTCCGGCCGCGCCCCGACGACCTTCCGGAGCGGGTGCTGCGGGTGGCGCCGGACCTGCTGCCGGCCGGCTCGGCGGAGCTGACCCGGGTATGGGTGGACGGGCAGCCGTACCAGAACTTCGACGCCAAGGACCTGACCGTGCGGCTGCCCGAGGGCGGCGAGCCGGTTCGGGTGCGGGTGGAGCTGGAGCCCGCGCAGATGCGGCTGCGGATGCGCAGCGAGTTCGACGGCGGCACCGCGCACATCAGCTGCCGGGGCGTGATCGACGCCGCGGAGCTGGGCAAGTTCCGCCGGATCCTCGGCGAGGTCATGGCGGCCGAGCCGACGCGGGTGGAGTTCCACCTGTGCGAGACCAGCGAGATGTGCCGGTCCGCCATCAACGAGCTGCTGTTCCAGCGCACCAAGGCCGGGCTCGACGTCGACTTCGTCATCGTGGGCTGCGCCCTGCCGGAGGTCGCGGACGCGCTGCTCGCCACGGACGCCTTCCTGCTGGAGGGTGGTGACGACTGCAACCATGAGTGATCTCGCGACCCTCGCACTCCCATTACCGTCCGTGCGTACCCCGGGTGCCCCGCCCGGTGCCCGGGACCTGCCGGCCTACTGCGGCGAGCTGTTCGGCCAGTTCTCCCGGGCCGACCAGCGACGCTGGGGGGAGGTCTACCTGCGCGGCCTGCTGGCCGTGCCCGGCCGCAAGACACCGGCCCGGATCACCGAACAGGTGCTGGGGCGGCGGGCGGTGCAGCAGATCCAGCAGTTCGTGAACCAGAGCCCGTGGGCGTCCGCGCCGGTGCGCGGCCGGCTGGCCGGACGGATGGTCCGGGCCTTCAGGGCCGAGGCCTGGTCGGTCGACGAGGTCGTCTTCGCCAAGAACGGCGACCGCTCGGTCGGCGTGGCCCGCCAGTACGCGGCCTCCCAGGAGCGCACCGTCAACTGCCAGCTGGCGCTGGCGACCTCGCTGGTGGGCCATGCCGGCGGGGTCCCGGTGAACTGGCGGCTCGTGCTGCCGAACCGCTGGGACCGCGACGAGGGGCTGCGCGGCCAGGCCCACCTGCCGGAGCACGAGCGCTGCCGTCCGCGGTGGAGCTATGTCCTGGAGGCGCTCGACGAGATGCTCGACGAGTGGGCCCTGGAGCCGCTGCCGGTGCTGGCCGACTGGCGCGGCGACGGGGACCCCGACCCCCTGCTGCGGGGTCTCGAGGCCCGCGGACTCGGCTATGTGGTCCAGGCATCGCCGCACACCCCGGTCCTCCTCCCCCGCGGCCGGGCCGGCGGCACCGGCGGCGCCCTGGCCGACCTCGCCGCGCACGCCGTCCGGCACACCGAGCGGACGTCGGTCACCTGGCACGACCCGGTGACCGAGCGCATGTGGCACTCGGAGTTCCTGACCGTGCCCGTGCTGCTGCGGGCCGAGCGCTCTCCCGAGGGCAGCCCGAGCGGCTCGCCGCGGGCCCGGATGCTCCTCGCGGACTGGCCCTACGGCCGGCCGCAGCCGCGGGCCTACTGGCTGACCAACCTCCCGGTCCGCCGGCTCGCGGAGATCGTACTGCTGGCCCGGCTGCGCAGGTTCGCCGGCGAGGCGCTCGGCCGGATGCACGACGAGTTCGGCCTCGGCGACTTCGAGGGCCGCTCCTTCCGGGGCTGGCACCACCACGTGACGCTGGCCTCGGCCGCCCTCGGCTTCGACATGGTGCGCCAGCAGGCCGACGAGAGAGCCCTGAGCACACCGCATGCCTGAACAGCGCCACCGGAACGGTCAAGACGGCCCCGCGCGGACACGTCCGCGCGGGGCCGCCGCGGACTCGCCGCCGCCCCCGGCCGCCGCGGACTCGTCTCCGCCCGCGACCACCGCGCACTCGCTACGGCCCGGGACCGCCGGGTGCCCGAATCCGGCCCGGCCCGTCCCGGACTCCCCTCCGTGTGCCGCCGCACGCGTCCTTCCGCCCCCGGCCGCCCCGCGTTCACCTCTCCCAGCCGACCTTCGCGAAGTCGATGTCGCCGAGGCCCGGGACGCCGTAGTTGGCGAGGCCCTTGCGGACGGCGAGGAGCTGGGGGCGCTGGTAGAGCTCGATGTCGTGGCCGAGCCGCCAGATCTCGGCGTCCGCCTCGTCGTAGAGACGCCGTGCGGTCCGCTCGTCGAGGGTGCCGACGGCCTGCCCGAGCAGCTTGTCGACCTGCGCGGAGCCGACCCGGCCGTAGTTCTCGAAGACCTGCCCGCCGGCCGGGCGCCGGTAGACGGCGTAGGCGGAGCTCGGGTACGTCAGTCCGGTGAACCGGAAGATGGCGAGGTCGAAGTTGCCCTTGTCGAGGTACTGCGGGCCGTAGGCGGTGGCGGGCACCTTCTCGATGTCGACGCGGACCCCGGCCCGGGCCAGCATCTGCTGGACCAGCTGGGCGAGGTCCTCGCCGAGCCGGTTGGTGCCCTCGCTCAGCACCAGGCGCAGGGTGAGGGGGCGGCCGTCCTTGACCCTCGGTCGCCCCTCGCCCTGACTGCGCCAGCCCGCGCGGTCGAGGGCGCGCTCGGCGGCCGCGAGGTCGAAGCGGCCGTAGAGGCCGGAGTCGTCGGCGTAGCCGGGCTGGTTGGTCATGAAGAAGTGGTTGCCGAGCAACGGCACCTTCACCGGCAGGCCCGAGGCCGCGACCTGGGCGAGCGCCGGGCGGTCCACGGCCTGCTGGAGGGCGTTGCGCACCGCCCGGTCGGCCAGCGGCCCGCTCGCGCCGTTCAGCGTGATGTGCACCTCGTCCCAGGCGGACCCGATCCGGATGTCGGTGTCCTTCGCCTTCGCCAGCTGGGCGTAGGCCTCGCTGGTGGCGGCGTTGACGACGTCGACCTCGCCGTTGAGGAAGGCCTGCAGGGCGGCGTCGGGGTCGAGGACACGGAAGACGATCCGGTCGAGCCGGGGCCGGGTGCCCCACCAGGCGGTGTCGGGGACGAGGGTGAGGGTCTGCGCGGTGCGGTCGACGGAGGCGAGCCGGAAGGGGCCGGCGGTGACCGGGAGCCGGCCCTGCCAGTCGGAGTCGAAGTGCTGCGGGCTGTCGTAGGCGGCGGCCGGGAAGAGCGGCGTGAAGAGCCTGCGCCAGTCGGCGTACGGCTGCCTGAAGGTGACCCGGACCTCGTGCGCGCCGGCGCCCTGGCCGACGTCCGCGATCCGGTCGTAGCCGCTCGGGTCGGCGACCAGGTACCGGTCGTCGCCGCCGCCGACCGCGTGCCACTGGGCGGCGAAGTCCCGCCAGCCCAGGGCCCTGCCGTCGGACCAGCGGGCCTTCGGGTTGAGCCGGTAGGTGACGACCTGGTGCCCACCGGCGGTGGAGACGGTGGCGGAGGTCAGGTAGTCCGTGACGATCCGCGGGACACCCTCGGCGTCGCGGGTGAAGAGCCGCGGCTCCGTCATCGTGTCGATCGTCCACACGTCGTCCAGGGCGCCGTCGACGTGGTTGAAGTTGAACTGCGTGACCATCTGTGTGATCGGCACGGTCAGGGTCCCGCCGGCGCGGAGGTCCGCCGACGGCGCGGCGTTGATGTCGTAGCTGCCGTACGTCGGGAGCGCCTGGTGAAGGGAGCCGTCGTGCCCGCCGGACGAGGTGCATCCGGTCGCCGTGAGGACGATGAGCGCCCAGACGGCCACCCACGCGGGCCATCCCCGTAATCGCTCCACCTGTCAGCCCCTCCGGCGCCACGGAGCCGTCAACTGCCCCCATTGCCATGGGAATTGTGACGTCGGAGCTTAACATCACGATGTTTCCCTCAAATGAAGAGAAGGCAGACTCCCCTCCGTCAGGAGCGCCATGTTCTTCCTGATCGTCAGGCGTTCGGCCCGCTGCGTCGTCCTGTTCCTCGTCTCCCTGGTCCTCTCCTACGCGCTCGCCTCGACCGCGCTCGATCCCCGGGCGTACTTCGAGGACCGCAGTCCGGCGCCGCCGGCCCGGGTCGTCGACCGCGAGCTGTCCCGGCTCGGCATGGACGACCGCGCCCCGCTGCCGGAGCGCTTCGCGCACTGGGCGGACCGCGCCGCCCACGGCGACCTGGGCCGCACCATCGACGGCGACTCGGTGAGCGCCGAGTTCGGCCGCCGCATCGGCGTGTCGGTACGGCTGCTGCTGGTGGGCACGGTGGCCGGTACGGCCGTCGGCACCCTGGCCGGGGTGTGGGCGGCGGTCCGGCGCGGCGGGCTCGGCGACCGGGTGCTGGCCGGGTTCTCCTTCGCGGTGCTGTGCGTGCCCACCTTCGTGCTGGCGCTGCTGCTGAAGACCGGGGCGCTGGCGGTCAACCGGGCGGCGGGCGGCACCGTCGTCAAGTACACCGGGGAGCACACCCCCGGGCTGCAGGGCGACTGGAGCGTCCACCTGCGGGACACGGCGGCCCACCTGGTGCTCCCGGCGCTCTGCGTGGCGCTCGCCTCGATCGCCCTGTACAGCCGCTACCAGCGGGCCGCCACCCTGGACGTGCTCGGCGCGGACCACCTGCGCACCGCCCGCGCCAAGGGGCTCACCCCGGGGCGCGCGCTGCTGCGGCACGGGCTGCGGATCTCGCTGGTGCCGATGACGGTCTTCTTCTCCTTCGGCGTCCTCACCCTGGTCACCGGGTCCGTGTTCACCGAGCGGGTCTTCGGCTGGCCCGGCATGGGCAGCTGGCTGATCGACTCGGTGGAGAAGGGCGACGTGAACTCGGTGGTGGCGGTCGACGGCTTCGCCGCGGCCGTGGTGCTGCTGGCGGGGCTGGTCGCGGACGTCCTGCACGCGCTGCTCGACCCCCGGGTGCGGGAGCCGTGAGAGCGGGGCGGCGGGGCCGGGCGGTGCTGGGCCGGCTGGCCCGGCATCCGGGAGCGCTGTGCGGGCTCGCGCTGCTGCTGGCGCTGGTGGTGCTCGCGGTCCTGGGGCCGTACGTGTGCCGGTGGTCCTCCACGGACGTCGACTACACCGCGCTGCGGCAGCCGCCGGGCGCGCGGCACTGGATGGGCACCAACCGGATCGGGCAGGACGTGTTCGCGCAGGCCGCGCACGGGCTGCGGAAGTCGCTGCTGACCGGGACGCTGGTGGCCGCGGTCGCCACCGGTCTCGCGGCGGCGGTGGGGACCTGCGCGGGCTACTTCGGCGGCTGGACCGACCGGCTGCTGATGCTCGTGGCGGACCTGCTGCTCGTGCTCCCCGGCTTCCTCGTCCTCGTGGTGCTCGCGCCGCGGCTGCGGCGGTGGGGCTGGCTCGCGCTGGCCGGGCTGCTCGCCGTGCTGGGCTGGACGGTCACCGCGCGGGCGGTGCGCGGCATGACGCGTTCCCTGAAGGAGCGGCAGTTCGTGGTGGTGGCGGGGCTGATGGGGGTCGGGCCCGTACGGGTCATCCGGCGGCACGTGCTGCCGCACCTGGCCGCGTTCCTGATCACCGACGCGACGGTCACGGTGGCCGGGGCGGTGGTCAGCGAGGCCGGGCTGTCCTACTTCGGCTTCGGTGTCCAGCCGCCCGACGTCTCCCTGGGCACGCTGATCGCGGACGCGTCCGACGTGGCCCTGGTGTATCCGTGGATGTTCTTCTTCCCGGCGGGCCTGCTCGTCGCCTTCGTCCTGGCCGTCGGCCTCCTCGGCAACGCCCTGCGCGACGCCCTGGACCCCACGACGGTACGGCACTCCGGCCCGCCCCGCGGTGCCGTGTCGGGGCTCGCGTGACGAGCGCGGGCCCGGCGGCGCAGGGACCGGCGGGACCGGTTCTCGAAGTGCGCGGTCTGACGGTCGCCTTCGGGGGCGGACGGCGGCGGCCGCCCGTTCCGGTGGTGCGCGGCGTGGACCTGGTGCTGCGCCCC
This sequence comes from Streptomyces sp. NPDC086777, assembly GCF_040702065.1. Lineage (NCBI taxonomy): Bacteria > Bacillati > Actinomycetota > Actinomycetes > Kitasatosporales > Streptomycetaceae > Streptomyces > Streptomyces sp. NPDC086777. Next base: position 2,257 of record NZ_JBFBJI010000009.1, on the reverse strand, counting down.
GGCGAAGTGCTGGGCCTGGTGGGCGAGTCCGGCGCGGGCAAGTCCCTCACCGCGCTGTCCCTGCTCGGCCTTGCTCCGCCCGGCGCCCGGTTGGGCGGTTCGGTACGGCTGCTGGGCGAGGAGCTGCTGGGGCGGCCGGAGCGGGAGCTGGCCGGTCTCCGGGGCCGCCGGATCGCCATGGTCTTCCAGGACCCGCTGCACGCCCTCACCCCCGTCCTGCGCGTCGGCGACCAGATCGCGGAGGCCCTGCGCATCCACGAACGCCCGCGCCCGCGCCGCGAGGCGGCGTTGCGGCGGGCCGTGGAACTCCTGGACTTCGTGGGGGTGCCGCAGCCGTCCCGCGCCGCCCGCGCCCTCCCCCACCAGCTCTCCGGCGGGATGCTGCAACGGGCCATGATCGCGATGGCGGTGGCGAACCGGCCCGCGGTCCTGGTCGCGGACGAGCCGACCAGCGCGCTCGACGTGACCGTGCAGGCCCAGGTGCTCGACGCGCTCGCGGCCGCCCGGCGGGAGACGGGGGCGGCGCTGCTCCTGGTCACCCACGACCTCGGCGTGGTCGCGGGCGCCGCGGACCGGGTCGCGGTCCTCTACGCGGGGCGGGTGGTGGAGACGGGCCCGGCGGAGGCGGTGCTCCGCCGTCCCCGGATGCCGTACACCCTCGGCCTAGTCGGCTCCGTGCCCCGCCTCGACGCCCGCGTCCCGCCCACCCCGGTGCCGGGCACCGCCCCCGCCCCGGGCGCCACCGGACCGGGCTGCCCCTTCGCCCCGCGCTGCCCGCTGGCACAACCGGAGTGCCGCACGGCCGAACCCCACCTCACCGGGGTCGACAGCCCGTCCCACGCCGACGCCTCGGCCCCCGACGCGCACACGGCGGCCTGCCGGAGGATCCCGGAGGTACGGCACCGGAGCGCGGCGCAGCTGTTCGGACGCGCGGAGTCGTCCGGCCGGCCGGCAACAACGCCGGACGGCGGCGGGACGGCGGCCGACCGCGAGCACGTCCCGGCCGGCTGGGCCGGGCCGTGGCAGCAGGCCGCCGGTACACCGGTACCGGCCGACCGTCCGGCCGAACCGCTCCCGACGACAGCCGGGGGCACGGCCGGGAACACCGACGGGGGCGCGAACCCGGCCGCGGCCGTCGGTGCGGCCGCCGACGTCGTGCTCGCGGTCTCCGGGCTCGGGCGGTCGTACCCGGCGCCGGGGTTCCGGGGGCGCCGTGCTCCCGCCGTGCGGGCCGTCGAGTGGGTCGACCTGGAGGTGCGGCGCGGGCAGACGCTGGCGCTGGTCGGGGAGTCCGGGGCCGGGAAGAGCACGACCCTGCGGGAGATCGCCGCGCTGGCGGCCCCGCAGGCCGGGCGGGTGGAAGTGCTCGGGCAGGACACCGCGCTGCTCTCCCGGCGGGCGGCGCGCGAGCTGCGGACGGCGGTGCAGCTGGTGCCGCAGGATCCGATGTCGAGCCTCGATCCGCGGATGCCGGTGGGTGACATCGTCGCGGAGCCGCTGCACGCCGCGCGGGTGCCACGGGCGGTCGTCGCGGCACAAGTGCCGCGGCTGCTGTCCCAGGTGGGGCTGTGCCCGGCGGACGCGGACGGCTACCCGCACCAGTTCTCCGGGGGACAGCGGCAGCGCGTCGCCATCGCGCGGGCACTGGCGGTCGGGCCGGCGCTGCTGCTGCTCGACGAGCCGGTGTCCGCGCTGGACGTGTCGGTGCAGGCGGGGATCCTGGACCTGCTGCTGCGGCTGAAGCGGGAGCTGGACCCGGCGTATCTGCTGGTCTCCCACGACCTCGCGGTGGTCCGGCAGCTGGCCGACCGGGTGTCGGTCATGTACGCGGGCCGCACGGTGGAGTCGGGCGGCGTGGCCGAGGTGTTCGGGCGGCCGCGCCATCCCTACACCCGGGCCCTGCTCTCGGCCGTCCCGCTGCCGGATCCGGTCGCCGAGCGTTCCCGGCGCCGGATCGTGCTGCCCGCCGGCCAGGGGCCGCGTGCCGTCGCCGGGTGCGGTTTCCGGGCCCGCTGTCCCGTCCAGGCCGTGCTCTCCGCCGCCGAGCGGCGGCGCTGCGCGGAGGAGACACCGCGCGGGCGTACGGCCGGTCCGGCGGCCGGCCACACCGTCTCCTGCCATTTCCCGCACGACACGGAACCGGGTCCGGTCCGGCGGCCGTAGGCCCTGCGCGCCAGGGGGCTGGGCAGCGCGTGGACGACGCTGCACCTCAACTTCGAGCAGGAGATCGCCGAACTGCTGGGGATGCCTTCCTACG
>NZ_JBFBJI010000008.1:151919-280096 GCF_040702065.1 Streptomyces sp. NPDC086777 | reverse complement strand
CGGTCCAGCACGGTCGACGTCGCGCTGCACCTCGACCACGTGACCGAGCGGGCGCGCCCACGGGCGCGGCCACCCCGGGCGCTCAGGCCGCCAGCACCTTCTCCAACGCCCCCAGCGCCGACCGCAGTTCCTCCGCCGTGACGGTCAGCGGCGGAGCCAGCCGGATCGTGGAGCCATGGGTGTCCTTGACCAGGACGCCCTCCCGCATCAGTCGCTCGCCGATCTCCCGCCCGGTGCCGATCACCGGGTCCACGTCGACGCCCGCCCACAGCCCGCGCGAGCGGAAGCCGACCACGCCGTTGCCGACCAGTTCCGTCAGGCCGTCCCGCAGGACCACGCCCAGCTCGGCGGCCCGGCGCTGGAAGTCGCCGCTCTCCAGCAGTTCGACGACCGCCGTGCCGACCGCCGCCGCGAGCGGGTTGCCGCCGAACGTCGAGCCGTGCTCGCCCGGGTGCAGGACCCCGAGCACCTCCCGGCGGGCCACCACCGCCGACACCGGCACGATCCCCCCGCCCAGCGCCTTGCCGAGCAGCAGCACGTCCGGCACCACGCCCTCGTGGTCGACGGCGAGGGTGCGGCCGGTGCGGCCGAGGCCGGACTGGATCTCGTCGGCGACGAACAGACAGCCCTTGCGGCGGGTCAGCTCGCGGACCCCGGTCAGATAGCCGTCGTCGGGGATGAGCACCCCGGCCTCGCCCTGGATCGGCTCGATCAGCACCGCCGCCGTGGTCTCGTCGACCGCCGCCTCCAACGCGGCCAGGTCGTTGTACGGCACGATCCGGAAGCCCGGTGTGAACGGGCCGAAGCCCGCCCGGGCCGTCTCGTCGGTGGAGAAGCTCACGATCGTGGTCGTACGGCCGTGGAAGTTGTCCGCGGCGACGACGATCGTGGCCCGGTCGGCGGGGACGCCCTTCACGTCGTGGGCCCACTTGCGGGCCACCTTGATGCCGGACTCGACCGCCTCGGCACCGGTGTTCATCGGCAGCACCATGTCCAGGCCGGTCAACGCGGCGAGCCGTTCGGCGAATTCGGCGAGCCGGTCGTTGTGGAAGGCGCGCGACGTGAGGGTGAGGCGGTCCAGCTGGCGGTGCGCGGCCTCGATCAGCGCCGGGTGGCGGTGGCCGAAGTTGAGGGCCGAGTAACCGGCCAGCATGTCGAGGTAGCGGCGGCCCTCGACGTCCTCCACCCAGGCGCCCTCCGCGCGGGCGACGACGACGGGCAGCGGGTGGTAGTTGTGCGCGAGGACCGGGCCCTCCGCCTCGATCAGCTCGGCGGAGGTGCGTGCGCGTGCGGGTGCGGTCATCAGGGGGATCTCCTGGTCCTCAGCGGATTTCCTGGGTGCAGCACTTGATGCCGCCGCCTGCCTTGTGGAACTCCGACAGGTCGACGGGGACGGGCTCGTAGCCCTGGTCGGCGAGCCGGGCGGCGAGCGCCTCGGCCTGCGGCGCGATGAAGACGTGGCGGCCGTCGGAGACCGAGTTCAGGCCCCAGGCCAGCGCGTCGTCGCGGGTGGCGAGCACCGCCTCCGGGAACAGCCGGCGGAGCACCTCGCAGCTGCCGGGGGAGAAGGCCTCGGGGTAGTACACGATATTTCCGTCGTGCCCGCCGTCGAGCACGAACAGCGCGGTGTCCAGGTGGTAGAAGTACGGGTCCACCAGGGTCAGACTGATCACCGGGTGGCCGAAGAACTCCTGGGCCTCCCGGTGCGCCTCACGGGTGGTGCGGAACCCGGTGCCGGCGAGCAGGTACCGGCCCGTCCAGACCAGGTCGCCCTCGCCCTCCACCACCGAGCCCGGCCGGTACACGTCGTAGCCCGCGGTCTTGAACCAGAGGTCGTAGTGGGAGGACTCGGGGCGCCGCTCGGGCGCGTGGAAGAGGGAGCCGAAGACGCGGCCGCCGACGACGACCGCCGAGTTCGCGGCGAACACCATGTCGGGCAGGCCGGGGACCGGATCCAGCCGGTCGACGCTGTGGCCGTGGGCGCGGTAGGCGCCGATCAGCGCGGTCCACTGCTCCTGGGCCAGGTCGACGTCGACCCTGGTGTCGGGGTTCATCCAGGGATTGATCGCGTACTGCACGGCGAAATGTCTGGGTTCGCAGACAAGGAAGCGCCTGAGGCGCGGCACACGGCTTTCGGACACAGAGGGGTTCCTCCGCTTTCCCGCGGTGTCGACTGAGGGTTGACACCAAGGTAGAAAGCGTCGGATACGGACGACAAGAAACAAATGTTGCGCGTCTGCGCAGGAACGCTGCGTCTCTGGTCGTACAAACGCAGCATCGGTGCGTTTACTCCGGTACGGGGTGCGTGGCCCCGGCCTCCGGGCTCTCCGGCAGCAGGTGCGACAGCACCATCACGCTGATCGTCTTGCGGATGAACGGCTCCACGCGGATCCGCTCCAGCACCTCCTCGAAGTGGTCAACGTCCCGGGCCCGTACATGCAGCAGCGCGTCCGCGCCGCCGGTCACCGTCATGGCCGCGGTGATCTCCGGATGGTTGCGGACCACCTCCGCGAGCCGCCGGGGCGGCGCCGCGCCCTCGCAGTACACCTCGACGTACGCCTCCGTGCGCCAGCCGAGCGCCGACGGTGTCACGGTGGCCGTGAACCCGGTGATCACACCGGTCTCGCGCAGCCTGTCGACCCGCCGCTTCACGGCCGTCGCGGAGAGCCCGACGGCCGCGCCGATCTCGGCGAAACTGGTCCGCGCGTTCGCCATCAACGCGGTGGTGATCTTCCGGTCGAGGTCGTCGAAGGGGGCGGTGCCGCTGTTCATGCCCGCACTGTAACCACGGGCGAAGACACTTCGGGAACACCACGTCATCCGGCGCGAACGTCCACGTCCGGCACATGTCCAGCGCCGCGTTCCGCCGCCTACACTCCGTTCATGCTGCGCGCCCTCGCCGTCGACGACGAACGCCCCTCGCTGGAGGAGCTGCTCTATCTGCTGACCGCCGATCCGCGCATCGGCAGCGTCGAGGGCGCCGGGGACGCCACCGAGGCACTGCGCCGCATCACCCGCGCCCTGGAGTCCGGCCCGCACGGCCCCGAGGCGATCGACGTCGTCTTCCTCGACGTCCAGATGCCCGGCCTGGACGGCCTGGACCTGGCCCGGCTGCTCACCGGCTTCGCCCGGCCCCCGCTGGTCGTCTTCGTCACCGCCCACGAGGACTTCGCCGTACGGGCCTTCGATCTCAAGGCGGTCGACTACGTCCTGAAGCCGGTACGCAAGGAGCGCCTCGCGGAGGCGGTACGCCGGGCCGTCGAACTGCGCGGCGCCGCGCCCCGGATACCCGTGCACGAACCCGACCCCGACCACATACCCGTCGAACTCGGCGGCGTGACACGGTTCGTGGCCGTCGAGGACATCACGCACGTCGAGGCCCAGGGCGACTACGCCCGCCTGCACACCGAGCGCGGCAGCCATCTGGTCCGCATCCCGCTGTCCACCCTGGAGGAGCGCTGGCGCTCCCGCGGCTTCGTCCGCATCCACCGCCGCCACCTCGTCGCCCTCCGCCACGTCGGCGAGCTCCGCCTGGACGCGGGCACGGTGAGCGTCCTGGTGGGCGCCGAGGAGCTCCAGGTCAGCCGGCGCCACGCCCGCGAACTGCGGGACCTGCTGATGAGGAGGGCCTGACGATGGCCGCGGACCCCGCCGAGCGCCGGGTCACCGTCACCGGACCGCCCCGCCGCAGCCGCCGTACCTCCGGCTACTACCGGCCGCGCACCGAGATCGACGAGCAGACCACCCTCGGCCACACCTACGTCCGCTCCCTCATGCGCAGCCAACTGCGCGTCGCACTCGTGGTGTTCGCCGTCCTGGTGCTGCTGGTCGGCCCGCTCCCGCTGGTCTTCGCCGCCGCCCCCCAGGCCCGCCGGCTGGAGTGGCTGGTGCTCGGCTTCTGCCTCTACGCCCCGCTGATCCTGCTCGCCCGCTGGTACGTACGCCGCGCCGAGCGCAACGAGGAGGACTTCGTCCGCCTCGTCGAGGACCGGTAGGACCGATGAACTCCAGCCGCGATCACGCGTGATGAACTCCGACGAGGCCAGATGAACTCCAGTTACGCCGTCCCGGCGGTCGCCCTCGTGGTCGTCGCGACCGTCCTCGTCGGCGCCTTCGGCCTGCGCATCTCCCGGACCACCTCCGACTTCTACGTCGCCTCACGCACCGTCGGCCCCCGCCTCAACGCGGCCGCGATCAGCGGCGAGTACCTCTCCGCCGCCTCCTTCCTGGGCATCGCGGGACTGGTCCTCGTCCAGGGCCCCGACATGCTCTGGTACCCGGTCGGCTACACCGCCGGCTACCTCGTCCTCCTGCTCTTCGTCGCCGCCCCGCTGCGCCGCTCCGGCGCCTACACCCTGCCCGACTTCGCCGAGGCCCGGCTCGCCTCGCCGCCGGTACGGCGGCTGGCCGGAGCGTTCGTCGTCGGCGTCGGCTGGCTCTACCTGCTGCCCCAGCTCCAGGGAGCCGGACTCACGCTGGCGGTCCTCACCGGAGCGCCCGACGCACTCGGCGGGCTCATCGTCGCCGTGGTCGTAGTGGCCACCGTGGCCGCCGGCGGCATGCGCAGCATCACCTTCGTGCAGGCCTTCCAGTACTGGCTGAAACTCACCGCCCTGCTCGTCCCCGCCCTCTTCCTCGTCCTCGCCTGGCAGCGCGCCGACGCCCCCGTCCACGCCTTCGACGAACCGGCCACCTTCCGCACCCAGCGCGCCGTGGACGTCCAGGACAGCCTCGCCCTGCGGCTCGACCGCCCGCTCACGGTCACCGTCTCCGGCACGGTCGACGGACGTCCGCTCCGGGACACCCGGGTCACCCTCCCCGAGGGCACCCACCGCATCGCCGCCGGCACCCGCCTGACCTTCGCGCGGGGCACCCGCGTCCCCGCCACCGACCGGGGCACCAACGGCGGCATGTCCACCTCGCTCGCCGAGAGCCGCGAGGAACGCCCGCTGTACGCCACGTACGGCCTGATCCTCGCCACCTTCCTCGGCACCATGGGCCTGCCGCACGTCGTGGTCCGCTTCTACACCAGCCCGCACGGCGTCGCCGCCCGCCGCACCACCGTCGCCGTACTGGCCCTGATCGGCCTCTTCTACCTGCTGCCGCCCGTCTACGGGGCCCTCGGCCGCCTCTACACCCCCGAACTCACCCTGACCGGCGAGACGGACGCCGCCGTCCTGCTGCTGCCCGACCGGGTGGTCGGCGGCCTCGGCGGCGACCTGCTCGGCGCGCTGGTGGCGGGCGGCGCCTTCGCCGCGTTCCTCTCCACCGCCTCCGGCCTCACCATGGCGGTCGCCGGTGTCCTCACCCAGGACGTCCTGCCGGCCCGCGGAGTGCGGCACTTCAGACTGGGGACCGTGCTCGCCATGGCCGTACCGCTCGCCGCGAGCGTGCTGGTGGGCGGCCTGCCGGTCGCCGACGCCGTCGGACTGGCCTTCGCGGTCTCCGCCTCCTCCTTCTGCCCCTTACTGGTCCTCGGCATCTGGTGGCGCCGGCTGACCCCGCCCGGCGCCGCCGCCGGGATGCTGGCCGGCGGCGGCTCGGCGTTCTGCGCGGTGACCGCGACGATGGCCGACCTGCCCGGCACCGGAGAGCTGCACGCCCTGCTCGCCTGGCCCGCGCTCTGGTCGGTCCCGCTGGGCTTCCTCACCATGATCCTGGTCTCCCTGGCGACCCCGGGCCGGGTACCGCCCGGCACGGCCGCCATCCTGGCCCGCTTCCACCTGCCGGAAGAGCTGCGCGCGGAGGTCAAGGCGTGACCGGGTTCCTGGCGGGCCTCCTCGTGGCCGTCCTCCCGCTCCTCGCGGCCGGCTTCTGGCTCGGCCGCCGCACCGCGCGCCCCGAGAACCTCGGCGGCCTCGGCACCCCCGTCGAGCACGCCACGTTCGAGACCCTGCACACCGCCTCCCTCGCCGCGCCCCCGCTGCGCGCCGGCCTGACCGAGGAGACCGCCCGCCGCTCGGCCCGCCGGCTGCGCACCCTGCTCGGCACCGACGCGCTCTGCCTCACCGACCACGAGAACCTGCTGGTCTGGGACGGCGTCGGCGACCACCACCGCACCGAGATCATGGAGCGGCTCGCCGGGCCGCTGGAGTCCGGGCGCGGCGAGGCCTTCCCGCTGCACTGCGAGACCCCCGACTGCCCGGTCCGCTGGGCCGTGGTCACCCCGCTCACCGTCGACGACCGCGTCCACGGCACCCTGGTCGCCTGCGCCCCGCGCGAGTCCGCCGTCCTGGTCCGGGCGGCCGGCGAGGTCGCCCGCTGGGTCAGCGTCCAGCTGGAGCTCGCCGACCTCGACCGCTCCCGCACCCGGCTCATCGAGGCCGAGATCCGCGCCCTGCGCGCCCAGATCTCCCCGCACTTCATCTTCAACTCGCTCGCGGTGATCGCCTCGTTCGTCCGCACCGACCCCGAGCGCGCCCGCGAGCTGCTGCTGGAGTTCGCCGACTTCACGCGCTACTCGTTCCGGCGGCACGGCGACTTCACCACCCTCGCCGACGAGCTCCACGCCATCGACCACTACCTGGCACTGGTCCGGGCCCGCTTCGGCGACCGCCTCACGGTCACGCTCCAGATCGCCCCCGAGGTGCTGCCGGTCACCCTGCCCTTCCTGTGCCTCCAGCCGCTGGTCGAGAACGCCGTCAAACACGGCCTGGAGGGGAAGACCGGCACCTGCCGCATCCAGATCACCGCGCAGGACGAGGGCGCCGAGGCCCTGGTCGTCATCGAGGACGACGGCGCCGGCATGGACCCGGTGCTGCTGCGCCGCATCCTGGCGGGCGAGACCAGCCCCTCCGGGGGTATCGGCCTGTCCAACGTCGACGACCGGCTCCGCCAGGTGTACGGCGACGACCACGGGCTCGTCATCGAGACGGCGCCCGGGGCGGGGATGCGGATCACCGCGCGGTTGCCGAAGTACCAGCCCGGGGTGCACTAGCGCTCCGCGGGGCGCCGTTGTTCGGGTGCGGCGTCGTCGGGGCTGGTCGCGCGATTCCTCCCCAGCCTTCGGCCGGGGGTACCCGCAGCGCCCCTGAGGGGCGCGCTCGAGCCGCCCGGAATCAATCGCTCTGGGTGACCACCATCGCCAGGGTCAGCAGGCCCAGCACCACCCAGCCGAACCAGAGCCAGCCGTTGCTGCCGAGGGCCACCGTGTAGGCCGTCACCACGACGAGGCCGCCGACGGTGAGCACCCCCATCGCCTTGGTGGCACCGTTCGAGCCGCTCGCAGAACCGGGCATCGCGACACCCTCCTCATGGTCCGACTTCCCCCATGGTGCCCCCGGTCAGCCCCTGCGTGCGTTCAGTGAGGCCAAATACGCGTTGTACGCCTCGAGCTCCTTGTCGCCGTCCCGGTCGGCGGCCCGGTCCGTGCGCCGGGCCTGGCGCTGCTCGGAGCCGTACCACTGGAACAGCAGGGCGATCAGCACCAGGACGGACGGGATCTCGCTGAACGCCCAGGCGATCCCGCCCGCCGCGTTCTGGTCGGAGAGGGCGTCGATGCCGAGCGAGGCGGGCGGGTTCTTGAAGGTCTCCACCATGGGCTCCGACGCCATCATCAACGCGATGCCGAAGAAGGCGTGGAACGGCATGCCCGCGAACAGCTCCAGCATGCGCATCAGGTACCCCGGCCGGTGCGGCCCCGGGTCGACGCCGATGATCGGCCAGAAGAAGACGACACCGACCGCGAGGAAGTGCACCATCATCGCGACGTGCCCGGCCTTCGAGCCCATCAGGAAGTCGAACAGCGGGGTGAAGTAGAGCGCGTACAGGCTCGCGATGAACAGCGGGATCGTGAAGGCGGGGTGGGTGATGATCCGCATGTACCGGCTGTGCAGCAGGGCGAGCAGCAGCTCACGCGGCCCCTTGCGCCCCTTCCCGGCGACGGGCAGCGCGCGCAGCGCGAGCGTCATCGGGGCGCCCAGCAGGATGAGGATCGGCGACAGCATGCTGATGATCATGTGCTGCACCATGTGCACGCTGAACATGACCATCCCGTAGTCGTTCAGCCTGGTGCACATCACGAGCATGATGGTCAGCACCCCGATGACGAACGACACCGTCCGCCCCACCGGCCACGCGTCCCCGCGCCGTCGCAGCCGCACCACACCCCACCCGTACAGCGCCAGCCCCGCGAGGCAGGCTACGAGGAAGAAGGGATCCGCCGACCACTCCAGCCCGCGCCCCAGCGTGAACGGCGGCAGATCCATCGTCATGCCGTGCCCGCTGTGATCCATCCGGCGGCTCCTGATTCGTGGGGGGTTGTGCCTTTACTGCCCACCCCAGATTAGAACCGCTCCCGACGGCGCCTGTGACCGGGGCCCGCAATCCCCACCCAGGGGCGCTGGGGGTACCCCCGGCCGGAGGCTGGAGGAGGAACTGCGCGACCGGCCACAGCGCACCCGCACCCGGCGACGAATCAGCACCTCCTGCGGCGAGGCTCCCTAAAGCACGGTCTCCGCCTCGTCGTACCGCTCCGTCGGCACCGTCTTCAACGTCTCCACGGCCTCCGCCAGCGGCACCATCACGATGTCCGTCCCCCGCAGCGCGGTCATATGACCGAACTCCTCCCGGTGCACCGCCTCCACCGCATGCCATCCGAACCGCGTCGCGAGGACGCGGTCGTACGCCGTCGGCGTGCCGCCCCGCTGCACGTGGCCGAGGATGACCGGCCGGGCCTCCTTGCCGAGCCGCTGCTCCAGCTCGATGGAGAGCTGCCGGGCGATACCGGCGAACCGCTCGTGGCCGTAGATGTCCTTGCCGCCCTCGTCGAAGGCCATCGTGCCCGGCTTCGGCTTGGCCCCCTCCGCCGCGACGACGATCGCGAACCGCTTGCCCGCCTCGAACCGCTCGCCGACCCGGCGCGCCAACTCCTCGATGTCGAAGGGCCGCTCCGGTACGACGACGGCGTGGGCGCCGGCCGCCATGCCGGAGTGCAGGGCGATCCAGCCGGTGTGCCGGCCCATGACCTCCACGACCAGCACCCGCTGGTGGGACTCGGCGGTGGTCTTCAGCCGGTCCAGGGCCTCGGTGGCGACCCCCACGGCCGTGTCGAAGCCGAAGGTCACGTCGGTGACGGCGATGTCGTTGTCGATGGTCTTCGGGACGCCGACGATCGGCAGGCCGGCGTCCGCCATCAGCCGGGCCGCCTTCAGCGTGCCCTCACCGCCGATCGGGATGATCGCGTCGAGGCCGAGTTCGGCGACATGGCCCCTGGCCCGCTCCACGCCGTCCCGCAGGTGGGAGGGCTGGACCCGGGACGATCCGAGGATGGTGCCGCCGCGGGCCAGGATGCCGGCCACGGCGTCGAGGTCGAGCTTGAGGTAGTCGCACTCCAGGAGGCCCTTCCAGCCGTCCCGGAAGCCGATGACCTCGTCGCCGTGGTCGGCGACGGCGCGGTGCACGACGGACCGGATGACGGCGTTCAGGCCGGGGCAGTCGCCGCCGGACGTGAGGACACCAATGCGCATAGCCCGAAACAACCTTCTCCACGTGGGCCGGAGACCGGACCACGCTGTCCGGCTGACATCGCGGCCACCCTACCGGCGCAAGGGGGTCGGGCCGTACCGGGCGTCCGCCTGCTGGACGTGCCCGCACATGTGAGCGGACACCCTGTCAGGCGGGCCCGGAACCGACCGTTCCGAAGCAGCTCAGGCGGGCTGCTGGGCGGCCGCGATGCGCTCGGTGCGGAGCGCCTCGTACCAGTGGTCGTCGATCGGCGGCAGCGCGTTCACGTCGAGCGCCAGCTTCAGCAGCAGGTCCGCGATGAGCGGGTTGCGGGCGAGCACCGGCCCGTGCATGTAGGTGCCGAAGACGGTGTCGTTGTACGCGCCCTCCGTGCCGTCCCCGGTGCCGTTGCCCTTGCCCAGCTGGACCCGGGCGAGGGGGCGGGCGGTGGGGCCGAGCTGGGTGACGCCCTGGTGGTTCTCGAACCCGGTGAGCGGGGGCAGCCCGAGGCGCGGGTCGATGTCGGCGAGGACGTCGCCGACGCACCGCTCGCCGGTGCCGCGCACGGTGGTCACGTCGAGCAGACCGAGGCCGGGCTCGCGCTGCCCGAGGTCGTTGATGAACTCGTGTCCGAGGATCTGGTAGCCGGCGCACACGGAGAACACGATCGCGCCGTTCTCCACCGCCCGGTACAGGTGCCCGTCGCGGCGCAGCCGCTCGGCGGCGAGCCGCTGCGGGCGGTCCTCACCGCCGCCGATCAGGTAGATGTCGCCGGAGGTCGGGATGGGCTGGTCGCTGCGCACGTCCAGCCGGGCCACGTCGAGACCGCGCTGCCGGGCCCGGCGCTCCACGACGAGCGCGTTGCCCTGGTCGCCGTAGGTGCTGAGCAGGTCGGGGTAGATCCACACCAGCCGCAGTTGGTTGTCGCTCATGAACGGTTCGTCCTTCGTGGTCAGTTGCCGACGCGGCGGCGCAGGTCCTGGAACGCGGTGTAGTTCGCGATGACCTCGATGCGGCCCGGCGGGCACATCTGGACGGCCTGGTCGAGGGAGTCGCAGACCTGGAAGTGCTGGTTCGCGACCTCCAGCCGTACCGCGAGGTCCAGCTTGCGGTCGCCGAGCACGAAGATCGGGTGGCCGGTCAGCCGGGTGTAGTCCACGTCCCACAGCCAGGAGGTGTCGGTGCCGTCGGCGCCGCGGGCGTTCACGGAGAGGATCACCGGGGCCGGTGGCGGGTCGATCAGCGAGAACGTCTCCAGCCAGCCGGCCGGGTTCTTGGCCAGCAGCAGACGCAGGTCGCGGCCCTGGAACTGCACGACGTCGTAGCGGCCGGCGACGGCCTGCACCTGGTACATCCGCTCCAGGGCGACCTGCGGCGGCACCCCGAAGACGGCGGCGACGGCGGCCGAGGAGGCGGCGTTCGCCTTGTTGGCGCGCCCGGGCAGCTGCAGGTGGATCGGCCAGGCCGACCCGTGCGGGTCGAGCACGTGGTCCCCGGAGAGCACCCAGCTCGGCGTCGGTCGCCGGAACCCGCACTCGCCGCAGAACCAGTCGTCGCCGGGCCGCTGCATCACGCCGCCGCAGGACGGGCAGGACCAGGCGTCGTCCTTCCACATCTGCCCGGCGGCGACCCAGACCACGTTGGGGGAGGAGGACGCGGCCCAGACCACCAGCGGGTCGTCGCAGTTCGCCACGATGACTGCCTTCGACCCGGCCAGCCCCTCCCGCCAGTTCTCGGCGAGCATCCGGGTCTCGGCGGCGCGGTCGAGCTGGTCGCGGGAGAGGTTGAGCAGCGCGATGCACTTCGGGTCGGTGTCCCTGGCCACCCCGGCCAGGTACTTCTCGTCGACCTCGATCACGCCGAACTTGGACTCCGAGCCGCCCGCCAGCGCCGAGGTGATACCGGCCGGCATGTTGGCCCCGAGCGCGTTGGAGACGACCGGCCCCGCGGCCTTGAGGGCCTCGGCGATGAGCCTGGTGGTCGTCGTCTTGCCGTTGGTCGCCGAGACGAGGGTCACGTCCAGGTTCTGGGCGAGCCGGGCGAGAAGGTCGGGGTCGAGTTTGAGTGCCACCCGGCCACCGATCACGGATCCGCTGCCGCGCCCCGCGGCACGGGACGCCGCCGCGACCGCCTTGCCCGCGGTCACGGCGAGCTTGGCCCGCGGCGTGAGCGGGTCCGAGTTGCCTGCCATCAGTTCTCGATCCTCCTTGCGTACGCGCCGCGCCTGAGCCATCCGGCAACGTGGTGTGCACCTCAGCCTATCGAGATCCATTCGCACACCCGAATTCCGGCCCATGCCTGCGCGGCGAGCAGGGGCCCATCCGAACCGTACCCTTGCGGCCATGCGACACGGTTCCATTCCGGGCGCCCACGGGCGGGTCCGGCCCCTCACCCTGCTCGGCGACCCCGTCCTGCACGCCCGCTGCGCGGAGGTCACCGACTTCGGCCCCGAACTCTCCCGGCTCGTGGAGGACTTGTTCGCGACGATGTACGCGGCGGAGGGCGTGGGCCTGGCGGCGAACCAGGTGGGCGAGCCGCTGCGGGTCTTCGTCTTCGACTGCCCCGACGACGACGAGGTCCGCCACCTGGGCCACGTGGTGAACCCCCGCCTGGTGACCGTGGACGGCGTGACCCTCCGCGGCCCCGAGGGCTGCCTGTCCCTGCCGGGCCTGGAGGCGGGCACGGAACGCCACGACCACGCGGTGGTCGAGGGCTTCACGGCCACGGGCGAGCCGATCACGGTCCACGGCACGGGCTTCTTCGCCCGCTGCCTCCAGCACGAGACCGACCACCTGGACGGCCGGGTCTACGCCGACCACGTCACGGGCTGGCGCAAGCGCAAGCTGATGCGACAGGTGGCCAGATCTTCCTGGCACCGGTGAGCAGAGGCGCCGCAAAGGGGCGCCGGGGGAGGAACTGTGCGGCCGGCCCCCCATCGGTGGTCGGCCGACTCTCAACCCGTCAGAACCCCGGACCTCCCACTTTGTCCCCCGCAGCCGCCAGGCGACCCCACAGGAGATCGGCCAAACTCTTCACCAGTTCCGCACGAGAACAGGGCCGTTCCCCCAGCCACCAGTCCCCTGCGGCATGCATCATCCCGACGATCCCGTGTCCCCACACCCGGGCCAGCTGCTGGCTGTTCGGCCCCAGATCCAGCCGGTCCTCGATGACCTGCGCCAGCTCCTCACCCATCCGCCGCAACAGCGGAGCCGAGTGCTTTCCCACGTCGAATCCCTGGTCGGCGCCGGTGCTCCCCTCCGCGGGATGCATCAGGAACCGGTACACCTGGGGCCGTGCCTCGATCGCCGCGAGGTACGTGTCCAGGGTCGCCTCGACCCGCTCACGGCGCTCCGCGGGAGCGTCCAGCGCGGCCCGCAGCGAGTTCAGCAGGGCGTCCGTGTGCCGGGTGGCCAGCGCCGCGTACAGCCCGCTCTTGTCGCCGAAGTGGCGGTAGAGGATGGGTTTGGTGATGCCCGCCTCCGCCGCGATGGCGTTCATGGAAGCCTGTGGGCCGTCGCGCAGCACCACCCTGTCCGCGGCCTCCAGCAGCTCGCGCCGTCGGCGGTCGGCGGACCGTTGCTGTTCGGTCCGCTGCGTGGTGTCCATGTGCTCTCCCCACCCCGTGCTCTTTTCGGTGACGCCTGCGCAAACTAGCACCTGACAGCCATCTGCTCTCGAACTGGCTGCCGAGGTGACCTTGGGAGTTGACTTTTCCTACCGACGAGTAACAGACTCGAGTTACCGCTAGTAACACATTATGCGCCGCTGGAGGGGTCATGGCCGAGTTCACCATGGAACTCAACGACGAACAGAAGGAGGTCCGGGACTGGCTGCACGGCTTCGCCGCCGACGTCATCCGTCCCGCGGCCGCCGAATGGGACGAGCGTGAGGAGACTCCCTGGCCGGTCATCCAGGAGGCCGCGAAGGTCGGCATCTACTCCCTCGACTTCTACGCCCAGCAGTACTTCGACCCCACCGGCCTCGGCATCCCCATGGCCATGGAGGAGCTGTTCTGGGGCGACGCCGGCATCGCCCTGTCCATCGTGGGCACGGGCCTCGCCGCGGTGGGCGTCCTCGCCAACGGCACCGAGGAGCAGATCGGCACCTGGATCCCCCAGATGTACGGCGACACCAACGACGTCAAGGTCGCCGCGTTCTGCTCCTCCGAGCCCGACGCCGGCTCCGACGTGGGCTCCATGCGTACCCGGGCCGTCTACGACGAGGCCAAGGACGAGTGGGTGCTCAACGGCACGAAGACCTGGGCGACCAACGGCGGCATCGCCAACGTCCACGTCGTCGTCGCGGTCGTCGACCCGGAGCTCGGCTCCAGGGGCCACGCCTCCTTCATCGTCCCGCCGGGGACGCCCGGCCTGTCCCAGGGCCAGAAGTTCAAGAAGCACGGGATCCGGGCCTCGCACACCGCCGAGGTCGTCCTGGACAACGCCCGGGTGCCCGGGTCCTGCCTGCTCGGCGGCAAGGAGAAGCTGGACGAGCGCCTCGCCCGGGCCCGGGAGCGGGCGAGGTCGGGCGGGGAGGGGGTCTCCTCGGCCGAAGGCCGGGGGAGGGTGAAGAACGCGGCGATGGCCACGTTCGAGGCCTCGCGGCCGGCCGTCGGTGCGATGGCCGTCGGTACGGCACGCGCGGCGTACGAGGTAGCCCTCGACTACGCCGTGACCCGGGAGCAGTTCGGGCGGCCGATCATCGACAACCAGGGGGTGGCGTTCCAGCTCGCCGACATGCGGACGGCCGTCGACGCGTCCCGGCTCCTGGTGTGGCGGGCGTCCTGGATGGCGGTGAACGGGAAGCCGTTCACCGCGGCCGAGGGGTCGATGTCGAAGCTGTTCGCGAGCGAGACGGCCAAGAAGGTGACCGCCCAGGCGATCCAGATCCTGGGCGGCAACGGGTACACGCGGGAGTACCCGGTGGAGCGGATGCACCGGGACGCCGCGATCTACACGATCTTCGAGGGGACGAGCGAGATCCAGCGGCTGGTGATCGCCCGTACCTTGTCGGGGATGCCGATCCGGTAGCGCCGCAGGGGTGCGGGTGCGTCGCGGGCTTACGGTGCGTCGTGGTTGCTCGCGCAGTTCCTCCCCCGGCCTTCGGCCGGGGGAGCCCCCAGCGCCCCTGACGGGGCGCTCCACCTCACCGGTGTTTCAAAGGCGTGAGTTGCTCGATGTCGTAGCGCTTGCGGAGTAGCTCGATCGCCTCGAGGTCCGGAGGGCCGCCGCTGCCCAGGATCTCCAGGAGTTCCTCGAAGTAGCGCTCGTGGTCGGGTGGCGGGGAGGACTGGAAGAACATCCGCGCCGGGGTGTCCGTCGGGTTGGCGAAGGCGTGCGGGCAGCCGGGCGGCACCGCGATCAGCGTGCCCGGGGTCGCCCGTACCACCCTCGTGCCCGAACTGGACTCCCAGTTCTGCCAGTTGTCGGGCGTGCGGATGCGCGGCTCGAAGGCGAGGACGTCCAGCTCGCCTTCGAGGACGTAGAACAGCTCCTCGCTGCGGGTGTGCACATGGGCGCCCACGTCGAAGCCCGGCGGCACCTCCACCTCGAAGGTGGAGGCCGTCCGCGAGTGCGTTCCGGTCACCTTGAAGGTGACACGCTGGGCCGGCGTGTGGACCACGCGGCCGTGTCCCGGTGGCACGAGGAGTCCCTCGGTCGTGGTCATGAGCGCCTCACCAGGTCACGGGTAGTGTCTCGGGACCCCGGATCAACGCGCCCCTGCGGAAGGGGACCTGCTCCGGAGGTACGGCGAGCCGCAGCCCGGGCAGCCGGTCGAGCAGGGCGTCGACGAGGAGTTCCTCCTCCAGCCTGCCGAGCTGGCCACCGGGGCAGTAGTGCGGGCCGAACCCGAAGGACACATGCGGGTTGGGGGTGCGGGCGAAGTCGATCGTCCCGGGATCCGGGAAGACCTCCGGGTCGCGGTTGGCGGCCAGGTACGAGACGTAGACCGCGTCGCCCGCGCGGATCCGTACGCCGCTGATCTCCACGTCCCGCGTGGCGATCCGGGACAGCCCGACCGCGTTGCGGTGCGGGATCCAGCGCAGCAGCTCGTCGATCGCCCGGGGGCGGGTCGCCGGCTCGGTGCGCAGCCGGTCGAGGAGGTCGGGGCGGGTCAGCAGAAGGTAGAACATCTGCCCGCTGTTGTTGGTGACCGCCTCGCCGCCGATCTGGAGGAGGACGGCGAGACCGACGGCCTCCTCCAGCGTGACCTCGCCGCGGCCCACGGCCGCGCCCAGCAGGGAGGTCACGTCCTCGCCCGTACTGCCCGCGCGCAGGGCGACGAGGTCGGCGAAGTAGGCGCTCATCTCGTGCTTGGCCCTCTCGCTGACCTCCTTGCCGTGGCTGGAGGACAGGATCAGCTGGGTCCAGATGTGCAGGGTGTGCCGGTCGGCGGCCGGTACGCCCATGACCTCGCAGATCACCGCGATGGGGAACGGGCTGAGCACCGTCGCCGTGAGATCGGCGGGCGGGCCGTCCTGGACGAGCTCGTCGACGATCTCGTCCAGCATCTGGCGGGCCTTCTCCCGGACCCGCTCCACGCCCTTGGAGGTGAGCGCCGGGGCCACCGTGCGGCGCAGCCGCGTGTGGTCGGGCGGGTCCAGGAAGCCGACCGCGCCGCGGTCCGGGATGAAGTGCGGGGCGAGCCGGGTGACCTGCTGCGCCATCACCGCCTCCCGGCTGAACCGGGGGTCGTTGGCCACCATCCGCACGTCCTCGTACCGGGTGACCAGCCACGCCCAGCCGTCCCCGTTGGGAAGCCGGATCCGGGCGACCGGGCCCTCCCGCATCAGCTCGGCCAGGGTGGGGTCGAAGTCCACCCCCGCCAGGTCCGGCACCTCCCAGTGCCGGACCGGACAGGCGGCCTCTCCGGGGGCCGCGCGGGCGGCCGCACCGGCGGCCTCCTCGGCGGCCTCGCCGGCGGGGTCGAGCGGTTCGGTGAGCGCCATCTCTATCGCGCCGCCTCTCCGTCCGGACGCCGCCAGCGACCCAGCGACATCTCCGCGGTGATGCCGGGACCGAACCCGGCCAGCAGGCCGCGCGCCTGGTGCTCGGCACCGCCCTCGTCGAACATCCGGCGCAGCGCGTCCAGGACGACGGCGCTCGCGATGTTGCCGTACTCGGTGAGCGTGGACCGACTGAACCGGAAGGCGTGCGGGTCGACCCGGAGGAACTTGCTCAGGTCGTCCAGGATTCGGGGCCCGCCCGCATGGACTATGTAGAAGTCCAGGTCGGACGCGTCCCAGCCGTGCAGCCCTGCCAGGTCCTGGAGCGCCGGTGCCAGCGGCTCCATGGTCGCCGGGACCCGCTTGTCCAGCAGGAAGTGGAACCCGGTGGCCCGCACGTCGTACATGATCCACTCCTCGGTCTTCGGGATCAGGTACGAGCCGTTGCGTTCGAGTTCGACGCCCGTGCCGCCCTGGCCGCGGACCACGGCGGCGGCGATGCCGTCACCGAAGAGGCCGTTGGAGAGCAGCGAGCCGACGCCGAGGTCGGTCGGCTGGTAGCACAGCGAGCAGAACTCGCAGGCCACGATGAGGGCGTTGGCGTGCGGGTACGCCGAGCAGAAGTCGTGCGCCCGGTTGATCGCCGCTCCGCCGGCCGCGCAGCCGAGCTGCGCGATGGGGATCTGGCGGGTGGTGGAGTCGAAGTCCATCTCGTTGATCAGCCACGCCGTGAGCGACGGCATCATGAAGCCCGTGCACGAGACGTAGATGATCACGTCGATGTCGGTGGTGAGCAGCTCGGCCTCGTCGAGCGCCCGCTGGATGACCGCGGGGACCCGGGCCTTGGCCTCGGCCTCGTAGAGCTTGTTGCGCTCCTCGAAGCCTGGGTGCTTCAGGGTTTCCTCGATCGGCTGCACGATGTGCCGGGTGCGTACGCCCGTGTTCTCGATCAGTCTCAGCGCCAGTGGCAGCTGCGGGTGGTTCTCGTGGTGGGAGCGCGCCAGTTCGAGCGTCTCCTCCATCGTGATCACGTACTCCGGGACCGACACTGAGGGTTTGCACAAAGTCGCCATGAACCGTGCCTGCTTTCAGCCTTCCGGCGGGTTTGCCCCGACCGGTCAGAGAGGTGGTTCACCTCAGGAGGTGGTTCCCTCACGATCACCCGTGAGGGCGATGATCTCTCGCCGGACTACTCCGAACCGGTGACCCCGTGTCAGGGTCGGATCAGCACAGAGGTATCCCGACGAGGAGGACGCGATGCTCGGCACGGCCGCGGAAGTTCTGAGAACCACCAGGTCAGAACTTGCCCCGGACCCGAAGACCAATGCCCTGGTCCCCCCTCGCCGCCGGCGGCCGGGCCAGTCCGGGGACCCTCGCCGCGCTGGCCCTCGAACAGCACCGGGTGATCCCCGCCGACCGGCGGGCGTTCCGGCATCTGGCGCAGCGCGCCTCCGGGGAGCCGGCGGCCGCCGGGTTCTTCGCCATGCCGGCCGAGGGCGAGGAACTGGCCGCAGCGCGGCTGGGCGCGTTCGCCGAGGCGTGCGACGTGGACGACGGGCGCATGCGGGCGTACGAGCCCCTGGCGGGCTGCCAGGCCTACCCGGCGTACATCTCCTGGCCGGCGCTCGACGCGGCCCCGGCGGACGCCGTCCTCGCCGTCACGGCCGACTTCGCCACGTGGGGCAC
Source organism: Streptomyces sp. NPDC086777 (assembly GCF_040702065.1). Taxonomy (NCBI): domain Bacteria; kingdom Bacillati; phylum Actinomycetota; class Actinomycetes; order Kitasatosporales; family Streptomycetaceae; genus Streptomyces; species Streptomyces sp. NPDC086777. Next base: position 262,020 of record NZ_JBFBJI010000008.1, on the reverse strand, counting down.
GTACTGCGCGACCATCGCGCAGGGCCTGCGCACCCACTACGGCTTCTCCGACGAGGCCTGCGCCTTCTTCGACCTCTTCGCAGCACCGGTTCCGGCCCTGGACGAGCAGGCGGAGGCGGCGGTACAGGCGGGACTGGAGTCAGGGCGCCTGGATGAGAAGCGCGTGTACACGTACGACCGCCTGCTCCAGGCTTGCGAGGAGATGTTCTGGACGTCCCTGACTGCACGTCCTTAGGGGCGCGGGGCCGTGTCGATGTGCGGCTGCCGCCGCGTGGGCGCGACCAGCCACAACGCGCCCGCACCCGCCGAACGACCGCTACTCCCCACTGCTATGGGCGATACACGCCACGTCGATCCGATCGGCGAGCTTCGCGAGCTCGATGGTCAGCGCAGCCACCGTGTCCTCGTCCAGCCCACCCTCGTCGGCCTCCACCAGACGCAGCCACCGTGCCCCCAACGTCCGCAACAACTTGCTCACGTCGGCCGCGGCCACCTGCAAGGTCCCGCGGTGGTCGACGATCAGAGGCAGGGTCACTTCGCGGTTCACACTCGGGATCGTAGTCGTGCGGCCCTCACGCACCCTGCCAAACGGTGGTGATGTTGCAGAACTCCCGGATTCCGTGCCCGGACAGCTCACGGCCGTACCCGGACCGCTTCACCCCGCCGAACGGAAACGCCGGGTGGGAGGCGGTCATGCCGTTGACGAACACGCCACCGGCCTCCAGATCCCGTACGAACCGGTCCACCTCGGCCTCGTCCCGCGTCCACACGTTCGAACTCAGTCCGAAGGGCGAGTCGTTGGCGATGAGGACCGCCTCGTCCAGGTCCCCGGCCCGGTACAGCGTGGCCACCGGCCCGAACGCCTCCTCGCGGTGGATGCGCATGTCGCGGTGGATCCCGGCCAGGACGGTCGGCGGGTAGTACCAGCCCGGGCCGTCCGGCCGCTGCCCGCCGCACAGCACCTCGGCGCCCGACCGCTTCGCGTCCTCGACCAGCTCCTCCAGGTCCTTGCGCCCCTGCTCGCTGGCGAGCGGCCCGACATCCGTCGCCTCGTCCATCGGGTCGCCCGTGCGCAGCGCGGTCATGCCCGCCACGAACTTCTCGGCGAACGCGTCGTAGACGTCCGTGTGCACGATGAACCGCTTCGCGGCGATGCACGACTGCCCGTTGTTCTGCACGCGCGCCGTCACCGCGATCCGCGCCGCGCGGTCGACGTCCGCCGAGGGCATCACCACGTACGGGTCGCTGCCGCCGAGTTCCAGGACCGTCTTCTTGATCATCTCGCCGGCGGTGGCGGCGACGGCGCGGCCCGCGGGCTCGCTGCCGGTGAGTGTCGCCGCCCGCACCCGCTCGTCGCGCAGGATGTCGTCGACCGCGCCGGAGCCGATCAGCAGGGTCTGGAAGCAGCCCTCGGTGAATCCGGCCCGGTGGAACAGGTCCTCCAGGTACAGGGCGGTCTGCGGGACGTTGGACGCGTGCTTGAGCAGGCCCACGTTGCCCGCCATCAGCGCGGGCGCGGCGAAGCGGACCACCTGCCAGAGCGGGAAGTTCCACGGCATCACGGCGAGCACCGGCCCGATCGGGCGGTAGCGCACCCGTACCCGGGACGCGCCCGAGTCCTTCACGTCCGTGTCCGCCGGCTCCTCGTCGGCCAGTAGCTCCTCCGCGTGGTCGGCGTACCAGTGCATCGCCTTCGCGCACTTGGCGGCCTCCGCGCGGGCCTGCTTCAGCGGCTTGCCCATCTCGGTGGTCATGGTCCGGGCGATGTCGTCCCGGTCCGCGTCCAGCAGTTCGGCGGCGGCGTGCAGCAGCCGGGCGCGCTCGGCGAAGGTGCTCGTGCGGTACGTGCGGAACGTCGCCACGGCGAGTTCGAGCCGGCGTTCGAGCTCGTCCTCGTCCATGGGCTCGAACGTTTCGAGCGTCTCGCCGTTCGCCGGGTTGACCGTCGCGATGGGCATGGCTGACCTCCCTGGGAGCGGGCTTGCTAAGACCTTCGCGCGCGACCGGGTCGGCCGCAACGTATGGGGCTCCGTTCAGCCCGAGTGCTCCGCCAGCCGGTCGAGAAACGCGGCCTGGGCCTTGACGATCACCTCGCGGGCCCGGTCCGGGCTCAGCCAGGCCACCCGGTCCAGTTCGGGGAACTCCTGGATCCGGCCCGACCGCGGCGGCCACTCCATCACGAAGGTGCCGGGTTCGATCGTGTCCGGGTCCAGGTCCGCCTCGATCGCCCAGGCGGTGACGATCTTGCCGTTGGTCTGCCGCACCTCGCCCAGCCCGATCGCCTCCCCGTCCGGCGGCGCCAGCCCCAGCTCCTCCCGGAACTCGCGGCGGGCCGCGTCCCAGGCCGGTTCGTCCGGCTCGTACTCGCCCTTGGGGACGGTCCAGGCACCCGCGTCCTTCTTCGCGAAGAACGGCCCGCCCATATGGCCGAGCAGCACCTCAAGGCCCTCGCCGGTACGCCGGAACAGCAGCAGTCCGGCGCTTCGCCTCGGCTCCGTCAACGCCGTACCTCCGGGTGCGCGGCCAGCAGGGTCTCCACCGTATCGGCCTCCTCCGGCCGTTTGTCCTCGCGGTAGCGGACGACGCGCGCGAAGCGCAGGGTGACGCCGGCCGGGTAACGGGTGGACCGCTGCAGGCCGTCGTAGGCGATCTCGACGACGAGTTCCGGGCGTACGGTCACCACCCGGCCGTTGTCGGAGACCTCCAGTTCACCGAGTCGGGCGGTCTGCCAGTCCAGCATCGCGTCGGTCATGCCCTTGAAGGTCTTGCCGAGCATGGCGAAGGTGCCGTCCGGGTTGCGGGCGCCGAGGTGCAGGTTGGACAGCCTTCCGGTGCGGCGGCCGTGGCCCCACTCGGCGGCCAGCACGACCAGGTCGAGGGTGTGGACGGGCTTCACCTTCAGCCAGGAGGCGCCCCTGCGGCCCGCGCTGTAGGTGCCGTCCAGCGACTTGACGACCACGCCCTCGTGACCGCGGTCCAGGGTGGCCGCGAGGAACTCCTCGGCGGCGGCCGTGTCGTCCGGCCCGGACACCAGTGCCCGGCGCACCCGCATCGGCTCGGGGACCAGCCGGGCCAGCTCCGCGTGCCGTTCGGCGAAGGGGAGGTCGAGCAGGTCGTGGCCGTCGACCGAGAGCGCGTCGAAGAAGACGGGGGAGACCGGGACCTCCCGGGCCGCCTTCGCCACGTCGGTCCGCGAGCCGACCCGGCCCGCCGTCTCCTGGAAGGAGCGGGGGCGGCCGTCCGCGTCGAAGGAGATCACCTCGCCGTCCAGGACGAACCGCTCGCCGAGCAACCCGCGTGCGGCGGAGGTCACCTCGGGGAGACGGCCGGTGATGTCGTCCAGGGTGCGGGTGAAGACCCGTACCGTGTCGCCGTCCCGGTGGACCTGGACCCGGATGCCGTCCAGCTTCTCCTCGACCGCCGAGCCGCCCAGCTTCGCCACCGCCTCGGCCACCGAGGACGCGGTGTGCGCCAGCATGGGCAGCACCGGGCGGCCGACGGTGAGCCGGAAGCGCTCCAGGGCCGGCGGGCCGTCCGCCAGCAGCGCCGCCGCCACCCTCTGGAGGGACCCGGCGAGCATCACCGCCCGGCGGACGTCGGCCGCCGCCGCCCCGGTCGCCTGCGCGAGCCCTTCGACGGCGACCGCGTCCAGGGCACCCTGCCGGACCTCCCCGGTGATCAGCCCCAGCAGGAAGCGCTGCTCGTCCGCGGTCGCCGCGCCCATCAACTCGTCGACGATCCGGGCCCGTTCGGCCTGCGAACCGGCCCCGGAGACCTTGCCCAGCTCGCTGAGCCGGGCGTCGACCCCGCGCACGGTGAGGGACGGTTCGCCGGCCGCGGGGACGGGCCGGCCGAGCACCTTCCAGCCGACGCCGAGGCGGCCCTGCGGGAGCCGGCCGGCCAGGTAGGGGATGACGACCGGGACGTCGTCGGGGGCCGTCTCCCGGAAGAGTTCGGCGAGCAGCGCGGTCTTGCGGGACCTGGCCGCGGTGGCGGCGACCTCCCGGGACACTTCGGCGAGCCGGGTCAGCAGCATGCAGCCATGGTGCAACGCGCGGGCCCGGACTACACCCGCACGGCCGCGTCCAGGTCCGCGAAGAGCAGCTCGCCGTTGATCGCCGCGCCGGCCCGGTAGCCGCGGCTCGCCGCGTTGACCACCTGTTCGGCGAAACCGCTCGCGTTGCCGGCCGCCCACAGCCCGGGCACGGTCGTCCGGCCCAGTTCGTCGATCACCGGGTAGGCGCCGAAGGGAGTCTCCGCCAGCTCGGCGCCCAGCGCGCGGAACAGGCTGTTCTGCGGGACCGGTCGGGGCGCGACGAACAGGGCCTCCCGGTCGTGCACGCCTCCGTCGGCCAGCCGTACCCCGGTCAGCCGGTCGTCCTCGACCCGCAGCCCGGCGACCTCGCCCGGCACCACCCGCACCCCGGCCGCGGCCAGCCGGCGCAGGTCGTCGTCGGTCAGCTCCGTCTCCTCGACCCGGTGCAGGAAGAGGGTCACGTCCTTGGACCACTGCGTGACCATGAGCGCCTGGTGCACGCTCATCGGGGTCGTGGCCAGCACCCCGAACGCCTGGTCGCGGACCTCCCAACCGTGGCAGTACGGGCAGTGCAGCACATCCCGGCCGAAGCGTTCGGCCACCCCGGGGACGGGCGGGAGCTCGTCCTTCAGGCCGGTGGCGAGGACCAGGTGCCGGGACCGGACCGTCCGGCCGCCCGCCAGCGCCACCGTGAAGCCGTCGGTGTCGTCCTTCGCCGCGCCCACCGCCCGGTCCCGGACCAGCTCCACGCCGTAGCGGGCGATCTCCTCCCGGCCCACCGCCAGGAACTCCGCGGGCGGCATGCCGTCCCGGGACAGGAAGCCCTGCATGTGCGCCGCCGGGGCGTTGCGCGGCTCGCCCGCGTCGACGACCAGGGTGCGGCGCCGGGCCCGCCCCAGGACCAGCGCGGCGGACAGTCCGGCCGCGCCGCCTCCGACGACGACCACCTCGTACGTATCGGTCATGGTGACCACCTCCGCGGCCGAGCGTCGCCCGCGCGCTGCCGGATTGACAAACGTCTTTGCCGAAACTGCAATGCAGGCATGACTACCGACGACGTCCTCGCGGGCGTGGGATCCCGGCTGCGCCGGCTCCGCAAGGAGCGCGAGGTCACCCTCGCCGCCCTCTCCGAGACCACCGGCATCTCGGTCAGCACCCTCTCCCGGCTGGAGTCCGGGCTGCGCAAACCCAGCCTCGAGCTGCTGCTGCCGATCGCGCAGGCCCACCAGGTGCCCCTGGACGAGCTGGTGGGCGCCCAGCCGGCCGGTGATCCCCGGGTTCGGGCGAAGCCGATGGAACGGTACGGCCGCACCTTCCTGCCGCTCACCCGGCAGCCCGGCGGCCTCCAGGCCTTCAAGGTGGTCGAGCCGAAGCGGAAACTCGAACCCGAGCCGCGCACCCACGAGGGCTACGAGTGGCTGTACGTGCTGTCCGGGAAGCTGCGGCTGGTGCTGGGGGAGCACGACGTCGTGCTGGGGCCCGGGGAGGCGGCCGAGTTCGACACCCGGGTGCCGCACTGGTTCGGGTCGACGGGGGAGGGGCCGGTGGAGTTCCTCAGCCTGTTCGGGCCGCAGGGGGAGCGGATGCACGTGCGGGCGCGGCCGAAGCGGGCGTGACGAATCCGGCGTTCCCCCGGGCGGCTGTTCCCTCCGCGGCAAGCGACCGCTTAGTATGCGGTGGACCCGGTCAGACGACGGTCGGACGACGCAGTCGACGCAGTCCCGTGGAGGCACCGCATGCAGGCATGGCAAGTGCACGAGAACGGCGAGCCGAGCGAGGTGATGCGGCTCGAGGAGGTGGAGCGGCCCACGCCCGGTGACGGCCAGGTGCTGCTCAGGGTGCGTGCCGCCAACATCAACTTCCCCGACGTCCTGATGTGCCGGGGGCACTACCAGGTGCGGCCGCCGCTGCCGTTCACCCCGGGCGTCGAGATCTGCGGCGAGACCGAGGACGGCCGCCGGGTGATCGCCAACCCCGCGCTGCCGTACGGCGGCTTCGCCGAGTACGCGGTCGCGGACGCCGCCGCGCTGCTGCCCGCGCCCGACGCGCTGGACGACGCCGAGGCCGCCGCGCTGCACATCGGCTACCAGACGGGCTGGTTCGGCCTGCACCGCCGGGCGGCCCTGCAGGCCGGCGAGACCCTGCTCGTACACGCCGCCGCCGGCGGGGTCGGCAGCGCGGCCGTGCAGCTCGGCAAGGCGGCCGGGGCGCGCGTGATCGGCGTCGTCGGCGGCGCCGACAAGGCCGCCGTCGCCCGCGCACAGGGCTGTGACGTCGTCGTCGACCGGCGTGCCGAGGACGTCGTCGCCGCCGTCAAGGAGGCCACCGGCGGCCGGGGCGCCGACGTGATCTACGACCCGGTCGGCGGCGACGCCTACACCCAGTCCACCAAGGTCGTCGCCTTCGAGGGCCGGATCGTGGTCGTCGGCTTCGCCGGCGGCACCATCCCCACCCCGGCGCTCAACCACGCCCTGGTGAAGAACTACTCCATCCAGGGCCTGCACTGGGGCCTGTACGCCACCAAGAACCCCGGGCTGATCCTGGACTGCCACCGGCACCTCACCGAGCTGGCCGCCAAGGGTGCCATCAAGCCCCTGGTCAGCGAGCGGGTCCCGCTGTCCGGGGCCGCGGCGGCCGTCCAGCGGGTCGGCGACGGCGTCACCACCGGCCGGGTCACCGTCCTGCCGAACGGAGTCGCAGCATGACCGACGCCGCCGAACTCACCAGCCGCACCGCCGAGTTGCTGGCCGCGCACCCGCCCGCGTCGACGGACAGGCTCGACTTCCTCAAGGCCCGCTTCGACGCGGGACTGGCCTGGGTGCACTACCCGGAGGGCCTCGGCGGCCTCGGCGCCCCGCGCTCCCTCCAGGCCGCCGTGGACGCCGAGCTGGAGGCCGCGGGCGCCCCGGACAACGACTCCCGCCGCAACGGCATCGGGCTCGGCATGGCCGCGCCGACCGTCCTCAAGTACGGCACGGAGGAGCAGAAGCAGCGCTACCTGCGGCCGCTGTGGATCGGGGAGGAGGTCTGGTGCCAGCTGTTCAGCGAGCCGGGCGCCGGCTCCGACCTGGCCGCGCTGGGCACCCGGGCCGTCCGGGACGGCGACGACTGGGTCGTCAACGGGCAGAAGGTGTGGACGTCCGGCGCGCACAACGCCCGCTGGGCCATCCTGATCGCCCGCACCGACCCGGACGTGCCCAAGCACGCGGGCATCACCTACTTCATCTGCGACATGACCGACCCCGGCGTCGACGTCCGTCCGCTGCGGCAGATCACCGGCGAGGCCGAGTTCAACGAGGTCTTCCTCACCGACGTCCGCATCCCCGACTCCCGCCGCCTCGGCGCCGTCGGGGACGGCTGGCGGGTCGCCCAGACCACGCTGAACAACGAGCGCGTCGCCATCGGCGGCATGCGCCTGCCCCGCGAGGGCGGCATGATCGGCCCGGTCGCGAAGACCTGGCGCGAACGCCCCGAACTGCGCACCCACGACCTGCACCAGCGGCTGCTGAAGCTGTGGGTCGAGTCGGAGGTCGCCCGCCTCACCGCCGAGCGCCTGCGCCAGCAGCTCGTCGCCGGTCAGCCCGGCCCCGAGGGCGCCGGCATGAAACTCGCCTTCGCCCGCCTCAACCAGGAGATCAGCGGCCTGGAGGTCGAACTCCGCGGCGAGGAGGGCCTGCTGTACGACGACTGGACCATGCGCCGGCCCGAACTCGTGGACTTCACCGGCCGCGACGCCGGTTACCGCTACCTCCGCGCCAAGGGCAACAGCATCGAGGGCGGGACCAGCGAGGTCCTGCTGAACATCGTCGCCGAGCGCGTCCTGGGCCTGCCGGCCGAACCGCGCACCGACAAGGACGTCGCCTGGAAGGACCTGGCCCGATGACGGATCTGCTGTACTCGGAGGAGGAAGAGGCGCTGCGGGCCGCGGTACGGGACCTGCTCGCCGACCACTGCGACGCGCCGGGCGTCATCGCCCGCACCGAGTCGGACACCCCGTACGACGCGGCCGCCTGGAAGGCCCTCACCGAGGGCATGGGGCTCGCCGGGCTGCTGGTCCCCGAGGCGCAGGGCGGCCAGGGCGCCTCGCACCGCGAGGTCGCCGTCGTCCTGGAGGAGCTGGGGCGGGCGGTCGCGCCGGTGCCGTATCTGACCAGTGCCGTGGTGGCCACCGAGGCGCTGCTGGCCTGCGGCGACGGACAGTTGCTCGGCGGACTGGCGTCCGGGCGGACCGTCGGGGCGCTGGCCGTGGGGCTGCACGTCGCTCCGGGAGGCCGGTTCGGGACCGTCCGCGTCCAGGACGGGCGTCTGCACGGCGAGTTGACCGGGATCGCGGACGCGGTCGCGGCGGACGTACTGCTGGTGCCGGGGGACGACGGCGGGCTGTACGCGGTCGAGGCGGGCGCCGTGACCGTCACCCCGCAGGTGTCCTTCGACCTGACCCGGCCCCTCGCCACGGTGACCCTGGACGGGGCGGCGGGACGGCGCGTGGGCGACGCGGAGCCCGCGGTACGGCGTGCGCTGCGCGCCGGGGCCGGGCTGCTCGCCTCCGAGCAGTTCGGGGTCGCCGAGTGGGCGCTGACCGAGACCGTGCGGTACCTCAAGGAGCGCAAGCAGTTCAACCGGCCGGTCGGCGGGTTCCAGGCGGTCAAGCACCGGCTGGCGCAGCTGTGGCTGGAGGTGGTGAACCTTCGCGCGGCGGCGCGCGGCGCGGCCGACGCGCTGGCCTCCGGTGCCGATGCCGACGTGCTGGTGGCCGTTGCGCAGGCCTATGCAGGGCCGGTTGCCGTGCACGCCGCGGAGGAGGCGCTGCAGTTGCACGCGGGGATCGGGATGACCTGGGAGCATCCGATCCACCTGTATCTGAAGCGGGCGAAGGCCGACTCCATTGCCTTCGGTACGGCGGGGGTGCATCGGGAGGCCCTGGGCGTGCTGGTCGGTCTCCAGGCGCCGTGATTCTCGGTCTTCGGGTGCGGGTGCGTGGGGGCTGGCCGCGCAGTCCCCAGCACCCCCTGCCGGGCGCCCGTGCCGGGGTTCGCACGGAGTGAACCAGGGACGGCAGTCCAGCCAACTCGCTGTGCCGGTACGTCCATCGGGCTCTGTTCGAACGCATACTCCCTTGGGTCACCCATGGCCCTGCACGGGAGGCAGCGCATGGCCCTCACCACCCGCCGCAGAGCCCTCGGCATCCTCGGTGCCGCCCTCGTCGGCGCCGTCGTACTGCCCGGCGCGCAGGCCTGGGCGGCCGCCGGCCGCCGCGGGCGGCCCCGCTGTGGCGTGCCCACGCCCACAACGACCACGAGCACACCCACCTCCTGTACGACGCCCTCGGCCACCGGTTCGGGAGCGTCGAGGCGGACATCTTCCTCGTCGGGGACCAGCTCCTCATCGGCCACACCGAGGACGACCTCGACCCGCCGGCCGCGATCGTCGAGGCCGACCACGGTTCCGTGTACCGGGGTCGGCGCGGACCGCTGCAGCTGCTCATCGACATCAAGGCCGAGGGCTCCTCGACCCACCTGGAGCTCGACCGGCATCTGCGGTGCTACCCGCACCTGTTCACCACCTACGCCCACGGCCGGGTGGTCCCCGGCGCGGTCACCAACGTCGTCTCCGGCGACCGTGCCGCGCGCCCGCCGATGGAGGCGCGGACCGTGCGCCGGGCCCCCTACGACGGCCGGCTCACCGACCTCGGCACCCCGGCCCCCGCCTCCTTCGTCCCGCTGATCAGCGACAACCGGCAGCTCGACTTCACCTGGCTCGGCGCGGGCGCGTCCCCGGCGCCGAGCGGCAGAAGCCGCGCGACATCATCGGCCGGGCGCACGCGCACGGTCAGACGGTGCGCTTCTGGAACACCCCGACGCGACCGGCCCCGACCGCGACGCGCTGTGGGGCGAACTGCCGGCCGCCGGCATCGGCTACTTCGACACCGACGACCTGGCAGGCCTGGAGGCCTTCCTGGACGCGCGCACGGCGTCGTAACACCACTCGAACGGGGGCCGTGTCAACCACACGGCCCCACCCTCCGCTACGCCACACTTGCGGCCGAACGCCCCGGAACGGGCGTGGCGGAGGAGGTTCGCGATGGCCGTTTCCATCTCTGTGGTGCTGCTGCTCCTGTTGCTGGCCGTGATCTTCATGCGCCAGGGCGGGCTGAAGATCTCGCACGCCCTGGTCTGCATGCTGTTCGGGTTCTTCCTGGCCAGCACCAGCATGGCGCCGACCATCACCAGCGGGCTCACCGCCACCGCGGACATGGTCAGCAGTCTGCGGCCCTGAACCGGCCGCCCGGGGGTGCTCTCAGGGCTTCCAGAAGACCCCGATCCCGTTCGCCACGGCGCGTTCCGGGCTCACACTCGGGTGGTTGAGCACGCTCACCGTCCGCGCGCCCGCGGTACGGGCCACCATGGTCGTGGAGCCGCCGCCGTCCAGGCTGAACGCGTCTTCCGCCCCCAACTGCCGCATCTCCTCGGCGACTTCCGCGATGGTCAGACCGCTGCGGTAGGCCACCGCGCCGTCCAGCGCGAGCAGCAGCAGCCTGCGTCCGCCGTTCGCGTAGCCGACGGCCGTGCGCACGGCCGAGATGGTGTCGTTCAGCCCGGCCGACGGCTCGCCGCCGCGCAGCACCGGGTAGCCGCCGACCGCGAAGCGGTACGGGATCCTGGACACGGACGCCGCCATGCGCTCGCGCACCGTGACCCGTTCGCCCCTGGAGAGGGCGCGCAGCCTGTCCGCGCCCGCCTCCCGGCCCAGCAGGACCGTCGTACCCGCGGCGATCGCACCGCTGCCCGGGGTCGCGGACGTGGCGACGACCCGGCCGCCGCGGATCCGCACCTCGTAGGTGTCCGTGCTGCACCCGGCGGCCCGGTCGGTGTCCGAGCCGCAGGTGGCGCGCTTGCGGGAGGCCGGGCCCCAGGCGGCGGTGTAGGCGCCGACGGTGCCCTCTGCCAGGGCGTACTGGTTGAGTCCCCGCAGCGTCAGGGTGGCGCCGGGGGTGCGGACCGTGCCGGCGAACGTCAGGCGGTCGAGCCGGGCCCGGCGGTCCACGCCGACGCCGAGGACGTCGGTGGTGTCCGTGCCCGGCGGCAGCGACGGGCCGAACCGCTGGGCCGTCGGCACCGCCGCCTTGAGCACCCGGCCGTGCGCGATCGCCGGGCCGACGCTCGCGCCGGTCGCCTCGACGCCCGGGTGCTGGGTCTCGGTGATGTTGAAGAAGTCGCCGTTCACGCCCGCGACCGCGCCCGCCGCGTCCACCATCGTGGACACCGGCGACCGGGCGGCCACCGCGCCCGGCGAGAGCAGGTCCACGTGGACGTGCGGGTCGGTCAGGTCGACGGTGAGCAGATGGACGTGGACCGTGCCCCTGGCCGCGGGGAGGTCGAACTGCCGGTAGGTGACGCCGGACGCGATCCGGCCGGCACCGCCCGGTACGGCGCCGGCCGGTGCCGCCCCCGCCAGGGCCGCACCGGCCAGCACGCCTGACGTGGTGAGAATCGTGCACAGGTTTCGGGTCGTCGCTGCAAGCCGTCTCCGACGATGCGTCACCGCACCCCCTGATGTCTCGTCAAGTTCTCTCAGGACTCAGGAAGTGCAGCAGAAGGGAGTGGCCGGCGGGGCGGCTAGCCGTCGACTACGCGAGAACGGGTGAGGAAACGCACCCCCTCGGGTGCCTCCAGGGAGAAACCGCTCCCCCTTCCGGGTACCACGTCCACGATCAGCCGGGTGTGGCTCCACGCCTCGTACTGGCTGCGGGACATCCAGAAGGTGACCGGCTCCGCGACCCCGTCCACCGCGAGCTCGGCCAGCAGCACGTCCGAGCCGCCGGTGCGGAACTCGCCGTCCGGATAGCACATGGGCGCGCTGCCGTCGCAGCAGCCGCCGGACTGGTGGAACATCAGCGGCCCGTGCTCGGCACGGAGCCGGCGCACCACCTCGGCGGCGCGCGGGGTGAGTTCGACGCGCGCGGGCGCGGTCCTGTCGTCGTCCATGGGCACCGTCCTGGGCCGGGGGCGTCGGATCCCCTCAGTCTCACGCGGCGTCAGGGGCGCGTCCAGCATGCGGTGAAGAGCGGTTGGCGGGCGGCCGACCGGCATGGTGATTTGTCTGGTTGGCGATTTTCCAGCGCATTTTGGTGTGATGCTGTCGATTCCGTGGACCCGCCCGTTGACTGGAATGCGTCCGCATCCATAGCCTTCGTCTTCATACGTAGACAGAGGGTCGTGTGACACCTCTCCAGCAGTAAGGACGCCCCGCCCATGAGCCAGCCCGTCGTCACCCGCTTCTCCGTGTATCCGGTGGCAGGCCGGGACTCCATGCTGCTCAACCTCTCCGGCGCGCACGCCCCGTACTTCACCCGCAACGTGGTGGTCGTCGAGGACTCCGAGGGCCGCACGGGGCTCGGCGAGGTACCCGGCGGGGAGGCGATCACCCGGACCCTGCGGGACGCCGGGTCCCTGGTGGTCGGCGCCCGGCTGGGGGACTACAAGCGGGTGCTGCGGGCCGTGGGTGAGGAGTTCGCGGGGCGGGACGCCGGCGGCCGCGGTGCGCAGACCTTCGACCTGCGCACCACCGTGCACGCCGTCACCGCCGTGGAGTCGGCGCTCCTCGACCTGCTCGGCCAGCACCTGGAGGTGCCCGTCGCCGCCCTGCTCGGCGACGGCAAGCAGCGCGACTCGGTCCGCGTCCTCGGCTACCTCTTCTACGTCGGCGACCCGGACCGCACCGACCTGGACTACCTCCGCGAACCCGACTCCGACGTGCCCTGGTACCGCATCCGCCGCGAGGAGGCGCTCACCCCGGAGGCGGTCGTCCGGCAGGCGGAGGCGGCCTACGACCGCTACGGCTTCCGGGACTTCAAGCTCAAGGGCGGCGTGCTGGCGGGGGCCGAGGAGGTCAGGGCCGTCCGGGCGCTGAAGGACCGCTTCCCCGAGGCCCGGATCACCCTCGACCCCAACGGCGCCTGGTCCCTGCGCGAGGCCGTCGAGCTGTGCCGCCCGCTGCTCGGCACCCTCGCCTACGCGGAGGACCCCTGCGGGGCCGAGGGCGGCTACTCCGGGCGGGAGATCCTCGCCGAGTTCCGCCGGGCCACCGGGCTGCCCACCGCGACCAACATGATCGCCACCGACTGGCGGCAGCTGACCCACGCCCTCGCCCTGCAGTCGGTGACGATCCCGCTGGCGGACCCGCACTTCTGGACCATGCAGGGGTCGGTGCGGGTGGCGCAGCTCTGCCACGAGGCGGGACTGACCTGGGGCTGCCACTCCAACAACCACTTCGACATCTCGCTCGCGATGATGGCGCACTGCGGTGCCGCGGCCCCCGGCGAGTACAACGCCCTGGACACGCACTGGATCTGGCAGGAGGGACAGGAGCGGCTCACGGTCGAGCCGCCGCGGATCAGCGGCGGCGAGGTCGCCGTCACCGACGCCCCCGGGCTCGGCGTCCGGCTCGACATGGACCGGCTGCTCGCGGCCCACGCCCGCCACGAGGAGCTGAACCTCGGGGCGGGCCGGGACGACGCGGCCGGGATGCAGTATCTCGTGGCGGACTGGAGTTTCGACGCCAAGCGGCCCTGCCTGGTGCGGTGAGCCGTCAGGCGCCCTGCGCGGCCGAGGACTTCTCCGCCGTGGTGTGCCCGGCCGCCCGGAGCGTGAGCTGGTCCCGCGGTGCGCGCAGCAGGACCACCGCGACCAGGGCGGCCAGCAGCGTCAGGCTCCCCGCCGTGATCAGGCACAGGCGCATGCCGTCCAGGAAGGAGTCGCCGAGCGCGCCCATCGTCTGCCCGGTCCGGGCGCCCAGGTCGAGGTCGGCGACCGCGCCGAGGCCGTCCGTCCGTGCGGTCGTGACGATGTGGTCCCGCGCCGCGCCGGTGACGCCCGCGTCGGTGAGGTGACCGGGCAGCGCGTCCAGCGCCCGGGTGGTGAGCAGCGCGCCCAGGACGGCCGGGCCGAGAGCGCCGCCGACCTGCCGGAAGGCGTTGTTGCCCGCGGCGGCCATGCCCGCCAGGTGGTGCGGCACGGAGGCCACCGCGGTCGCGGTCATCGCCGTCATGACGAAGCCCATGCCGAGGCCCAGCAGAGCGAGCCGCCAGGCGACCGAGCCGAACGAGGTGTCGGCGGTGAGACCGGTCAGCGCGAACAGGGCGGCGGTGACCGCCAGCAGACCACCGGCGATCATCACCCGGGCCGATGTCCGGTGCATCAGCCGCCCGACCGGTCCGCCGACCAGCAGGGCCGCCCCGGTGACCATCAGCAGCCGCCATGCGGCCTGCATGGTGTCGAGCCGCTGCACCATGCCGAAGTAGAGGCTGAGCACGAAGAAGAAGCCGATCAGCGCCAGGAAACTGGTCGTGGCGACCAGGGTGGTGGCGGTGAAGGCGGGGCTGCGGAACAGGCTCAGGTCCAGCATCGGGCTGTCGCTGCGCCGCTCCGCCAGCACGAACCCGGCGCCGGCGACCACGGCCGTGAACAGCGCCACCATCACCTTGACGTCGGTGAACGAACTCGCCCCGCCCTCGATCACGCCGTACACCAGGGCGGTGACCGCGAGCGTCGCGGTGAGCTGGCCGGGCCAGTCCAGGCGGCGGCCGTGCGGTGCCCGCGAGTCGGCCAGCCGTCGGGCCGCGACGGCGACGGTCAGGAGCGCGACGGGCACGGTCGGCAGGTAGATCCAGCGCCACGAGAAGTGCTGGACGATCACACCCGCGAGCAGCGGACCGACGGCCAGGGCCGCCGTCAGGCAGGTGGCCCAGATGCCGATGAACTTGCCGCGCTCCCGGTGGTCCGGCACCGCGTGGCTGATCAGTGCCAGCGTGGTCGGCAGCAGCGCGGCCGCGCCGACGCCGGCCAGGGCCTGTCCGGCCCAGACGGCCCCGACCGAGTGCGCGCACAGGGCGGTGACCGCCCCCGCCGTCGAGAACAGCAGGCCCGCCTGGAACACCTTCTTGCGCCCGTGGACGTCCCCGAAGACGCCCGCGGCCAGGATGAACGCGGCCATCGGCAGCACGAACGCGTCCTGCACCCACGACAGCTGGGCGGTCGAGGCGTTCAGCGCGGCCTGCAGGGCGGGCAGGCTCACGGCGACGGTGGTGACCGGAAGATAGGCGACGAAGACGCCCAGGCAGGCCATGACGATCGTGGCCGCCCGTCGCTCGACCGGCGCGCTCGCCGGTGTCGTGACGTTCACGGAGATACTCCTTCGCGGTGCACCGCACCGCGGTCGAGGGCCACCGGTGTGCCCGACGGCCCTGTGTCGAACGGGCTTCCGAGGGGAAACCCGCCGCCACAGCATCCGGTCTGCACACCCGCAACCACCAACCAAGGGGGGCTCCGGCTACGGAAACCTCCATCAGGACCGCCTCTCCGTGGCAGACTTCCGCCATGCTCGACATCGTGGACAGAAAGATCCTCCGCGCCCTGCAGTGCGCGCCCCGGCTGCCCTTCCGCCGGATCGGCGAGGTGGCCGGCGTCTCCGAGCAGACCGCGGCCCGCCGCTACCAGGCGCTGCGCCGCAGTGGCACGCTGCGCGTGCTGGGACTCGTCAACCCCCGGGTGTACGGCTCCGCGCAGTGGGTGGCCCGGGTCCGCTGCCGCCCCGACCGCGTCGGCCCGCTCGCCGACGCACTGGCCCGGCGCCCCGACATCTCCTACGCCCATCTGGCCTCGGGCGGTTCGGAGATCTTCTGCGTGATCCGCTCGCCGCTCGACACGGAGCGCGACGACGCGCTGTTCCGGCAACTGCCGAGGTCCGCCTCGGTCCTGGACGTCAGCGTCGACCTGCTCCTGCACGAGTACGGGGCTCCCGGCACCGCCGAGTGGACCGGCTTCGGCGGCAGCCTGGACGCCGAGCAGGTACGGCTGCTCACCGCGGAACGGCCGGTGCCCGCCGCCGCGCCCCCACCGCTGCCCGCGGAGGAGGACGCCCCGCTGCTCGACGCGCTCGCCGAGGACGGCCGTGCCACCCACACCCGCCTCGCCGAGCGCACCGGCTGGTCGTCGGCCCGGGTGGCCCGCCGGCTGGAGGCGCTGGAGGGCTCCGGCACCCTCGAGTACGAGGTCGAACTGCTGCCGGAGCACCTGGGCTACCCCCTCAACGCCACCGTCTGGTTGCGCGTGGCCCCGGCCCATCTGGAGCGGGTCGGCGAGGAGTTCGCCCGCCACGAGGAGGTGCCGTTCGCGGGGGCCGTCACCGGCGAGTACAACCTGCTGGTCAGCGTCGTCGCCCGGGACCCCGACGACTTCTACCGCTATCTGACCACGCGCGTTGCCGCGACCTCGGGCATCGACGGCTACAGCGTCAGCATGCGGGCCCGCCCCCTCAAGAAGGCGGCCTCGCTCATCTCCCGCGGCCGGCTGGTACCGCCGGTGTCCGTCTAGACGGGTTCGGCCGCCGGCCGTGGCGAGGAACGACCCGGTCCGGGTGGTCGGCAGCCACTCGGTCTGTCATGGCGACCTGCCGGTTCTCGCGCCGGGCCCGATGACGGGATGATCCCGACCATCCGTACCCGGACCCGAACGGCGCTCCCGCCGTCACGCCGTCCGGTCAGTGGTGGCGGGACCGGCGGGCCTCCAGCAGCAGCGGCAGCAGGGACAGCACGACGATCGCGCCGACCAGCGGCAGCAGATAGCGGTCGATGTGGGAGACCGAGGAGCCCAGCGCGTACCCCGCGAGGACGAAGGTCTGGGACCAGAGGACCCCGCCGACGGCCTGCCACAGTGTGAACGGCCGTACCGGCACCCCGAGCGCCCCGGCCGCGGGGTGCAGCACCGACCGGAGCATCGGCACGAACCGCCCGATCACCAGTGCCTTGCCGTACCCGTAGCGGGCGAGCAACTGCTCCGCGCGGGCGGCGCCCGCCCGCACCCGCGGCCGGGAGGTGCGGGCCAGCAGCGGCCGCCCGCCGTGCCGGCCGATCAGATAGCCGACCTGGCCGCCCGCCACCGCGCCGACGGCCGCGCACACCAGCACCTGCCAGAGCTCCAGGCGGGGGGCCCGGTCCGCGGTCGCCGCGCACAGCACCCCGGCGGGGAACAGCAGCGTGTCACCCGGCAGGAAGAAACCGACGACCACCAGACCCGACTCGGCGAAGATCACCGCCAGGACGCCCAGCGCGCCGAAGGCAGCGAGCAGCGAGCCGCTGTCCGTCGGATTCACGGCGATCATCACGCGCGCCTCCCCGCCCCGCTCGCCGGCCGTCTCCCTCAAGTGTCGCGTGACGACCGTCGCGCGCCCGCCCGCGACACCGCTCCCGGACCTGGCGGCGGGACCGGCCCGCTCATCTGCCCCAGATCCGCCGGTAGGCCTCGCGGTAGCCCGGTGGGTTCCAGGTGGTGGCCCCCGCGCTGTTGGCGGCCGTCGAGACGTGGGTGGGGGCGACGTAGCCGCTGGCCGGTCGGCCGGCGAAGGCGCGGTTGAACTCGTCCACGATCTGCCAGCCCTGCTGCGACAACGGCTCGGGAACGGTGGCGGCCTGGTACTGCCCGCTGTCGATGCGCTGGAAGGCGGACGGGTCGCCGTCCCCCGCCCCGATGTTGAACGGCGGCCCGGTCCCTTTGCGGCCGGCCGCCCGGAAGGCGGGGGCGGCGTCGGCGAAGTACAGGTCGTTGATCGCGACGGAGTGCGTCCACGTGTCCGGGAAGCGGGCGAGCAGCGAGGCGATCTCGCGCGGGGTCCGGCTGCTCGCGTCCGGGATCGGGATGTTCTCGTACGCCAGCAGCCGCACCCCCGCGCAGGCGGCGAGTCCGGCCCTGATCAGGTCGGACTTCGTCCGCGCGAACGGGACCGAGGCATCGGTGAACAGGACCACCCCGGCCCGGCCGGCCGAGTTCGCGATGATCCACTGCGCGCTGATGCGGGCCACGTCCTCGACCCGGGTGGTGACGTTGGTGAAGAGCGGGGGCCGTCTGCTGGGGCCCGGGGCGACGACCGCGTGCCAGCCGACGAGCGGGATGCCGTCCGCGTCGGCCTCGGCGACCTGCTGTGCGGTCGAGTCCGGGTCGAAGCCGCCGATGACGATGCCCGAGGGCCGCAGTGCCACCGCCTCGCTCATGGCCGCCTGGATGCCGGCCGGGCTGCCGGCTCCGTCGATCACCCGGACGTCCCAGCCGATGACGCGCGCGGCCTCCCGCAGTCCGTTCGCGACGCCCGCGACGCCGGGGTTGGTCATGGTCTCCGCGACGAAGACGACCGTTCTGCCGCTCACCGCCCCGGGGCCGGTGGTCGGTCCGTCCCAGGCGGTCCCGGTCCGCTCCGCCCGTGCGACGGCGGCCCCCGCCGAGGCCTGGACGGCGGGACAGCCGCCGGGGCCGGTGGTGGCGACCGCGGGACCGTCGGACGAGCCGCGCTGGCAGCCGGTGAGGACGGCGGCCCCGGCCAGCAGTGCGAGGGCGACGGCCCGGGGAGCGGCGGCTCCGCGGGGGCGGGGAGCCCTGGCGGGGGTCATGGCGCGGTGCCCGCGGCGCCGCCGGCCGCCGCCGGCGGGCGTGGCGCGGCCGCCGGTGCGTCGCGCGCCGCGTCGGCTCCGGTGCGCAGCCGGCGGGCGGAGTAGCCGGCCAGGCCGACGGCGAGCAGCAGCGTGCCGCCGTAGAACAGCGGGACCGTCCAGAAGTCGGCGCCGAGCTGTCCGATGCCGGTGAGGCCGACGGCGAGCACGGCCACGGCCACGAGCGTGCCGAGGGCGTTGGGACGGCCGGGTCTGATCGCGGTGGAGCCGAGGAGCGCACCGACGAACGCGGGCAGCAGGTAGTCGAGGCCGACGCTGGGATTGCCGATCTGCTGCTGGGCCGCCAGCAGCACCCCGGCGAAGCCGACGATCAGCCCCGAGGCGGCGAACGCGTGGACGGTGTACCTGCGGGTCGGGATGCCGACCAGTTCGGCCGCCCGCGGATTGGCGCCGATGACGTAGAGGAACCGGCCGAGCGGCAGTCGCTCCAGCACCACCCAGAGGACGGCGGCGAGGGCGAGGACGTAGTAGGCCGGCAGCGGCAGGCCGAGGAAGGTGGAGTCGTAGAGGTCGGTGAAGGCGTCCGGCAGACCGGCCGGGCCCGGGACGATCCTGCCGCCGCCGGTGACCCAGCCGGTCACGGCGTACAGCATGCTGCCGGTGCCGAGGGTGGCGATGAACGAGTCGATCCGGCCGTACTCGACGGCCACGCCGTTGAGCACCCCCACCACCCCGCCCCCGGCGATCACCGCGAGGCAGGCCCAGGGCCAGGGCCACCCGCTGTCGACGACGAGCCGCAGCACCATGACGTGGGCCAGGCCGAGCCCGTAGCCGAGGGAGAGATCGAAGGAACCGGTCACGACGGGGACCATGGCGGCGAGCGCGAGGACGGCTGGGATCGACTGGTTGGACAGGATCGAGTCGAGGGTGTCCCGGGTGGGGAACGTGTGCGGCAGCGCGAGGGAGAACACCACCACGAGCAGCGCGGTGAGGACCAGGAGGCCGTAGGAGGCCGCGAGGTGCCGGGCCGTCTCCCGCCGCGGCGGCCGGGGGCGCGGCGCGGCGGGCGGGGGCGCGGCGGCGGTCATGAGCCCGCGCCGGTTCCGCGGGCCGGCAGCGCCGAGGCGGCCCGGGCGAGCCCGGTGACCGTGAGGTCCGCACCGCTCAGCTCGGTGGTCACGCGGCCGCGGACGAACACCAGGGCCCGTCGGCACACGCCCGCCACCTCCCCGAAGTCGGTCGAGACGAGCAGGACCGCGAGACCGCCGCCCAGCGCGTCGTCGAGCAGGCGGTGGACCGCGGCCTTGGCGCCGACGTCCACGCTCGCGGTCGGCTCCTCCAGGACCAGCAGCCGCGGGTGCGCGCCGAGCCAGCGGCCGATCAGGACCTTCTGCTGGTTGCCGCCGGACAGCGTGGCGAGGGGGGCCTCGCCGTCGCGGGGCCGCACGGCGAACCGCTCGATCAGCTCCGCGGCCCGGGCACGTTCGCGGCGCGGGCCGGTCCAGCGCAGCGCGGGGTGCCCGCCCGCCCGGGGATTGGCGAGCAGGTTCTCGCGGACGGTCAGCCCCATCGCGCAGCCCTCGCGCTCCCGGTCGCCGGGCACCAGGCCGACCCCGGCCGCGACGGCGTCCGCGACCGTGCGGGGCCGGTAGGGCCGCCCGTCCAGCAGGACCCGGCCGCCGCGGAACGGCCGGGCGCCGGCCAGCGCGCGTCCCAGCTCCTGGTGTCCTGCGCCGGAGAGACCGACCAGGCCCAGCGCCTCCCCGGCCCGCAGCTGCGTGGTGACCGGTGCGGTGCCCGCGGTCCGGGCGCCGTCGAGAACCAGGACGGCGGGGGCGGGGGCCGCCGCGGGAACGGTGGGCGGAAGCCGGCGGTCCGGCGTCCCGCCGACGAGGTCGCGGGCCGCTTCCGCGCCGACGATGTCGTGGACCAGCCGGGCGGGGTCGTGACCCGCCAGCGGACCGTGGCTGACCAGCCGGCCGTCGCGCAGGACGGCGAAGGCGTCGGCCACCCGGTACACCTCGTCCATGCGGTGGGTGACGTAGAGGATGCCGTGCCCCCCGTCCCGCAGGTCGTGCAGGACGCGGAAGAGCCGGGCGCAGTCCGCGGCGGGCAGGCGGGCGGTCGGTTCGTCCAGCACGACGAGTCGCGCGCGGGCCGCCAGCGCCCGGCCGACGGCGACCAGGGACCGGTCGGCGGGACCGAGCCGCGCGACCGGCGTGTCCGGATCGAGGTGGACGGCGACCGCTTCCAGGGCCGCGGCGCAGCGCTCCCGGGTCCGCCGCCAGGAGATCAGTCCGGCCCGGCGCGGGTACCCGGTGGTCAGGGCGATGTTCTCGGCGACGGTCATCCACTCCACCAGCCCGAGGTCCTGGTGGATGAACGACATGCTGCGGGCGGCGGCCTGACTGCCGAGCGGGTGTCCCGCCACCGTCACCGACCCCGCGTCGGCGCGATGGACCCCGGCGAGCACCTTGATGAGGGTGGACTTTCCGGCACCGTTGGGACCGAGGAGGGCGAGGACGCTGCCGGCCCGGACATCGAGATCGACCCCGTCCAGTGCGCGGGTCCCGCCGAACCGTTTGGCCAGCCCACGGATCCGGACCAGGGGGTCGGGAGGCTCGTGCACGGACAGCTCCGGGGGTCGGCCTGACGTTCTCTTCTTCCCGACTCTCGCCGGTGATAGTAGTGGGCCGAGTCCTGGCATTCCGGATTTGACGCTCTCACGCCGTTTTCCGGTGCCTGATCGGACCCGGCCGCGACACCGAAGGGCCGATCACCCTGCCGTCCCCGGCCCCGGCCCCGGTGCCGGTTGCTGTCCGCGGCCTCAGGCGGCGTCGGTCCCGCACTCGGCCCAGATGACCTTGCCCTGCCGGATGTAGCGGGTGCCCCAGCTGCGCGCCAGCTGGGCCACCAGGAACAGGCCGCGGCCGCCCTCGTCGGTGGCGGCCGCCCGGCGCAGGCGGGGAGCGGTGTTGCTGCCGTCGGAGACCTCGCAGATCAGGGTCCGGCCGTGCAGCAGGCGTACCCGGACGGGGCCGGAGCCGTGCCGGATGGCGTTGGTGACCAGCTCGCTCAGCACCAGCTCCGCGGCGAACCCGGCCTCGTCGAGTCCCCAGTCGGCCAGCCGGGACACCGCCGAGGAGCGGACCTCGCTGACGAGGGAGGGGTCGGCGGGCAGGTCCCAGGTGGCGATCCGGTGCGGGGCCAGCGCGTGCGTACGGGCGACGAGCAGGGCGATGTCGTCGTGGGGGTGGACGGGGGCCACCGTCTCCAGCAGGGTCTCGCAGATCTCCTCGGGGGTGCGGTCCGGGGCGGCGAGGGCGCCGCGCAGCCGGTGCAGGACCAGGTCCACGTCGCGGTCGCGGCTCTCGATGAGCCCGTCGGTGTAGAGGACCAGCCGGCTGTCCTCGGGGAGGTCGATGTCGACGGCTTCGAAGGGCAGGCCGCCGAGGCCCAGCGGGGGTCCGGCGGGCAGGTCGGGGAAGGAGACCGTGCCGTCGGGGAGGACGAGCGCCGGGGGCGGATGCCCGGCGCGGGCCATGGTGCACTGCTGCGTGGTCGGGTCGTAGACGGCGTAGAGGCAGGTCGCGCCGAAGATGCCCGTCTCGCCCGCGGCGGGGGCCTCCCGGTCCAGGCGTCCCACCAGGTTGTCGAGGTGGGTGAGGACCTCGTCCGGGGAGAAGTCGAGTTCGGCGAAGCTGCGGGCGGCGGTGCGCAGCCGTCCCATGGTGGCGGCCGAGAGCATGCCGTGGCCCACGACGTCACCGACCAGGAGGCCGACCCGGGTGCCGGAGAGGGGGATGACGTCGTACCAGTCCCCGCCCACGTCCGACTCCGCCGGCAGGTAGCGGTGCGCCACGTCGACGGCGTCCTGGTCGGGCAGCCCCTGCGGGAGCATGCTGCGCTGCAGGGTCAGGACCATGCTGCGCTCCCGGGTGTAGCGCCGGGCGTTGTCGACGGACAGGGCGGCGCGGCCGGAGAGTTCCTGGATCAGCGAGCGGTCGTCGTCGTCGAAGGGCGCGGGGTGCCGCCCGCGGTAGAACGCGGCCACGCCGAGGATGACGCCGCGGGCCACCAGGGGGACGGCGACGAGCGAGTGGACGTGGGCCAGCATCGCCTCGGTGCGGGGCGGGTCGATGGCGAGCCAGTCCACGGCGGCCCTCAGGTCCGGTTCCAGCACGGCCTGCCCGCCGGTCAGACAGCGCAGGTGCGGAGTGGCCGGGCCGTAGTCGACGCGCTTGCCGACCGGGTAGAACGGACAGTCGTCGTCGATGCCGTGGAGCACCGTGCGGTACAGGTCGGAGAAGGGGTCGGCGGCCTCCTCGCCGCGCAGCACGGCCTCGGGGAGGTCGATCGTGACGTAGTCGGCGAGCCGGGGCACCGCCGTCTCGGCGAGTTCCTCGGCGGTGCGCCGCACGTCCAGGGTGGTCCCGATCCGGGTGCTGGCGTCGGTCAGCAGCTCCAGGCGGCGGCGGGCGGCGAGGGCGTACCGCCCCACGTGCGGCTCTCCCACCAGCACGAGCCCTCGGGCCGGGGGCTCTGCCGGGGGCGCCGGCGCGGGCGCCGGCGGGTCGGTGCCCGGTGTCCCGGGCCGGCGGGGTACGCGGCCGGGCGCGGCGGCGCCGGGCACGGACCCGGGCGGCGCGGCGCCGGGCACGACCGCGGCAGGCAGGACGGCGGGCGCCGCCCGTATCCCGGCGTCGGGCACGGCGTCGTGAACGTTGTCGTGGGCGCCGGCGTGGGCGAAGTCGGCGGGGACGAGGACGGGACGCGGGGGTTCCTCGGCCGGCCACGGGACGAGGAGGGGCCCGCGCGGTGCGGGGCCGGGCAGGACGGCCTCGATGACGAAGCCCTGTACGCCGGCGGCGGCCGTCGTCGGGCGGCTGACCAGGGTGACCCGGCGGCCGTCGGACAGGGTCACGTGGACGGCGGCCCGCTGCGCCCACGAGATCAGCTCGACGGCCTTCTCCATGAGGATCGCCCGGTCGCAGGGGCGGACCCCGAGGGCCGGCTCGCCGAGCCCCAGGCGGTGGTGGGGGCCGGCGGCGGTCTCCGCGCCGGTGTCCAGGTACGCCCGCAACAGGGCCCGCTCGCGTTCGGAGCTCTGCCCGAGCAGCCGCCTCTCGATGGCGTGCGCCGCCCGCCGGAGCACGGTGGCCAGTGCCGGGTCCTCGGCGCTGCGCGGGTAGCCGAGGCACAGCACGCCCTCGATACGGCCGCTGATCGGGTCGCGGACGGGCAGCGCCCGGCAGGCGTTGCCCTGCGCGCGTTCGGCGAAGTGCTCGGCGCCGTAGACCTGGACGAGCTGCCGCTCCGCCAGTGCGAGCCCGATCCCGTTGGTGCCGGCGTACCGCTCGGCGAACACGAACCCGGGCACGCGCTGGAACGCCGGCAGGCTTCTGGCCAGCGAGGCCTCTCCGAAACGGCGCAGCAGGACGGTCCCGTCCGCGTCGGCGACGGAGATGTTCATCCGGGTGCCGGCGAACCAGGACTGCAGCCGGTCGAGCACCGGCACGGCCGCACGGGTGATCCGGGCATCACGCTCGAAGTCGTCCCGGAAGGGGAGCCCCGGCTGGTCGGGGGAGAGCCCCAGGGCCCGGCAGCGCTGCCACGAGTGCGAGATGGGGCTGCGTACGCCGGCCTCGACCGCCTCGCCCTGGAGGAAACGCTCACGCGAACGGGCGGGACCCTTGCCGTCCGTCGCACGCCCCGTCGCTGCCGCTTTCCCGCCGCCCCGAACCACGCTTCGCCTCACTCGCGTTCGCAGAGTCCGTCCACACGTTCGCCAACACGCCTGGCTGTCATGTTTTACTACACCAATAGGATATACGTGAGGTTACGGACATTGCGCACCCGGCCTCACAGGACGGCGACCGGACTGACCGGCGAACCCGTCCCGCCCGGGATGTCCAGCGGGGCCACCACCAGCAGGAACTCGTACCGCCCGGCTTCGTCGGCGGCGGCCGACAGGGCCTCCAGATCGAGGTTGTCCAGGAGCGGCACCCCCATCGCGGCCACGACGAGGGTGTGGACGGGCGAGTGCACACCGGCCACGGGGGAGGGCCGTACGTCACTGTCGCCGTCGCCGCCGAGCAGTGCGAGGCCGCGCTCGGCCAGCAGTGGTACGGCGTCCACGTGCAGGCCCGCGCAGGCCGTGTCCGGGTCCCAGGCGCCGAGTTCCGCACGACGGCGGGTCCGCCCGGAGCGCAGGAGCACCGCGTCACCCTCGCCGATCCGCACACCGTGCGCCCGCTCCGCGGCGAGGACGTCCTCCGCGTGCACCGCGAGTCCCGGTTCCAGCCAGCGCACCCCGAGCACGGCGGGGAGATCGAGCAGGACGCCCCGGGTCACGAGGGGGCCGAGCGCCGACACCGCTCCGAACCGGGCGCCCGCCGCGCCGACGACGTCCTTCGCCACCCGGCCGTCGTACAACCGCCCCCGGTAGGAGACGTGGCACAGGGCGTCGAGGTGGGTGACGGACTTGCCGTGGTAGTCGGCGGCGATGAAGTCCTTGTGGGTGGCGGGCTCCGGGCTCTCCACGTCGCCGAGATCGGTCATGTGGTGCAGGGCGGGCCGGGGGTTGTCGGGGCCGGGCACAGTGTTCCAGGGCAGCCCCAGCGGTACGACCCGGCCGGACCGTACGGCGGCCGTGGCCCGCCGTACCCGCTCCGCGGTCACCCGGTTCCAGGCGCCGCGGTCGGCCGGGGTCCAGCGGCCCCAGGTGCAGACCGCCGCGAAGAGCGCGTCGAACTCCCGGCGGGAGACGGCCGGTCCGTTCCGGGCACCGGCGGGGCCGGGGTCCGGGCCGCCCTCGGGGCTCGCGCTCATCCGTGCTCACCGCCTCACCCGTCGGCCCGGTTCCCCAGCCTGGCACGACCCGGGCCGGCGTGCCGGGTGCGCGCGGGCGGGGGCGAGCCGGCCGGCGGGGGCGCACGGCGGGCAGAGGCGCAGTGCGGACCGTAGATTGAGGTGGGAGCCGTTGAGGCGGGAAGGAGCGTCAGCGGTGGCATCGCGGGTTGATCACACGGCGTTGTTCGCCGCGACACCGAGCCCGTATCTGGTGCTCGGTCCGGACCTGGTCATCGTCGATGTGAACCGGGCCTACCTCGCGGCCACCGGACGCACCCGGGAGGACCTGCTCGGGCGGCACATCTTCAGCGCGTTCCCGGACAACCCCGCCGACCCGGACGCCGACGGGGTCCGCAATCTCGGGGCCTCCCTGCACCGGGTCCTCGCCACCGGCCGGCCCGACACGATGGCGCTGCAGAAGTACGACATCCCCGTCGTCAGCCGCCCCGGGGTCTTCGAGGAGCGCTGGTGGTCCCCGGTGAACACCCCCGTTCTCGGCCCGGACGGGGCGGTGACGTACATCATCCACCGGGTGGAGGACGTCACCGCGTTCGTCATGGAGTACCGAGCCACCCACCCCCACGGCGTCCGGGTGGGACAGCGGCTGAAGCAGACCGAGGCCCTGGAGGCGGAACTGTACGCCCGGGCGCGGGAGTTGCAGCGGCTGAACGATGAGCTGCGGCAGGCCCACACCCGCGAGCGCGAGGTCGCCGTCATCCTGCAGGAGGCCATGCTGCACGTCCCCGACCTGGCCCACCACCGGGACATCGCGGTGCGCTACCTGCCCGCCACCGGCTCCCTCAACGTCTGCGGCGACTGGTACGACGTCGTCGACATCTCGCCGGACCGGCTCGCCGTCGCGGTCGGCGACGTCATCGGGCACGGCCTGGAGGCGGCGGCCGTCATGGGCATGCTGCGCAGTGCCCTGTCCGCCGCCATCCGGGCCCTGGAGCGCCCCGCCCAGGCCCTGGAGGTGCTCGGCCTGTACGCCAGGTCCGTCGAAGGGGCGCTGGGCACCACCGCCGTCAAGGCGGTCGTCGACATGCGCAGCCGCCTGATCACCTACAGCAGCGCGGGCCACCCGCCGCCGATGCTCATCCACCCGGACGGCGGCTGCGACCTGCTGGACCAGGCCACCGACCCGCCGCTCGGCGCCCGTCCGCAGCACGTGCCCCGCCCGCAGGCGAGCCTGCCCTACCGGCCCGGCGACACCCTCGTCCTCTACACCGACGGGCTCATCGAGCGGCGGGACCAGGACATCGACGTCGGCCTGGGGCAACTGGCCGACGTCCTCGGCGAGTTCGCCCATCTGGGCACCGAGCAGCTCGCCGACACCGTGCTCGCCCGGCTGGGCGTCGCCAGCGGCGGCCGGGACGACATCGCGCTCATCGTCGTACGGCTGTGAGAGCGGTGGTCCGGCGGGGGAGCGGTGCCCGCTAGCGGCCGGCGCGTACCCCGTCCAGGGCGATGCCGAGGACGCGGTCGCGCTGGACGTCGTCGTCGAAGGCGGTCGCGGTGATGCCGGAGACCATGCGGAGCAGGTCGCCGATCTCCATGTCGGTGCGGACCACGCCCGCCTTCTGAGCCCGCTCGAGCAGCGGTCCGCCGGCCGAGTACATCGAGTCGCGGCAGGCCTGGAAGATCTCCGACTCGTCGTTCAGGGCCTCGCGCACCGCCCGCTTGGTGACCATGTAGCCGGTGAAGCGGTCCAGCCAGGCGGTCAGGGCCTCCCACGGCTCCAGGTCGGCCAGCTCCACGGCGGCCCGGCACAGCGCGTTGACCTCGTCCGCGTAGACGCTCTCGAAGAGGTCGCGGCGGGTGGGGAAGTTCCGGTACAGGGTGCCGATCCCGACCCCCGCGCGGCGGGCGACGTCCTCCAGCGAGACGTCGGCGCCCCGCTCGGCGAACGCCTGGCGGGCGGCCGCGACCAACGCGTCGTAGTTGCGGGCCGCGTCCTTACGGTGCGGTCTGCGGGACGCGACGATCTCGCTGACGGGGAACGGGCTGTCCGTCATTGCTGCCTCCCGCGTGACAGGGGTAAACCGGAGGGTTTCCTCGACTTCGGTTGAAGCGGAGGGTTCCCTCCAGTAGAGTGGAGGGGTACCTCCACTTTAGCAGTGCGGAGCGGTATCGCCATGGCCGGACGCGGCCCGGTGTCCCCTTACCGCACGCTCACGGAAGTCTCGCTCACCATTCCCTCCGTTCCGATGTCGGAGAGGCTCTTCATGCCCCGGAAGTCCACCCGCCTCACCTTCGCGGTCCTCGCGACCGGTGCGGGCGTGTTCTCCATGCTCCAGTCGCTGGTCGCCCCGGCCCTGCCGACCGTCCAGCACGCCCTGCACACCTCCCAGTCCACCGCGACCTGGGTGATGACGGCCTATCTGCTGTCCGCCTCGGTCTTCACCCCGATACTCGGCCGGGCCGGCGACCTGATCGGCAAGAAGCGCACCCTGGTCGCCGTACTGCTGGCCGTCCTGGCCGGCTGCCTGGTCGCCGCCCTCGCGCCGAACATCGGCGTCCTGATCATCGCCCGGGTCGTCCAGGGCATCGGCGGTGCCCTGTTCCCGCTCTCCTTCGGCATCATCCGCGACGAGTTCGCCCCGGCCGAGGTCAGCGGCAGCATCAGCAACCTGTCCGCGGTGATCGCGGCCGGCGGCGGGGTCGGCATCGTGGCGGCCGGACCCATCGTCTCGGCGCTCGACTACCGGTGGCTGTTCTGGATCCCGGTCGGCGTGGTCGCGGCCACCGTCCTGATCGCCGCCCGCTACGTTCCCGAGTCGCCCAAGCGGGCCGAAGGCAGCGTCAGTTGGCTCGGTGCCGGGCTGCTCTCCGCCTGGCTGGTGGCGTTGCTGCTGCCGTTGAGCCAGGCCGGTCAGTGGGGCTGGGGCTCGGCCCGAGTGCTGGGCCTGTTCGGCACCGCCGTCGTCCTGTTCGCGGTCTGGCTGCTCACCGAGTCCCGCTCCGCCACCCCGCTCATCGACCTGCGCGTGATGCGGCTGCCCGCCGTCTGGACCACCAACACGGCCGCGCTCCTCTTCGGCGCCGGCATGTACGCGATCTGGTCCTTCCTGCCCGGCTTCGTCCAGACCCCCGGCACGGCCGGCTACGGCTTCGGTGCCACCGTCACCGAGTCCGGCCTGCTCATGCTGCCGATGCTGGTCGCCATGTTCCTCTCGGGCGTCGTCGGCGGCCGCCTCGAACCCCGCGTCGGCGCCAAGGCGCAGCTCGCCACGGGCGCCACGCTCGGCGCGCTGGCCTGCGGCTTCCTCACCCTCTGGCACGACCAGGAGTGGCAGATCGGCGTCGTCGCGGGCCTGTTCGGCCTCGGTATCGGCCTGGCCTTCGCCTCGATGGCCAACCTCATCGTCGGCAGCGTGCCGCCCGAGCAGACGGGCGCCGCGACCGGCATGAACGCCAACATCCGCACCATCGGCGGCTCCATCGGCGCCGCGCTCACCAGCGTGCTGGTCACCGGCCGGCTCCAGCCCTCCGGACTGCCGTACGCCTCCGGCTACACCCACGCCTGGGCCCTGCTCGCGCTGTTCTGCCTGACCGCGGCGGGGGCCGCCCTCCTCGTCCCGGTCCGCCGCGCGAGCCGCGTCGCCGGCCCGGTCGTGGAGCAGTCGGCGGCAGCACCCGTACGCGTGCGGTAGTGTTGACCTGCGTGATCACGCGGCAGCCGCCGCGTGACTCCGCAACGGGACGTGGCGCAGCTTGGTAGCGCACTTGACTGGGGGTCAAGGGGTCGCAGGTTCAAATCCTGTCGTCCCGACTGGAGACAGTCGCAGGTCAAGGCCGGTTTCGGAGGAATCCGAAACCGGCTTTTGATCGTTCCTGGGGACCAGTCGGGGACCGGCGTCCTTGACGACGTGTCCGTCGCCGACCGGGTCGCACTCGGCGAGGGTGCCGTCCACCAGCACATACTCCGCGTCCGCCTCGCCCAAGGCGCGGGTCAGGCCCGGCGCACCAGGGGCACAGGAGATCGATGACTGCGTGCACGTAGGCGTGGGCGGTGCCCACGCTGATCCGGAAGCCGGCCGCGATCTGCGCGAGGGTGTCGTCGTTTGCGCAGGTGCACCAGCGCGACCAGGGCCCGTTGCGAGGGCCGGAGCTTGCCGCGGCGGTCACCTCCCGGGTGACGACCAGCACCGTCACCCGCTCGATCAGCGCACGAGGCAGGTCCGGTGCGGCAGGATGCGGGACCAACGAGACTCCCCGGTCGAAGAGTTGAGACGTCAGACATCTCGCCCGTCCGCCGGGGAGCCCGGCCCGTTCTGCAAGGGCCAGCGGCCAACTGGCCGTCACCCGTCGGTGACCCCGCTGAAAAGGCTCACTGCCCGGATGCTGCGCACGGAGATCGTCACTGCTCAGCCGGCGGTGAAGGCGGGGTAGTCGGTGTAGCCCTTGGTGTGACCGGCGTAGTAGGTGTCCCGGTCGCCTTCGGCCAGCGGGTGGCCCTGCGCGAAGCGCTCGACCAGGTCGGGGTTGGCGATGAAGGGGGCGCCGAAGGAGACCGCGTTGACGATCCCGTGGTCGAGGATCTGGTTGCCGAGGGCCTGGGTGAAGCCGAGGTTGGCGACGATGTTGCCGTGGTAGTGGGCGCGGAAGCGGGAGAAGAGGGCGACGCGCTCCTCGAGGGTGCCGGGGGTGCCCAGGAGGTGCAGGTAGGCCAGGTTGCTGTCGTTGAGCTTCTTGAACAGCTGGTCGTAGTCGGCGAGTGCCTCCTCGTCCGCGGTGAACGTGGTTCCGTTGGCCCAGCCCGGAGACATCTTCACGCTGATACGGTCGCTGCCCCACACGTCACTGACGGCGTCGAGGATGTCGAGGAGGAACTGGGCCCGCTTCTCGCTGCTGCCTCCGTACGCGTCGGTGCGCTGGTTGAGACGTGGGTTGAGGAACTGCGGGATCAGGTGGGACTGCTGGGCGTGGATTTCCACGCCGTCGAAGCCGGCGCGGCGGGCGTTCTCGGCCGCATGACGGTAGTCGGCGATGGTGGCGGCGATCTCGGCGGCGGTGTAGGCGCGCGGGGTGACGGTGTCCTTCGGGCCGGAGGGGGTGAAGGACTTCTCGCCGGGGTTGATGGCCGAGGGTCCGGCGGGCAGGCGGCCGCCGAGGTGGTCGGGGTGGGAGGCCGCGCCGAGGTGGCCGAACTGGGAGACGATCCGCCCGCCGGCCTCGTGGACGGCTTCGGTGACCTTCATCCAGCCGGCGGTCTGCGCATCGGTGTAGATGCCGGGCGCGTGGATGAAACCGATCGCGTCGGCGTTGACCCAGGTTCCCTCGGTGACGATCAGGCCGGCGCCGGCGCGCTGCGCGTAGTAGGTCGCGTGGATGTCGGTGGGGGCCAGCTCGGCGTTGTGAGCGCGGGCGCGGGTCATGGGGGCCATGACGACGCTGTTGGGGAGTTCCAGCGCGCCGAGGCGGACGGGCTGCAGCAGGGGCTGGGTGGTGGTCATGAGTAACGTCCTTGTGCTGTGGGGTGGATGAGAAGGAGAGTGAGGAATGGGCGGGGGCCCGGCTCAGTCCTGTTTGAGGGCGTGGAGGCCGGAGAGTGGGCCGCCGAGCTGCATGAGGCGTCCGCCCTCGCGCAGGGAGCCGAGGTCGACGGGGGCGAAGCCGAAGGCGGCGGTGAGGTCCTTGACGGTGGTCTTGGCGTGGGCGTCGTCACCGGCGAGGAACAGCACCTGGCGTCCGGCCGGGTGGCGCGGGTCGGCGGCGATGTACTGGCCGTAGAGGGTGTTGAACGCCTTGACGACGCGGGCTCCGGGCAGCAGCGTGGCGACGTGTTCGCTGCCGGTCAGCTCGCCCAGGTCGGCGATCTTCATGGGCGGCGGCGGAGAGGCGAACTGGTTGGTGGCGTCGATGACGATCCGCCCGTCGAAGGGAGGCAGGCCGGCCACCGCGTCCGGGATCTGGGGCCAGCCGACCGCGAGCACGACGAGTTCCGCAGCGGCGGCTTCCTGCGGGGTGCCGGCGTGGGCGAGCGGTCCGAGTTCGTCGGCGAGGCCGGCGAGGGAGGCGGGGCCGCGGCTGTTGCTCAGTACGACCTGGTGGCCGTGGGCCACGGCGTGGCGGGCGATGGCCCGGGCGACGGTTCCGGCGCCGAGGGTTCCGATCTTCATGGCGATGCCCTTCGTGGGGGTTCAGGGTGCGGGGCTGGTGAGCAGGACGGTTCCGCTCCTGCCGGGGCGGCGGACATGGTCGATGGCCTTCGCGAAGTCGGCGAGGTCGTAGCCTGCGGCGACCTCGAAGAGTTCCGGGGCGGTCGCGGCCAGACGGGCGGCGAAGGCGACGTCCTCGGCCCGTTCCTCGGGCGTGCGGGCGGCCATCCACTGGAGGACGGACGTGCCCCGCACGGTCAGTGCCCGCGGGGCCAGCGCGAGTGACTCCAGCGGCGTGCTGCCGGAACCGAGCTGTCCGTAGGTGATCAGCGTGCCGCCGTCGGTGAGCAGCCCGGCCAGCTCACCGGTCAGGGATCCGCCCACCGCGTCCAGTACGACCTGGGCTCCCCGGCCGCCGGTCGCGTGCTGGACCTGAGTGCGCCAGTTGGCGTCGGCCGTCGAGATGGTCGGCAGTCCGGGGAAGCGCCGCCGCAGGGTCTGCGCCCCCGTGGCGCTGCGTACCAGGTTGACCAGCGGGATGCCGTGCTTGAGTGCTGCGGCGCTGACCAGTTTTCCCACCGACGAACCGGCGGCCGTCTGCACCACCGGACCGGCATGGCCGTGCTGGGCGTCCTCGACCGCCCGCAGCAGGGACAGCAGGGTCAGCGGGTTGGCCAGCATCAAAGCCGCGGTCCCGTCGCTGAGGTCCTCGGGCACCGGCACCACGAGATCGGCCGACGCCGTGACGAGTTCGCTCCACGCGCCCGGCACCGGGAAGAACGCCACCCGCTGACCGGGCCGCAGATCCTGCACACGCTCGCCGACGGTCTCGATGGCGCCCATTCCCGCCACGCCGGGAATCCGTGGCGTGGCGAACCGCTGCCGCGGCCCACCCGGAAGGCCCTCCACTGCCGCCAGGTCGCCGGGGTGGATCGGCCGGGACAGCACCCGCACCCGCACCTGTCCGGCGGCGGGCGCGGCAGGGGCAGGCTGCTCGCTCAGGCGCAGTACCTGCCCGGCTTCTCCGTGCTGGTCGTAGGCGATGGCGCGCATGGAGCTCTCCTTCCACGGATTATTAATGATGGTTGTCATTGAAACCCCCTGTTACGATGAGAGGCATCATTAAAAATGTCAAGTCGAGAGCGACGCGAGAGGACGGCCATGCCCCGGATCACCAGGGAGGACAAGGCCCGCAACCGGCAGAACATCCTCGAAGCGGCCAGTCGCATGTTTCGTTCGCAGGGCATCGACGCGGTCGGTATCGCCGAGTTGATGAAGGAAGCCGGACTCACCCACGGCGGCTTCTACAACCACTTCGCCTCCAAGAACGACCTGGCCGTGGAGGTGTGCGGAGCCGCCTATGCCGCCTCGCTCGAAGGCCTGGCCCGGACGATCGAGGACGGTCCGGGCCAGGCCGGCTCTCCGCTGGAGCGGGTCGTGGCCGAGTACCTGTCCACCGCGCACCGTGACGACCCGGACGGCGGCTGCCCCTCCGTCTCCCTGGCCACCGACGCCGGACGGCACAGCGAAGCCGTGCAGAGCGCATACGCCGAGGGCGTCGAGGGCTACCTCACCGGCTTCGCCGCCGAGTTCCTGCGCGAAGCCCGGGAGAAGGGCCACGAGCTCGACCCGGCCGAGGCCCGCCACAGGGCCATCCGCCTGCTCAGCGAAATGGTCGGCGCGCTGACGCTCGCCCGCGCCGTACGCCACGTCGAGCCCGAGCTCGCCGACGAGATCCTGCAGACCGGCCGCAGTGCCCTCGACTGATGCGACTCGGGGCCGTTGCGGGACGTGGAACCAAGGCGTCGCGACAGACGGCCCGGCCCCGACATCGCCGTTTGGCGGGGCATCGCAACTTCGAGGATGTCGACGTCGTCCGAGAGGCCGGCGAGTCTGGTGGAAGAGCTGTGACCGCCGGGGGACCAGTTCAGGACCACACGGTGTGCGCGACGGTGCACGGGGGAGCGTGCTGCGCACATCATGCGCCTTGATCACATCTTCTGTGTCACGAAGGGTCTTCGCGGGTGAGAGCCCGCGGGGGCCCTTTTCGCGTGCGCGGTCGAATCTGCTCCGCTCGACCGCCGGAGCGGAGCGGGTCGCGGCGGAACCCGGGGGCACCGCCGAGCCGGTGGCCCGGTGCGGACACCCGCCGCTCGCCGGCGGATCGTCGCGGCACGGCCCGTGGCCCGCCCCCGGTGGCGGATCGAGCCTCTCCTGCATCGGGTGCACGTGGGTGAACGCGACGAGGTCCGGGAGCTCCCGGCCGGCCGGGCCCCCGCCCGGTCGTGCTGCTCGACGGCGCTCGATGAGCCGCGTCGGCGCGGCGTGGGTATGTGACCATCGGTTGCGGCAGTGACCGTCGGTCCGCTCGGAGGGAGACGCGTGCAGGGACTGGTCCGGGTGCTGGTCGCCGGCGAGATCGTCGTGGCGAAGTACGGCGATCTGATCGACGACGTGCTGGACGTGCCGCTGTTCTGCCCCCGCTGCGGCCGCACGGCGGGGCTCACGCTGGTTGCCGACGGACGCGAGGCGCATCTGGAGTGCGCGGAGGGCCACGTCTGGACCGATCCCGAGGTGGCCGCGTGCGGGGTGCGGCAGCTGCTGCACCTGAGCGCGCAGGGTGTTCCGCCCCGGTTCCCGGGCGCGCGGGTCAGGATCGACATGCTGCCGCGGATCTCCGAGGACCGGACGCTGTACCCGCCGTCGCCGGACGCGCCCGGGGACCTGCTGCGCTGGGAGGACCGGGTCCTGACCACGACCGGCACCCCGCCGCTGACCGACTGCCTGCACTGGGCACGACGGCTGTGCGCCTGGGCCCTGCCGAGCGAGGGCGAGGTCTACGAGCGGCTCTACCCGCCCGCCGGAGGCAACGCGCTCGACGCGCACATGGCCGTCGTACTCGTCGCGCTGGCCCTGTACGCGACCGCCGCCGCGGCGGACCTGGCCCGCATCGAGCAGGTGGTGCCGGACCGGGCGGTGGAACCGCCGGCCGGCGCGGGGGTGCGGTGGCTGCGTCCGACGGGAGCGGCGGGCCTGGGCGGCCGGGTCCGGGTGACCGACGTGCACCGGCTGGCCACCGCCGCGCCCGAGACCTACGAGCGCTGGCGGACGGCAGCCCGTCTCGTGCTCTCCGCCAACGCCGACGACCTGCCCGCCGCGTCACTGGCGGAGCGGAGCGGGCGCCTGCCCGCGGTGGCCGACGGCGCGAGCTGGTACGGCCCGGTCGGCAGACCCGACGTGGGCCGCACCGGCGACGGGTCCTTCGGAACCGAGTGGGGACGGCCCTAGGTGCATTGACCGGTCAGGCCGCCGATCTGGATCAGGTGGCAGCTGTGGGTGATCCGGGTGATGGGAGCGGTTCGGTCATTGCCTTTGCCTCATCCGGCGGGCGTGGATGTCGAGCAGGGCAGGTCGATCGCGGCGCGGTGCGCAGATGCGCGTTCCATGCTCAGCGCTCGCCCGGATGCAGCTTTCGGGAAGCAGGTCGAGGACGGGCACCATCCGGAGGCCGTCGCTTGTTGCGACGATGACCTTCAGGGCGGGGACGCGGTCAAGAAGGATCTGGCGGCAGCGGCCGCATGGGGGCTGGACGCGCGGTCGCGGTCACCCACGGCGACGATGACGCCCAGGTCATAGGTGCCCTCAGCGGCAGCAGCGGCGGTCAGGACCAGCTCCGCGCAGGGGCCTTCGGTGGAGGGACAGGCGTTCACCGCGGTGACGATCCGGCCGTGTCGGGCGCGGGCCGCAGCCGCCATGGTGTGGGTGTCGCCCCGGCAGCGTGTGGCCGCAACGTGCGCCGCCGCCTGGATCGGATCGTGGTCGACACGGTCGGTCCGTAAGGCCATCTTCTCTGACTTCATGCTGTTCCAGGCGACGTTGGCCCTGTCCACGACGGCGCGCAGGCGCCGGTCGTCTGCGTGGCGGTTTCGGCGGATGAGGTAGCGGCGGATCATGCTGCCCTGCTCCCTGGGCCTTGAACGGCCCTCGGAGCGAGGTGGGGTGCCGGCCGCCAGGAAGGGGAACGGCGAGCCGGGGCCTGGGGTCCGGACCGTGGTCCGTATGAGACCGCCTGCGGGCTTCAGCCTGCCGGCGTGCGTGCCGTGCCCCTGGTGCGGAGGTGCTGACCGAGAAAGAGAGCGGCGCGGTCCAGTGCCTCGTCGGCTTCGTCCAGGACGCCGGCGAACGCCTGGAAGACATGTGGAACGTCAGCGGTGATGTCCAGGATGACGTCCACTCCGGCTTCCCTCGCGCGCGCGGCCATGCGCGTGGAGTCGTCCAGGAGTATTTCGTTGGTGCCCGCCTGCAGAAGCAACGGAGGGAAGCCGGTCAGGTCGGCGAGGGTGGCGGGGCTGAGCATGGGCTGATGCGGATCCTGTCCCGCGAGGTACATGGTCCCGGTGTTCTCCAGGCCCTCACGAGTGAAGAACGGGTCGATGCCCGCCTTGGTGTCCATGCTCTCGCCTGTCCGGGTCATGTCGAGTCCGGGGGAGAACGCCACGATTGCTGCGGGCACGGGCAGGCCCGCGTCGCGGGCGGCGAGGCAGGTGGTGACGGTGAGGCCGCCACCGGCGGAGTCCCCGGCGAACGCGATCGCCGAGGGGTCTTCGCCGCTGTCGAGAAGTGCGCGGTAGGCGCTCAGTCCGTCCTCGATCGCGGCCGGGAACGGATACTCAGGGGCTAGCCGGTAATCCAGGGAGAACGCCCGGAACCCTGTTCTGGTCACCAGGTTCCCCGTCAGTGACATCGCCGTCTCCGGTGAACCGACCACGTAGGAGCCGCCGTGAAAGTAGAGGATCGTCCCGGCCTTCGGAGTGCCGGTCGCCTCGACGAGCAGCGCGGGCCGATCACCGAGCGTCGCAGTCCGGGTGCGGATCCCGGCCGGGACGGTCATTCCCCGCATCATCGCCCTGAACCCGGCACGGAGCTCCTCCACCGACCGAGGTCCCTCCGGCCGAGGTTGCCGGACCATCGCGTCGATTTCCGCGCGCTGCTGCCTGCTCATTGTCGCCTCCATCGCAAGTACATGCCAAGGAATTATATGCCCAGGCATCTAGGTTAGAATATATGCCATGGCATCTAAGTCAAGCCGTGCCCCGATCGACCTCCAGGTCTTCTTCACTGATCTCGTCCGCTGTGAGACACGCCTCTACAACGCGCTGAACGACCGCCTTCGCGAGCGGCACGGGATCGTCACCTCGCAGTTCGAGTTCCTGCGCTTCCTGCGCGACCGCCCCGGGTCCCGGGTCGCGGACCTGGCCACCGAATTCGCCATCGGGATCGGCGCGACCAGCAA
This sequence comes from Streptomyces sp. NPDC086777, assembly GCF_040702065.1. Classification (NCBI taxonomy): domain Bacteria; kingdom Bacillati; phylum Actinomycetota; class Actinomycetes; order Kitasatosporales; family Streptomycetaceae; genus Streptomyces; species Streptomyces sp. NPDC086777. Next base: position 225,301 of record NZ_JBFBJI010000008.1, on the reverse strand, counting down.
GGGCATCGACCGCCTGGAGAAGCAGGCCTGGGTCACACGGCGAACCAATCCGTCGGATCGCCGCTCATCGCTGCTGGACCTGACCGCCGCAGGCCTGCAACTCGTCGAGGCGGCCGAGGCGACCTTCACCAAGACGCTGGCCGAGTTGACCGCAGACGTCCTGGGCGGTCCCTCAGGACCGGCCGCCGCACAGATCTTCTCGGAGCTGCGCTCTGTACTCGAACGCGACCAGATCGGTCTGCCCACAGGCTGACCGGCATGCGCATCCGGTGCGACTGCCCGTTGGCCCCGTGATCGGCGTGTTGTTGCGAGGGTGAATCTCGCGGATTGATCACGACTCGATACGCGCCCTGGTACGCCGATTCGAGGATCCCGAGGATCTGCTCCGCGGTGGGCTGCCGGGGTGCGTTGCGGGTGACCGCGGCCGCAAGGGCGCCCGCGGCGGCGGAGTGTCACGGGCGTCGGCCTCGCCACCGCCCTGAGCAGGGTCGGCGCGGCCGTCGGCACCTTCCTGACGCCGACGGGCCTCGACCGGTTCGGAGCGGAGTTGGTCCTCTCCGCCGACGCCGGGATGCTCGCGCCCGGCGGCCCGGTAGGCCCCGCGGCGCGCATCCGTCCGGAACGCCGGGTGACACGACCGGCATGCATAGCGTGCGGCCCAGGGTACGGCGCCGCACCCCCTGCCCCGACGTAGCGTGACCCCGTCGCCGTACGCCCGCCCCGCACCACCGGGAGTCCCAGATGGCCCGTTCCGAAGCCCGCGTTCCCACCGACCGCCCCGCCCGCTACGCCAAGCAGCTCGCCTCGCACCTCGGCCGCCGCTCGCAGACCAGCTGGGACGAGGAGACCGGGACCGGCGGCATCGTCTTCCAGAACGGCACCGGCACCCTCACCGCGACCGAGGGCGCCCTGCTGCTCACCGTGGACACGGACCCCGAGCACCTCGGCGTCCTGGAAGGCGTGGTCGGCCGGCACCTGGTCCGCTTCGGCACCCGTGACGAACTCGTCGTCGCCTGGCGCCGCGACAACGGGGAGCCGGGCACCACCCAGCGCAACTCCGAGGATCAGGCGGCCCGTTGAGCTAGTCGAACTGGCTCGGCAGCGGTGCGGGGGTCTTTCCGGACAGCACGTCCTCGAGACGCTTGGCGCCGTTCTGCACGGCCAGGGCGGTGCTGTCGTGGTCGACGCCCGAGAGGCCGCCGTTGGTGACCGCCGCCCCGGAGGCGCCGACGCGCAGCACCGCGACGTCGAGGGTGGTCGTGGCGGGCTGCCCGTTCGAGGTGCCCTGGACGGTGACCGTCAGCGCCGCCAGGTTGTCACCCGCCTTGGGCGGATCCTTGTACTCGACCACCTGTACGGTCCGCTTGCCGCCGTCCGAGGCGGTGGCCGTGAACTGGTTGCACTCGGTGGGAAGGTTCCGCAGCCACTTGACGGTGGCGTCCATGGCGGCCTGGCCGTAGTCGCCGACCTGGTACAGCAGCCGGGAGTCCTCCGAGGTGAAACCGCGCAGCCCGGAGGCGCCGGCGGCGCGGCCCAGCAGGGTGTCGGAGTAGAGGCTGTCCAGCAGCCGTTGGCAGTCGGCGGCACTGGTCTTGGCATTGAGGAACTGGGCGACGTCGACCTTGCCGACCAGCATCTGGTTGCGCCAGGTGGCGGCGTCGTTGGCCTGCTGCCAGTCGTCCTCGATGTCGGCCGGCGTGATCAGCGCGGCCTGTGCGCCGGGGCCGGTGAGGGTGGGAGTGCGCGACGGAGCGGGGGAGCGCTCGGCGGCGGGCGAGACGGCCGCGGCCTCGGGGGAGCCGCTGCCGTCCGAACACGCCGCCGCCGTGGCGAGCAGGGTGCCCGCCGTCAGGGCCGCGGCGAGCACACGCGCGGGTCGGGACGGACGGGTCATCGCGACTGCCTCCTCGGAACGCGGTACGTCACCGGGCGGACGGCGCCGGGGCGCCCCTTCCGCCGGACGACGCCGGACGGCGTCGGTACGACCTCCACGCCACCACCGGCGGCGGGCGCCGACCACTCGCACGTGCCATTCGGGTGAGCGCCGTGATCAGGCCGCCGTGACCCGCACCCGCCGGCTGCCGCAGCGCGGGCACACCGCGTCCGTGAGCGGCGACGGCACGGCCCGGCCGGCCTCGTCGACGTACTCCAGGGTGCTCTGCAGCTCCGGATCGGCGACCGGGTCGGTGAAGAACACCGCCTGGAAGACGGCCTGCCAGCCGTGGCCGCACCGCCCGCAGCGGAACGCGAAGGTCTCGGGCACGGCGCCCGGCACGGGCCCGGGACCCGGCGGCTCGGTCATCGGCTCCGGCTCCTGTCACTCGGCCTCCGCCACCAGCCCACCGCCCCGCCCGGCCGGCGGCAAGTCGGGACCGGGTGTCCCAGGCGTGGACGCCCCCTTGACGCCGGGCGGAGGCGGATCGACACTCCAGATGGGAATCCTAGTGAAAAGGTAGGGAACGATGGGTCGCCTGCGCACGCTCACCGGCAGACAACGCCGCGAGAGCCCCGCGCCCTGGACGGCCCCCCTGCTCACCTCCCGCCGCCACCTCGACCTGCTGCGGATGTGCGGCGCCACCGGCCGCAGAGACTGAGCGCCCGATCCCGGTCGTACGAGCCGAGCGCCCTCCGCCAGGGCTCACCGAATCCCACCGAGAACCCACCGACGAACGCCTCGGCCGCGCGTACGCCCGCGCGCCCGCCCGCCCCCGGGGAGACGCATGTCCATCACTCCACTCGCCGCCCTGCCGTCCGTCCGCACCGCCCCCGGCTTCCGGGGCCGCATCGGCCGCGACGCGCGCAGCGGCCACTACGCCGTGCCGCGCCGCTACCGGCTGCACCTGTCCACGGCCTGTCCCGACGGCCTGCGAATCGCCGTCGGGCACAGCCTGCTGGCCCTGGACGACTGTTGTCCGGTCACCTTCCTGCCCGCCGTCCCGGACTGTCCCGACGGCAGCCACGCGGTACTGCGCCCGCTGTACGAGGCCAGCGCCCACCGCTACTCGGGACCGGCCCTCGCGCCGGTGTTCAGCGACGGCTGGTCCGGCCGCATCGTCAGCACCCACAGCCGGGACATCCTGCGCGACCTCGACCGGCACTTCGGTGACGGCGTCGCCCGGCTCTACCCCTGTGGCGCCGAGGCCCGGATCGAGGCCGTCGAGCGGCTGTGCACCGAGGACATCGAGCAGGCCGCCCAGCGTGCCGGGCGCGAGGGCGGCGACCCGGAGGCGCTGGCGGTGCTGCTCACGGCCCTGGACGGGCTGGAGCGCCGGCTGGCCGGGGTGGAGTTCCTGGTCGCCGGTCAACTCACGGCCGCGGACGTCGAGTTGTGGGTGGCCCTGGTGCAACTCGACACCGTGCACCGCAACCACCTGGACGCCGCCGCGGTGCACGCCGTCGCCGGCCACCCGGTGCTGTGGGCCTACGCGCGCCGGCTGGCCGCCCATCCGGCCTTCGGCGCCCACCTCGACCTGGACGGCATCGCCCGCCGCCACCACGGCCGTTGCCAGGGCCTGGAAGCCGCCGGCGCGGCCGTCCAGATCCTGGACTGGGCGGGCCACGCGGCGGACGCACCCCGCGTTTCGCGCAGGTGAGAGCGGCCCGAACCGTTTCGCCAGTCGGACAGGCGTTGACATTCGTTCGGGCAACTGCGTTACTTGCGGACCAGAACGGTCATGAGCGTCAGCGTCAAGCCCTGGCTTGCTGACCGGCAACCCTCGCACCGCGGTGGGGTGCCCCAGGTGACGACCGGACCGACGACGTTTCGGCAAGCGACGATTCGGTAAGCGCGAGTGCCCTCCGGGGCCGGAACGACAGTGACGGGTGACGACATGTACGCAGCCTCCAGGACGGCCCAGCGCCGCGCCGAGGGCTGCGTACGCCCGTACCCGAGCCCGCTCGTCGCCGACCGCGCCGTCGACCTGCTCCGTGTCAACAGCGCCCTGTGTAGCGCGTGTACCGCACCGGGCTGTGCCCGCTGTCGGGTCTGACCAGGCCTTTCCGCCGGTTCCCCGCAGCCTCGCACCCCAGCGTTCCCGTCGGAACACCGGCCGTCCGGTGTGCCGCCGTCCGCCCAGCCCCGTGCCCCGCGCGCCCCCGCGCACCGTGCCGCGCCCGAACGCGGCCCGGTGCGCGGCCCCCGCCGTGGGACACGTGGGTGTCCGACTCCGCCGGAGCCCGCCATGAGTGAACCCCCAGGCGCCACGATCGCCGCCCCCGAGGCGCCGCCCGCCGCCGACGAACCGTCACAATCCCTCTCCGCACAGCGCGTTCAGCCGCTGCGCAGGCCGGGACGGTGGATCGCCACCGCCGTCGTCCTGGTCCTGGCCGCCCAGTTCGTGCACGGACTGGTGACCAACCCCTTCTACCAGTGGGACCGCTGGGGCTACTGGTTCCTGCGGCCGACCATCCTCGACGGACTGGTCATCACCCTCGAAGTGACCGCCTACAGCGCGGTGCTGGGCCTGCTCGGCGGCATCGTGCTCGCCCTGGCCCGGCTCTCGAGGAGCCCGGTGCTGCGCGCGGTCAGCTGGACCTACGTGTGGGCGCTGCGCTCCGTACCGCTCATCGTGGTCCTGCTCTTCCTGTACAACTTCAGCGCCCTGTACAAGACGTTGAGCATCGGCGTCCCCTTCGGGCCGGCCTTCTTCTCCTTCGACGAGTCGAAGCTCGCCACCGACATGGTCGTCGCCGTCATCGGCCTCAGCCTCAACGAGGCCGCCTACGCGGCCGAGGTGGTCCGCGGCGGCATCCTCTCCGTGGATCAGGGCCAGCACGAGGCGGCCGCCGCGCTCGGCCTGCCCAGGGGCTACCAGTTCCGGAAGATCGTGTTCCCGCAGGCCCTGCGGTCCATCACCCCGAACTACGTCAACCAGCTGATCGGCCTGATCAAGAGCACCTCGCTCGTCTTCTACGTCTCGCTGCTCGACCTGTTCGGCTCGGCGCAGAGCATGGGCTCCACCTACCCCGGCGACATCGTGCCGCTGCTCCTCGTGGTGACCGTCTGGTACCTGATCCTGACCAGCGTCGTCTCCGTGGTCCAGTTCTACGTGGAGCGCCACTACGCCCGCGGCGCCACCCGCGCGCTGCCCCCGACCCCCCTGCAGAGACTCCGCGCCGGCCTCACCGAACTGCGCGCCCGCATCCGCCGGGAGGCCGCGGTATGACCACCACCGACACCCTGGAGACGGCCCCCGCCGCCCTGGAGATCCACGGCGTCCACAAGTGGTACGGCGCCCACCGCGTCCTCGACGGCATCGACCTGACCATCCGTCCCGGCGAGGTCACCGTCGTCCTCGGCCCGTCCGGCTCCGGCAAGTCCACCCTCCTCAGGGTCGTCAACCACCTGGAGAAGCCCGAGCGCGGCCACGTCAGCATCAACGGCGAGCCGATCGGCGTGAAGCGGCAGGGCGGCCGGCTGAAGGAGCTGAGCGAGCGCGCCATCCTGGCCCAGCGCGGCCGGATCGGCTTCGTCTTCCAGAACTTCAACCTCTTCCCGCACCTGACCGTGCTGGACAACGTGGCCGCCGCCCCGGCCGCCACCGGAAAGCTCACCAAGCCCGCGGCCCAGGCCCTGGCCAAGCAACTCCTGGAAAGGGTCGGCCTCGGCGAGCGCGTCGGCGCCTACCCCCGGCAGCTCTCCGGCGGCCAGCAGCAACGCGTCGCCATCGCCCGCGCGCTCGCCCTGCGCCCCGGCGTGATCCTCTTCGACGAGCCCACCTCCGCCCTGGACCCCGAACTCGTCGGCGAGGTCCTCGCCGTCATCAAGGACCTGGCGACCAGCGGCACCACCCTGGTCATCGTCACCCACGAGATCGGCTTCGCCCGCGAGATCGCCGACCGGGTCGTCTTCATCGACGGTGGCCGGATCGTCGAGCAGGGTCCGCCCTCCGAGGTCCTCGACAACCCCAGGCACGAACGGACCAGGGACTTCCTCGGCAAGGTCCTCTGAACACACGCCGTTCACCGCGCCGTACAGCGCACTTCTCACCGCACCTTTCACCGCAACACGAAGGACAGCCATGCCCACGCTCCTCACCCGACGCAGCCTGATCAGAGGCATCACCGCGGCGACCGCCGTCGCCTCCCTCGCCACCGGGCTCGCCGCCTGCGGGGGCGACAGCGACGCGGCCACCACCTCCGCCGCGAAGACCGGCGAGGTCGTCATCGGCCAGGTCTCCAACGGCGCCGCCACCCAGACCACGATCAAGGTCTCCGAGGTCAAGTCCATCAGCGCCGAACTGCCCGCCTCCGTCAGGAAGAGCGGCAGGCTCGTCATCGGCGAGGGCGCCCTGCCCGCCGGGTTCCCGCCGCTGGCCTTCGTGGGCAGCGACCAGAAGACCCTCACCGGCTCCGAGCCCGACCTCGGCCGCCTGGTCGCCGCGGTCCTCGGCCTCAGGCCCGAGATCCAGAACGCCACCTGGGAGAACATGTTCGTCGGCATCGACAGCGGCAAGGTCGACGTGGCCTTCTCCAACGTCACCGACACCGAGGAACGCAAGAAGAAGTACGAGTTCGCCTCCTACCGGCAGGACAACCTCGCCTTCACCGTGCCGAAGAAGAGCACCTGGAACTTCGACGGCAACTACGAGAACCTCGCCGGCAGGACCGTCTCCGTGAGCGCCGGCACCAACCAGGAGAAGATCCTCCTGGAGTGGAAGAAGAAGCTGGAGAGCGAGGGCAAGAAGCTCACCGTCAAGTACTTCCAGGACAGCAACAGCGTCTACCTGGCCCTGTCCAGCGGCAAGATCGACGCCTACCTCGGCCCCAACCCCGGCATCGCGTACCACAACAAGCAGACCGCGAACACGCCCAACGCCACCCGCACCGCGGGCACCTACTCCGGCGCGGGCGCCGACCTCCAGGGCCTGATCGCGGCCACCGCCAAGAAGGACAGCGGCCTCGCCAAGCCGCTCGCCGACGCCATCAACTACCTGATCAGGAACGGTCAGTACGCCGAATGGCTCAAGGCCTACAACCTCTCCGACGAAGCCGTCGCGAAGTCCGAGGTCAACCCGCCCGGACTGCCCCTCGACAACTCCTGATCGCCCGTCAGGACACGACACCGCACGGTGAGAAGGGACCGCGCCTCCGTGACCCACCGGACCGACCTCCACGGAGGCGTGGCCTCCCCCGCACCCGGCACGCCCCCGCTCGACGACGCCGTCCGGGCGGCCGCCCGCACCGGCCCGCACGCCACCTCGCCCAGCGGGTGGGCCGGGCGGCCCGGCATCCCGACGACGTCCACGCCTACGCGGCCTCGGCCGACCGCGCCGGCCCGGCGCCGCCCGCGCCGACCTGCACACGCTGGTGCGCAGCCCGGGAACAACCACGGACGCCGGTCTGTTGTGAGTCGAGACGAGATGTACGCGGAGCAGGCCGGGAGGTGCGGGACGTGACACGTGTCCTCAGCCCCAGCCGCCGTACCGTCCTGCACTCCCGGCCGCACATCGACCTCCAGCGCGTGGCCGGCGCGCTCTGTTGTTCCTGACCAGTCGTCCCCGCCGCGCCCCTCTGCGGCGCGCCCTCGTACGGACCCTCAGGAAGGCACCACTGTGTCCTCATCTCCCGCCTCCCACCTGCACCTCGCCGTCGCCCTGGACGGCACCGGCTGGCATCCGGCGTCCTGGCGCGAGCCGGTCGCCCGCCCCCGCGAGCTGTTCACCGCCGGCTACTGGGCCGACCTGGTCGCCGAGGCCGAGCGCGGTCTCGTCGACTTCGTCACCATCGAGGACGGCCTCGGCCTGCAGTCCTCGCACCACGGCGAACCCGACGGCCGTACCGACCAGGTCCGCGGCCGCCTGGACGCCGTCCTGATCGCGTCCCGGATCGCGCCGCTGTCCCACCACATCGGCCTGGTCCCGACGGTGATCGCCACCCACACCGAGCCGTTCCACATCTCCAAGGCCATCGCCACCCTGGACTACGTCAGCACCGGCCGCGCCGGGCTGCGGGTACAGATCTCCGCCCGCCCCGACGAGGCGGACCACTTCGGCCGCCGCACCTTCCCGCCGGTCGACCTCGCGGAACTGCGGTCCCCGGCCGGACAGCAGCGGCTCACCGAGCACTTCGACGAGGCCGCCGACCACGTCGAGGCCGTACGCAGGCTCTGGGACAGCTGGGAGGACGACGCCGAGATCCGGGACGCCGCCACCGGCCGGTTCATCGACCGCGACAAGCTGCACTACATCGACTTCGAGGGCCGGCACTTCAGCGTCAAGGGCCCCTCCATCACCCCGCGCCCGCCGCAGGGCCAGCCGCTCGTCACCGCCCTCGGCCACCAGACCGTGCCCTACCGGCTGATCGCCCGGCAGGCCGACGTCGGCTACGTCACCCCGCAGGACGGCGCCGACGCCCGCGCGATCGTCGCCGAGATCCGCGCCGAACAGGAGACCGCCGGACGGGCCGGCGACACCGTGCACGTCTTCGGCGACCTCGTGGTCCTCCTCGACGACGACCGGGCCGCGGCCGTCGCCCGCAAGGAGCGCCTGGACGCCCTCGACGGTCGCGAACACATCAGCGACGCCCGGACCTTCACCGGTACGGCAGCCGAACTCGCCGACCTCCTGGAGGAGTTCGCCGCGGAGGGACTCACCGGCTTCCGGCTGCGCCCCGCCGTCCTCGGCCACGACCTGCCGCGCATCACCGCGGACCTGGTCCCCGAACTCCAGCGCCGCGGCCGCTTCCGCACCGCCTACGAGGCGGACACCCTGCGCGGCCTGCTCGGGCTCGCCCGCCCCGCCAACCGCTACGCCGCCACCGCCTGAGCCGGAAGGACCGCACCCGACATGAGCAAGCCGCTGAAGCAGATCCACCTGGCCGCCCACTTCCCCGGTGTCAACAACACCACGGTGTGGAGCGACCCGGCCGCGGGCAGCCACATCGAGTTCAGCTCCTTCACGCATTTCGCGAAGACCGCAGAACGCGCCAGGTTCGACTTCCTGTTCCTCGCCGAGGGACTCCGGCTGCGCGAACAGGGCGGGAAGATATACGACCTGGACGTGGTCGGCCGCCCCGACACGTTCACCGTCCTCGCCGCCCTGGCCGCCGTCACCGACCACCTCGGCCTGACCGGCACCATCAACTCCACCTTCAACGAGCCCTACGAGGTGGCCCGCCAGTTCGCCAGCCTCGACCACCTCTCCGGCGGCCGGGCCGCCTGGAACGTGGTCACCTCCTGGGACGCCTTCACCGGCGAGAACTTCCGGCGCGGCGGCTTCCTGCCGCAGGACGAGCGCTACGCCCGCGCCAAGGAGTTCCTCGCCACGGCCAACGAGCTCTTCGACTCCTGGCACGGCGACGAGATCCTCGCCGACCAGGCCACCGGCACCTTCCTGAGCGACGCCAGGGCCGGCTCCTTCGTGCACAAGGGCCCGCAGTTCGACATCCACGGCCAGTTCAACGTGCCCCGCTCCCCGCAGGGCCGCCCGGTGGTCTTCCAGGCGGGCGAGTCCGACGAGGGCCGCGAGTTCGCCGCGTCCGCCGCCGACGCGATCTTCAGCCGGTACGCCACCCTCGACGCCGGGCAGGCCTTCTACACCGACGTGAAGTCCCGCCTCGCCAAGTACGGCCGCCGCCCCGAGGACCTGCTGATCCTGCCCGCCGCCAGCTTCGTCCTCGGCGACACCGACGCGGAGGCCGAGGAGATCGCCCACCAGGTGCGCCGCCAGCAGGTCAGCGGCGCGACCGCCCTCAGGCACCTGGAGTTCGTCTGGAACCGGGACCTGTCGTCGTACGACCCGGAGGGCCCGCTGCCCGACGTCGACCCGCTCGTCGGCGAGGAGCACATCTCCCGGGGCCGCGCCCAGGTCAGGATGTACCGTGACCCGCTCGCCATCGCCCGCGAGTGGCGCGAACTGGCCGAGGCCAACAAGTGGTCCATCCGCGACCTCGTGATCAACACCGGCAACCGGCAGACCTTCGTCGGCTCCCCGGCCACCGTCGCCCGCACCATCAACGACTTCGTGCAGGCCGACGTCTCCGACGGCTTCATCCTGGTCCCGCACATCACCCCCGGCGGCCTCGACGCCTTCGCCGACACGGTCGTACCGCTCCTCCAGGAGCAGGGCGTCTTCCGCACCGAGTACGAGGGCACCACCCTGCGCGACCACCTCGGCCTCGCCCACCCCGACGAGAAGCGGAGCGAGCGGGTGGCGTCGTGAGGTTCCTGGCGATCACCCTGATCGTGCACCGCCCGGATCCGGTCACGGGGAGACGCAAGTCCACCCACGACCGGTTCCGCGAGGTCCTCGACAACGCCGTGCTCGCCGAGGAACTGGGCTTCGACGGCTTCGGGGTGGGGGAGCGGCACGAGCGACCGTTCATCTCCTCCTCTCCGACGGTCGTGCTCAGCCACGTCGCCGCGCTCACCCGGCGCATCCGGCTGTTCACCGCGGTGACCACGCTGAGCCTGCTGGACCCCGTCCGGGCGTACGAGGACTACGCGACCCTCGACCACCTCGCCGAGGGCCGCCTCGACCTGATCATCGGCAAGGGCAACGGCTCCGCCCAGCGCGAGCTGTTCCACGTCACGCCCGAGGACCAGTGGGACCGCAACGCCGAGAGCTACGAGGTGTTCCGGCAGCTGTGGCGTCAGGACAGGGTGACGGCGAAGACCCGGTTCCGGCCGGAGCTGACCGACGCCGAGGTCTGGCCGCGCCCCTACCAGCGGCCGGTCCGGGTCTGGCACGGCAGCGCAACCAGCAGGGAGTCCGTCGACCTCGCCGCCCGTCACGGCGATCCGCTGTTCTCCGCCAACGTCACCCACCCCGTCGAGCCGTACGCCGAACTGATCCGCCACTACCGGGAACGGTGGGAGCACTACGGCCACGACCCGGCGGACATCGCCGTCGGCGCGGGTACCGCGGGCCTCCTGGTGGCGCCCACCAGCCAGCAGGCACTGGCCGCCTACCGCCCGGTGTTCGAGGCGAACCTGGCCTTCTTCCGGCGGGCCGGGCTGCCGGTCGTCTTCGAGACCCTGGAGGACTTCGTGGCGCGCAGCTCGGCGCTGATCGGCAGTCCGCAGCAGGTCGTCGAGAAGGTGCACCGCTACCACGAACAGTTCGGGCACACCGTCCTGCACCTGCACGCCGACGCCGGGGGGCTGACGGACACTCAGCACCGCAACTCGCTGGAGCTGTTCCAGTCGGCGGTGGCTCCGGTCCTGCGCAAGGACATCCCCGACCCGCCCTTCCCCTGGGCGCCCGTCGACCCGGCCGCCGAGGAGCCCGCCCCTGTCTGACGTCCCGGCACACGGGTGTGGCCGCGAGACGTCTCCCTCCCCCGAAGGTGACGTCTCGCGGCCGCTTCCCCCCCCGGCGCCGGACAGTCGTCCGACCTCCGCGTCGCGGTCCGTGCTCTCACCAGCACATGACCGCTGTCTCCCCCGACCCCCACGTGGAATGGAGACGGACGCGGACGGCATAGCGGCGGCCCTTGACGAGCCTGACCCTGATCCTGGTGTTGTGCGGGGTGCCTCCGTCGTCGTGGCCGGCGAGGTAGCGCGGTTCCCCGTCGCGCTCCTCGAAGACCACGACGACGGAGTCGCTCTCCCCGAAGGTGCCCACGCTGTAGACGCGGGTCTCCGGCGGCTCCACGGCGAAGTCGGCCTGCCCACCGGGCGCCAGGCTGAGCGGCGCCGAGCGGAACGGCACCAGCTCGGCCGGCGGTTCGGCCGGCGGGTACCAGCGGAGCACGAACTCCTTGTCCGCCGGGGACAGCGACCCCGGCGGGTACAGGCCGTTGTGGTACTGCTCCGGCTCCAGGACCAGCCCCGGACCGAACGGGAACTGCATCACGGACTGCGGATCCCACACCGAGCCGTTGGCCTCCGCCGGATCCAGCGCGCGCAGGATGTTGCAGTCGGTCCGGTCCCGGCTCCAGTGGTTCGGCGGTCCTGCCAGGTCGGCGTAGACCGCCTCGTCGTCCCAGTGGACGCCCGCGAACGGGCTCTGGTGCTCGTGCCGCATCCCGAGCACGTGCCCGATCTCGTGCAGCGCCGTCCAGCGCCCGCCGGGCTCGGTCAGGTCCCAGCCCAGGTTCATGGTGCGCTCGCCCGCCCCCACCGAGAGCGCGTCCCGGCCCACCGCCGACCAGGACCCGTCCCCCGGCTGGAAGCCGATGCGCAGCTCCGCCTCGCACCGGTCGAGGACCTCGGCGAACGTCACCCCGATGCCGAGGTCCTGCCACTCCCGGAAGGACGCGCGCACCACGTCCCGCTGCTCCTTCGCCCCCGCCCACGGCACCCGGCGGGTCTCCCCGGTCCCCGGGACCGGGATCACCGAGGCGTCCGTGTCGGCGTCGAAGAAGAAGTAGTGCAGGACCGTGCCGTTGACCCACATCCGCCGCCCGCCGACGAGCGCGCCGAGCCGCTCGGCGGCCAGTCCCGGCGCGAACGCCGGAGCCGACTGCTGCGGAAGCGAGCAGTAGCGTCGGGTCATGCGCCCAGACTGCCGTTCGACCCCGCCGCACGCCTGAGTCGGAAGCTACTCAAGTCCCCCTGTATCAGAGCTGAGTAACGCGGCTCATACTCACGTGACGACTTACGGACGGGATGCGCGAACCCTCGAACTGCCCTGGCCGTTCACCGGCCGGGAGGACGAACTGGAGCTGGTCAGGCGGGCGTCGGTGGCCGGCCGCCAGGGTGTCGTGGTGACCGGCCCGGCCGGCATCGGCAAGACCCGGCTGATCACCGAGGCCGTCCGCGGCACCGACTGCGTCCGGGTGACCGGCACCCCCGAGACCGGCGCACTCCCGTTCGCCGCGTTCGCGCACCTGCTCTCCGACCGCCTCTCGCTGCCCGGCGCGGTCCAGCACCTGTCCGGGGTACGGCTCCTGGTCGTCGACGACGCCCACCTCCTCGACGAGGCCTCGGCCGCCCTCGTCCACCAGCTCGCCGCACACGGCCGCACCCGACTCGTGGTGGCCGCCGTCGGCACACCGGCCGTTCCCGGCGCGGTCTCCCGGCTGTGGACCGGGGAACTCCTCACCCACCTCGCCCTGGAACCCCTGCCGTACGACGAGACGGCCGCGCTGCTCGCCGGCGGCGGCCTGGAACCGCTCACCGTGCGCCGCCTGCACCGGGTGTGCCGGGGCGACCTGCGGCTGCTGCGCGACCTGCTCGGCGCGCTGCGCGAGTCCGGCCCGCTGACCCGCGTCCCGGACACCGGCGAGTGGGCCTGGCGCGGTCCGCTGCCCCGCACCGCGGCCGTGCGGGACCGGATCGCCGCCCTGCTGGACGGGCGGGGGCCCGGCGACCGCGACACCCTCGAACGCCTCGCCTTCGCCGAGCCGTTGCCGCTCCACCTCGACGACGCCCCCGACCTGGCGGCTCTCGAACGGCTGGAGAACGACGGCCTCGTCCACGTCGACGACCGGGGCGCCGTCCGCCTCGCCCACCCCCTGCACGGCCCGGCGCTGCGTGCCTCGGCAGGCCGGCTGCGGGCCCGCCGGTCGGCCCGCACCCCGGAGCAGTGCGAGCCGGCCCTGAAGGACGAACAGGAGCAACTGGAGGAGCGCATCGAACAGTTGGACGTACGGGAGGTGCCGGCCCCGGTGGGGGAGTGGCTGGCGGGGGGAGACCTGCCCGTACCGCCCGGGTACGCGGCCGTGCGTGCCCGGTACTCGTGGCTTCGGGGGGAGCTGCGAGAGGCGGCGGCGTGGGCGAGGGAGGGACTGCGGGCGGCGCCGGGCGACGCCGCCTGCCGTACCGAACTCGCCCGTGCCGCGGCCGAACGGGGGGGAGCCGCCGTAGTGCGCGGGGACGGGGGTCTCGCGCACTACGGCGCCGTACGGCTCGGGGACCCCGAAGGGGCGGCGGCGGGCGCGGCGCGGCTGGACGGCGTGCTCGGCCGGCACGCGGCGGCGGTCGCCCGCGGTGCCGGACCCGCCCTGGACCGGGTCGCCGAGGAGCTGACGGACCGCGGTCTGCTGCTGTTCGCGGCCGAGGCCCACGCCCAGGCGGTCCGCGCCCACCGCGATCCGCGTGCCGCCCGGATGTCCCGTACCCGCGCGCTCGCCCTCGCCCGCCGCTGCCAGGGCGCCCGCACCCCGGCCCTGTCCGGCCTGGTGCTCGGCGAACTCACCGCCCGTCAGCGCCAGATCGTCACCCTCGCCGCCGCGGGCCTCAGCAACCGGCAGATCGCCGAACAACTGACCCTGTCCGTACGGACCGTGGGCAACCACCTCTACAGCGCCTACACCCGCCTCGGCGCCGGCGACCGTACCGCGCTGCCGTGGCTGGTGGCACAGCCGGACCGGTGGTCGGCCTAGCGGGAAGCGCCCAGCCGCGTGCCGCGGTCCTTCTCGGTGGCGACGGCGGTCGCGGACAGCAGCGTCGCGGCGGTGAGGGTGCCCCAGAGGGCGGCCGGGCCGCGGGAGCCGAGCGCGGTGATGACCGCCGGGGAGACGGCGAGGCCGAAGCCCGTGGAGAGCTGGAAGCGGGCGAGGGCGCGTCCCAGGACGGGGGCCGGGGCGAGGGCGGTGACGAGCGCCGTGGCACTGCCGGCGTAGATGATCTCGCCGAGGGTGCAGACCACGGACACCGCCGCGACGGCCGGGGCACTCCAGCCGGGTCCCAGGGAGGCCGCCGCGAGGAACCCGAGGTAGGACGCGGCGAGCACCACGCCGGCGAGCGCCAGCACGGCCCGCCGGGGGAGCCGGGACGTCAGGACGGTGACGGGCACCTGCAGGGCGACCACCAGCACGGTGTTGGCCACGAAGACGGCCGCCGACCACACCGGGGACGCGTGCAACTGCGTCACCAGGACCAGCGGGAGCGCGATTTCGGGGACGTTGAGGCAGAAGACGTAGACCACGTTGCCGGCCAGCAGCGCCCGCATCCGGGGTGCGGGCCCACCGGTGCCGTCCCCGGCCGGGGCGGTGGCCGGACGCGCACGCAGGCGCACCGACCGTGCCAGGGCCGCCGCGACGAGATAGGCGAGTCCGGTGCCGGCCGCCAGCGCCCGCAACGCGGTGGTGCCGCCCGCCAGGCAGGCGGTGGCGAGGAGGGCGCCCACGCCCAGCCCGGCGTTGCGCAGGGCGCGGCCGCCCGCGAGCGCGGCGTCGCGTTCGCGACCGTCGGCGACCGTCGCCACGAGAGCCGCATGGGCGGCCGGCCAGGCCTGGTTGCCGATGCCGAGGAAGAGTGCCGCCACCGCGAACGGCCCGGCGTGGCCCGCCGGGCCGGCCAGCAGCAGGACCACGCCCACCACCCGTACCAGCATCGACGCCGCCACGACCGCGCTGCGCGCGCCCCGGTCCAGCCATCGGCCGACAGCGGGCATGCACGCCAGCCCCACGACGACGCCGGCCGTCATGGCGATACCGGTCGCCGACGCGGACAGCCTGAGCACCGTCACCCCGTAGAGCAGCAGAAAGGGCCGCAGCAGGCCGGTGCCGAGCGCGTCCACGGCCAGGGCGACGGCATAGCGGGGGCCTCCCGACGCACGGACGAGAGCGCGCGGCTGGATCCTGGTGATGGTTGCCATGGCGTCAACGGTGCGTACGGCCGCCGGGACGGCCACGTCGATTGACGAACACCGTCAACCCACGACGGCGGCGGCTCTCCGACCGGCGATGATGAGGGGATGACGCTGAGGATCGACATCGCGGGCCTGCCGTCCGGGCGACTGCGGTTCGCCGCCTCCCCGCTGGCCGAGCTGACCGCGATGCTGCACGTGCTGGCCGAACCCGCACACCACCCGCAGCTCGCCGGCTGGGCCGCGGACGTCTGGGCCGGGCTGCCGCCGGAACTGGCCGAGCGCCTCCGGGAGGCGGAATTCCTCTGGCGTTCCTCCCGGGCCGACTTCCTGGTCCCCGCCCGCCCCCGGGCGACGCTCGCCGAGGAACTCGACGATGTGGACCGGATCGACGACGAGACCTATGTGACCGCCGCGCTGATCACCACGTGCGGCAGCAACCGGGTCCACTTCACCGGGCCGTCGCCGCTCGCCGACCCGACGGCGCGCGAGCGGGCCCTGGAGCTGGCGCAGGCTCGCGGTGCGCTCCAGGAGGCCTTCGCGGAACGGCTGCTCGCGGACCCGGCCGCCGTGCGGGCCCGGGTGCGTGACACCCTCGAGCAGTTGCCCGGGGCGTTCTTCGACGCGGCCTGGACGGGTGTCGCCGTGCAGCTCGCCACCGACCTGCGCCTGAAGAACGACCTGCTGAAGCGCCAGGGCCTCGGGGCGGCGCTCGCGTCGGTCTCCGGCGCCGTCACCCTCGCGCCGGACGGCGACTGCATCGTCGTCGACAAGCTGCAGGACAACGCGACCGCCGCCCACGGCACCGGGATCACCTTCCTCCCCAGCGTCTTCGGCCGGCCGCATCTGGTCGCGGTCCACGCGCCCGGGTGGCAGCCGGTGCTGCAGTACCCGGTGGCCGAGGCGAGTCCGTCGGAACCGGTGTCGTTGGAAACGGTCACGCTGAGGCTGGAGGCACTCGCGCACCCGGTGCGGCTGCGACTGCTGCGCACCCTGGCCCGTGGCCCGCACACCACCGGTGAACTGGCCCAGGCGTGGGAACTCACGCCGCCGGAGGTCTCCCGCCACCTCGCCGTCCTGCGCCGCGCGGGCCTGCTCACCGCCCGGCGGCAGGGCCGTTACGTCCGCTACACCCTGGATCTCCCCGATCTGGCGGCGCTCGGCGCCGACCTGCTGGCGGCCGTCCTGCGCTGACGGCTTCGCCGGCCCATGCCCCCGCCGAAGCCGAAGCCGATGCCGATGCCGACACAGACGCCGATGCCGACGCTGCCCCGTTCCTGGCCCTGGCCCAGGCCGCCCGGCCCCCGGCTCAGGCCGCCCCGAACGCGGCGAACGCCCACCCCGTCGCCTGGTGGAGGGCGTCGCCCGGCAGAGCGGCCCGGGCGTCGCGCAGGGCCTCCGCCAGCGACAGCCCGGCGCCCAGACCCTTGTGCAGGGCCAGCATCAGCGGAACCACGGCCGCGTCGTTCACGGGGGCGCTGCTGGCCACCACTCCGGCCGTGCCGAGCGGCAGCAACGCCGTGACCAGGCCGAGGAGTTCGTCGGCGCCGACCGAAGCCAGCCGGGCCGTGTCGCAGCTGGAGAGGATGATCCGGTAGGGGCTGCGGGCAAGACGCTCGAAGTCGTGCACGATCAGCGGGCCGTCCGCCATCCGCAGCGAGGAGAACAGCGGACTGTCGGCGCGGAACGTGCCGTGCGCGGCGATGTGGGCGAGCGCGGCGCCGTCCAGCTCCTCCAGGACCCGCGGGACCTGCGCCTCGGCGTGCTCCAGGATCCGCGCCGCCGCGTACCGGCCCGCCACCTCGGGCACCTCCGCGCCGCCGGTCGCCAGCCCCGGCCCGCGGACCAGCACATGGCGGCCGCCCGGCGGCGGCTCGGTCTCCCGGGCCCGCAGCCAGCTCGACGCCGACGGCGAGACGCTGAGCACCCGCTCCCGGAGAGAGGGGAGCAGGGCCCAGGGGACCCGGTGCAGCGCGCCCGGCGGGACGATCACCACCGGACCGGAGCCGAGCTGCTCCGCCGCGGCGCCCAGCAGCAGCCCCTCCAGCCGCCGGCCGGCGGCCTCCACCACGGGCAGCCGCCCCTCCGCACCCGGGTGCGCGAGCCGCCGCAGCCCCGCCTGGACGTGCTCCGCCTCGGCGACCGCCTCCGCCAGCAGACCGCCCGCGAAGCGCCGCACCCGGCCCTGACCGCACAGCAGGACGTGCACCCGGCCGTCCAGGACGGCGAGTTCGACCAGCCGCGAGTCGCCGAGCCGGTCCAGCAGGCGGGCCGGGTCGAAACGGGCGCCGCCGCCGGGGGCATCGCCCCGGGTGTGGTGGGTGCGGGCGCGGATCTCCCGTTCCAGACGCCGCTGTTCACGCTCCAGGGCGGGCACCGGACGGCGCTCCCGGCGGGCCTCCTCCGCGCGGGACGCGATCTCCCGGAACGCGGTCAGCGAGGCGAGCAGGGCAGGGTCGGCGGGCGGCCGGGTCGGCGGAGTGGACAGCACCGTGGCCCGCCAGCGCTCACTCCACTCCAGGAGCCGGCGCGGACCGCCGTGCGCGAGGCTCGCCTGCTGGGCCAGCGCCGCCAGTTCGGCCCCCTGCGCGGTGGCCCGGGCCCGCAACTCCGAGGCGCCCAGGGTCATCCGGTGGTCGTCCAGCACGTCGAGGCCGCGCCGGCACGCCTCCAGGACGCCACGGCGCGAACCGGCCGCCCGCGCCCGGAGCGCCTGTGCCGCCCAGCCGGTCATCCGGGCCAGCGGCGGCCCGACGTGCCGGCTGCGCGCGGCCACCGCCAGATGCCGCTCCGCGTCCGCCGTCCAGCCCAGCGCCAGCGCGATCCGCCCGGCGAGTAGCGAGGCCTCCGGCGCGGCCGGCGCACCGAAGGACGCCAGCCGCTCGGCGACCGCGGCCGTGTCCTGCACCAGCCGCCCCGATGCGGCCCCGCCCGCCACCCGCGCCTCGATCAGCACCAGCCGCGCATGGGTCTCCCACCAGCTCCGCCGCTGCCCCGAGAAGAGCCGTACGGCGACCGCGGCACGGGCGACCGCGGTCTGCGCGTCCCCGGTGGACAGCGCCGACCGGGCGGCGGTCAGCAGCAGTTCGGCCTTGCGGGTGGACTGCCCGCCGATCCGGTCCAGGGCCGCGATCGCCGCGTCCGCCTCGGCCAGCGCCTCCGGGGCGAGACCGGCCGCCATCAGCACCTCGCAGCGCGCGATGTACAGCATGAACGGCGGCGTGCCCAGCTCGTCGTAGCGCTCCTTGGCCTCCGCCAGCAGCCGCAGTGCCGCCGGGATGTCACCGGCGCGGAACGCCGCCAGGCCGCGGCTCTCCACGGCGACCGCCTTGTCGTGCTCCTGGCCCGTCGTCTCCCACAGCGCCTCCGCCGCCGTGAAGTCCGCGTCCGCCCGCTCCACCGCGCCGAGCGCCAGATGCACCGTCGCGCGCAGACTCAGCGCCCGCGCGGTCCAGATGACGTCGTCGGCCTGCCGCAGCACCGGAATCGCCCGCCGCAGGTCCTCCAGAGCCTCCCGGTGCCGGCCCAGCACCCACCCGGCGAACGCCCGCCGGTACAGCACCCGCGCCCGGGTGTGCCCGTTGCCCCGGTCCACCCCGCGGTCCAGCACGGTCAGCCCCTGCCGCGTTCGCCCCGCGTGCACCAGGGCGACCCCGAGGGTGCCGAGGACGTCCGCCTCCCGATCCGCCGAGTCCGCGCGCGCCGCCCAGTCCCGGGCCCGGCGCAGATGGTCGAGGGCCACGGCCAGGTCCCCGAAGTCCCGCTGCCAGATGCCGATGACCTGGTGCGCGACGGACGCGTCCAGCGGCGACGGATCGGCCCGCAGGACACCCTCCGCCCGCGCCAGGGCCTCGCCCGGGGCGGCGAACACCATCGGCAGGAGTTCCGTAACCGAATCGCTTCCCGCACTCACCCCTCGGATGGTAGTGGCCTGGGCATACATGCCCCACAGGTTTGACGCTGTATCAAGCGGCGGTCTCGCGAGTCTGACTGAAGAACGCCGTTTCTGGGGGAGGAGACAGGCCATGGCACCACAGCGATTCCATGAGCAGTTCGAGCAGATCCAGCGCTCCATGCCGGACGTCCCACTGGCGATGGGGCCCGACGACGCGGCCGAGTTCCTGTACGAGAAGGGGGTGGTCCTCGCCCGCGACGGCGAGGAGGCCCGGATCGTCGAGGACACCGTGCGGGCCCACTTCACCGCCACCGCCGGCCTCGTCGCCGACCACGTGGGCCGGACCGGACCGGAGACCAACCGCACCGGGGTCACCCGCATCCGGGTCGACGACCCGAGCCACCGCGACCGCACCGCCGACCCCGCCGTCGGCCACGCGCTGCGCGCCCTGCGGGAGACCGAAGGCCGCGCCGGCCGTCGCCTGGTCAGCCGTAACCACGTGGTGTCCACCACCCCCAACGCCAACTCCTGCAATCCCTGCGAGCCGCTCCCCGCCCTGCTCACCCAGGCCCCCAACCCGGCTCCGTCGGAGGGCGGTTACGACCCGGACACCGCCGTCAGCGTGCTGGTGATGGACACCGGCCTGGTGCACGACTACCGCAGCTACCCGCTCCTCGCCCGCGTCCAGGGCGACCCGCAGCTCAACGAGACCGACGCCGACGGCGTCCTCCAGCAGTACGTCGGCCACGGCACGTTCATCGCCGGACTCGTCGCCGCCCTCGCCCCGAACACCGACATCACCGTCACCAACACCCTCAACGACGCGGGCGCCATCCTGGAGTCCGAGTTCGGCGCCCGGCTCTTCGAGGCGATCGACCAGCACGGCTGGCCCGACATCATCAGCCTCTCCGCCGGTACCCCGAACGGCAGCGCCGACGGACTGCTCGCCGTCGAGGCCTTCATGGACGCCCTGCGCGAGCAGCGCACCCTGCTCGTCGCCGCCGCCGGCAACAACGGCAACGCCAGCCGCTTCTGGCCCGCCGCCTGCGCCGACCTGCCCGGCTACGAGGACACGGTCCTGTCGGTCGGCGCACTGCGCAGCGACGGCGAGTACGGCGCCTGCTTCACCAACCACGGCGGCTGGGTCAAGGTCTACGCCCCCGGCGAGCAGCTCATCGGTGCCATGGCCGGCTTCGACGCGCCCGTGCCGTACGTGTACCAGCACACCACCTACGACGCCTGCCGGTTCGGCTTCACCTACGCCTGCACCTGCCAGTACCCGCGCCACACCGGCGTGTTGACCGACACCGGGACGACCGGCCCCGGCAAACCGGACCAAGTGATGTTCGAAGGGTTCGCACAGTGGAGCGGAACATCGTTCGCCACCCCCATCGTGGCCGGCCTCGTCGCCGACCGGATGACCACGCTCAAGGAGTCCGACCCGCGCGCGGCGCGGGCCCAGCTCCTGGAGAGCATCACGGAGTACGCGGACGTGCGCGGGGTCCACGTACCGGCGCTCCGCCCGGCCGGCTGGCAGCCGGCGCCGGTGGTGACGCTGCCCACCACGGCCTGAGTTCCGGAACACCCCCCTCCACGGCGTACCATGACTTGCCGTACACGAGGGGTGGGACCGTGGACCGAGCAGAGGTCGGCGCGCTGGTCCGGGCCGCCGTCGACGGCGACGCGGCGGCCTGGAAGGCGCTCGTGGAGGGGCTGAGCCCACTGGTGTGGTCCGTGGTGCGCGCGCACCGGCTCTCCGACGCCGACGGGCACGAGGTGTACCAGACCGTGTGGTTCCGGTTCGCCCAGCACCTGGGCCGCATCCGGGAGCCCGACAAGGCGGGCTCCTGGCTGGCCAGCACGGCGCGCAACGAGTGCCTGAAGGTGATCCGCGGCCTGACCCGGCTGCTGCCGACCGACGATCCGCAGGTCCTGGACCGGGTCAGCGAGGACCGTACGCCCGAACAGTCCCTGATCGACGCGGAGGACGCCGCGGACGAGGCCGAGCGGATCCGTCTGCTGTGGCAGGAGTTCGAGGAACTCGGCGACCGGTGCAGGCAGTTGCTGCGGGTCCTGATCGCCTCGCCGCCGCCCAGCTACGTCGAGGTGTCCGTCGCGCTGGGCATCGCCGTGGGCAGCATCGGCCCCCTGCGCCAGCGCTGTCTGCGCCGGCTGCGGGCCCGGCTCGACGCGAGGGGTGCGGTGTGAGCGACGACGGATTCCCGGTGGACGAGGCCCTCGACGGGGTTTCGGGCGACGCAGGTTTCGACGCGGACCTCCTGGAGGAGGAGCTGCGCGGGGCGGCCGCCGTCCTCGACCCGCTCCCGGCCGACCTGCTCCAACTGGCCATGGACGCCTACCTGCTGCACGACCTGGACGCCCGGGTGGCCGAGCTGACCTTCGACTCACTGGTCGACGCGATCCCGGTCAGGGGTGCCGAGGACCCGCCCCGCATGCTGACCTTCCAGGCGGGCGAGCTGACCGTGGACGTCGAGGTCACCGAGGAAGGACTGCTCGGTCAGCTGCTGCCCCCGCAGCCGGCGCGCATCGAGGTGCTCGGCGGCCCGGCCGCGGCGCATCCGCTCACGGCCGACGCCCTGGGCCGCTTCGCCGCGGACACCCCGCCCACCGGCCCGTTCGCGCTCCGGCTGCGGACGGGTGGGGACGTGATCGTGACGGAGTGGCTGCGGGCGTGAGGCGTCACCAGGTGACGGGCAGCGTCCGCGGCCCGCGGATCATGGTCTTGCGCCGCCACTCCACCGCCTCGGCCGGCACCGCGAGCCGCAGCTTCGGCAGCCGGTCGAGGAGGGTGTCGACCAGCAGTTCGGTCTGCAGCCGGGCCAGGACCGCGCCCGTGCAGTAGTGCGTGCCGTGGCCGAAGGCCAGGTGCGGGTTGGGATCGCGGTCCGGCACGATGCGGTCCGGGTCGGGGAAGACGGCCGGGTCCCGGTTGCCGGCGAGGTAGGAGACGTAGACCGGGTCGCCGGCCTGGATCCGGGTGCCGTCGCTCAGCTCGACGTCCTCCAGGGCGATCCGGGCGAGCCCGACCGTGCTGCGGTGCGGGATCCACCGCAGCAGCTCGTCCAGGACCGGGCCGCGCTCCGCCGGGCGCTCGCGCATCCGCGCCATCAGTTCCGGCCGGGTCAGCATCAGGAACAGCATCTGCCCGCAGTTGTGGGTGACCGCCTCGCCGCCGATCTGCAGCGGCCCGGCCAGTCCCACGGCCTCCTCCTCGCCGACTTCGCCGCGGGCCACGGCGGCCCCGAGCAGCGTGTACACGTCCTCGCCGGTGCCGCCGGCCCGCGCGCGCACCGTTTCGGTGATCCATCCGTACAGCCCCTGCTTGGCCGTTTCGGCGGCCCCGGCACCGCCCGAGGTGGAGATGATCTGCCGGGTCCAGGCGTGCACCCGTTCCCGGTCCGCCTCCGGCACCCCCATCACCTCGCTGACCACGGTGATCGGGAACGGCTCCAGCACCCGCTCGATGAGATCGGCGGGCGGCTCGTCCCGCAGGACCCCGTCGACCAGGCCGTCGAGGATCTCCTGCGCGCGGGGCCGCAGCCGCTTCATCGCACCGACCGTGAAGGCACCGGCGAGCGGCTTGCGCAGCCGGTTGTGGTCGGGCTGGTCGGCCCAGGCCAGCGAGCCCGGACGGGGCCCGAAGTGCGGGGCCAGGCGGGTCACCTGGCGCCGGGTGACCTCGGAGCGGCTGAACCGCGGGTCGTTGGTGACGGTCCTGACGTCCTCGTGGCGGGTCGCGAGCCACGCCCAGCCCTCGCCGTGCGGCAGCCGGATCCGGGTCACCGGTCCCTCTCTCATCAGGGCCGCGAGGACGGGGTCGAAGTCCGTCCCCGCCAGTTCGAGCGCGGGCCAGTCCCGCACCGGCGGCGCCGCCCCGCACCCCGGAGGAGGGAGCGGCCCCGCCGGCGCGGGCCCGCCCGGCTCCGTGGTCGTGGCGGGCGCGTTGGTCTCCGTGGTCATGCCTCCACGGTCGTACGGCCCTCACCCCCGTGTCCTGCCGGAGTGCTCCAGCCGGAGGGTCAGCGTCCGGCGGCGTCCACGAGGGCGGCGAGGGCGACGGCGAGCCGGTCCACTCCCGGGCCCGCCGCACCACCGGGCTCGGTCATGTAGAGGTCGCGCCGGATCTCGACCATCAGCGCGGCCACCCGCGCGTCCGTCCCGTAGAACTCCAGCGGTACGTAGGTCCCGGCGAACGGGCTGTCCAGCCCCGTCTCCCCGCATGCCGCGAAGGCCTCGCGGGCCGCCTCCGCCAGTTCGGCGGGCGTGTGGAAGGCGTCCGTGCCCAGGCACACCGGCGGCCGGGGTCCGGCGCCGTGCAGTTCGTAGGGCAGCGCCCGGGTCGGATAGGAGTGCACGTCGATGACCACGGCCCGCCCGGTCGCGGCCAGCCGCCCGGCGACCGCCTCCGTCATCGCCCGCGCGTACGGCCGGAAGTACCGCTCGACGAGCGGCCCGGGGTCGTACGGCTCGTCCCGGAGGACGTCCCGGTGCGTGGTCCGCGTGTACACCGCGCCCATCCCGGCGGCGAGCATCTCCTCCCGCTCGTCCGGGAACCGTTCCGGATCCACCACCAGCCGCGACAGCCGGTTGACGAACCGCCAGGGCGGCACCGCGGCCAGCGTGGCCGCGGCCGCCGCGATCTCGGCCGTGTGCGCGTCCGTGATGTGGTCCAGCTCCTGCTCCAGGGCGGCGTCGTCGAGCACGATGCCCGCCCGGACACCGGCCGGGACCGCCCGCGCGGAGTGCGGCACGTGAAGGATCACGGGCGACTCGTCGGCGCCGGGCAGGAGGGCGTACGAGGGCTGGGACACGGGCGGCTCCGGGTGCGTTGTCCGTGACGGCGTACAGGACAGGACCACGGTGTCACACCGGCGGGCCGGCACCGTCCCCACGGGCGCTCGGCGGGTGACGGCGGGCGGGGGAGCGGAGCCGGACGCGGCTCCGCCCCGGCGGGCGGGGTGCCTGCCGGGGCGGAGCCGGTGACGGGGCGGCCCGGAGGGCCTGGCGGGCCTAGAGGGCCGCGAGGGCCGCGTTCCAGGTGGCCGACGGGCGCATGACCGCGTCCGCCTTGGCCTTCTCGGGCTGGTAGTAGCCGCCGATGTCGGCCGGGGAGCCCTGGACGGCGAGCAGTTCGTCGACGATCTGCTGCTCGTTCGCGGTGAGCGTTTCGGCGAGCGACGCGAACGCCTTCGCGAGCTCGGTGTCGTCGGTCTGCTTCGCCAGCTCCTGCGCCCAGTACAGGGACAGGTAGAAGTGGCTGCCGCGGTTGTCGATGCCGCCGACGCGGCGGGTCGGGGACTTGTCCTCGTCGAGGAAGGTCGCCGTGGCCCGGTCGAGGGTGTCGGCGAGCACCTTGGCGCGGGCGTTGCCGGTGAAGTCGGCGTACTGCTCGAAGGACGGCACCAGGGCGAAGAACTCGCCGAGGGAGTCCCAGCGCAGGTAGTTCTCCTTGACCAGCTGCTGGACGTGCTTGGGCGCGGAACCGCCGGCGCCCGTCTCGAACAGGCCGCCGCCCGCCATCAGCGGGACGACCGACAGCATCTTGGCGCTGGTGCCCAGCTCCAGGATCGGGAAGAGGTCGGTCAGGTAGTCACGGAGCACGTTGCCGGTGACGGAGATGGTGTTCTCGCCGCGGCGGATGCGCTCCACCGACAGCTTGGTGGCCTCGACGGGGGAGAGGATCCGGATGTCCAGGCCCTCGGTGTCGTGCTCCGGCAGGTACTGCTGGACCTTGGCGATCAGCTGCGCGTCGTGGGCGCGGCCCTCGTCCAGCCAGAAGACGGCCGGGTCGCCGGTCGCGCGCGCGCGGGTGACGGCCAGCTTCACCCAGTCCTTGATCGGCGCGTCCTTGGTCTGGCAGGCGCGGAAGATGTCACCGGCGGCGACCGGCTGCTCGATCACGACGTTGCCGGCCGCGTCGACCAGGCGGACCGTGCCCGCGGTGGCGATCTCGAAGGTCTTGTCGTGGGAGCCGTACTCCTCGGCCTTCTGTGCCATCAGGCCCACGTTCGGGACCGAGCCCATGGTGGACGGGTCGAAGGCGCCGTTGGCCCGGCAGTCCTCGATCACGGCCTGGTAGACACCGGCGTAGGAGGAGTCCGGGATGACCGCGAGGGTGTCGGCCTCCTGGCCGTCCGGGCCCCACATGTGGCCGGAGGTGCGGATCATGGCCGGCATCGAGGCGTCGATGATGACGTCGGAAGGCACGTGCAGGTTGGTGATGCCCTTGTCGGAGTCGACCATGGCGAGGGCCGGGCCCTCGGCGATCTCGGCGTCGAAGGAGGCCTTGATCTCGGCGCCCTCGGGCAGGTTCTCCAGGCCCTTGAGGATGCCGCCCAGACCGTCGTTCGCGCTGAGGCCGGCCGCCTTGAGGGTCTGGCCGTACTTCGCGAACGTCTTCGGGAAGAAGACGCGCACCACGTGGCCGAAGATGATCGGGTCGGAGACCTTCATCATCGTGGCCTTCAGGTGCACGGAGAACAGCACGCCCTCCTGCTTGGCGCGGGCGATCTGCGCGGCCAGGAAGTCGTTGAGCTGGGCGACGTGCAGCACGGAGGCGTCGACGACCTCGCCCGCCTGGACGGGTACGGACTCCTTGAGGACCGTCGTGGTGCCGTCCTCGGCGACGAGCTCGATCCTCAGCTTGCCGGCCTCGGAGATCACCGCGGACTTCTCGGTGGAGCGGAAGTCGTTCTCGCCCATGGTGGCCACGTCGGTCCTGGACTCGGAGGTCCAGGCGCCCATGCGGTGCGGGTGGGTCTTGGCGTAGTTCTTCACCGAGGCGGGGGCGCGGCGGTCCGAGTTGCCCTCGCGCAGGACCGGGTTCACCGCGGAACCCTTGACCTTGTCGTAGCGGGCGCGGATGTCGCGCTCCTCGTCGGTCTTCGGGTCGTCCGGGTAGTCCGGCAGCGCGTAGCCCTTGCCCTGGAGCTCGGCGACGGCGGCCTTGAGCTGCGGGATCGACGCCGAGATGTTCGGCAGCTTGACGATGTTGGCCTCGGGCGTCTTGGCCAGCTCGCCCAGCTCGGCGAGCGCGTCCGCGATGCGCTGGTCCTCGTTCAGGTACTCCGGGAAGACGGCGATGATGCGCCCGGCCAGCGAGATGTCGCGGGTGTCCACGGCGACACCGGCCTGCGAGGCGTACGCCTGGATCACCGGCAGGAACGAGTGCGTCGCGAGGGCCGGGGCCTCGTCTGTGTAGGTGTAGATGATGGTCGAGTCAGTCACCGGGTGCTCCGCTCCACGTCTGCAACATTGCTCGACATCAAGATATCTCGTGATCGACCCGTGCTCGACAGGGGTCCGCGACTCGGAAGATCCGGTTGTCCGGTTGTCATGCGACGGGCAACCGGATCGGTCAGAAGCGTGGTCAGGACGAATGAGCCATCACCGACCCGGTGGACCGGACCGACCACCCGGCCCGCCCGAGCGAAAGCGGACCATGAGATATCGCACCAGAGTGACGGCCCCGGCGGCCGCCCTGCTCGGCACGGCGACCGTCCTGGCCACGGGGGCCCCGGCCCTCGCGCGTCCCTTCTCCGCGGGGGAGACAAGCGGCGACGCGAGGACCGGGGGCAGCACACCCGTTCCGGGTTCCGAGACGCTCGGCGACCCGGTCTACCCGGCCCTCGGCAACGACGGCTACCGGGTCCGCGCCTACGACCTCGACCTCGCCTACGACGCCACGACCCGCCTGGTCGACGCCACCGCGACCCTGCGCATCCGCACCACCCAGGACCTGTCCCGCTTCTCCCTGGACGCGCTCGGCCTGGACATATCCGCCGTACGCGTGGCCGGCCGGGACGCCGCCTTCGAGCAGGCCGACGAGAAACTGCGGATCACCCCGGCCCGGCCGCTGCGCGAGTCGGCCGACGTCACCGTGTGCGTGACCTACTCGGCGGACCCACGCCGCGCCCTCGCGCACACCGCCTGGGTGCCGACCCCGGACGGCTTCGCGATCTGCCCGCAGCCGAACTCGGCGCACACCGTCTTCCCGTGCAACGACCACCCCTCGGACAAGGCCGACTTCACCTTCCGCCTCACCGTCCCGAGCGGGCTGCGGGGCGTCGCGAACGGCCTGCTCACCTGCACCGAGGAGCTGCCGGGCGACCGGACCGCGTACTCCTACCGCTCCCGCGCGCCGATCGCCACCGAACTCGTGCAGATCACCGTCGGCGACTACGTGGTCAGGGACCGTCCGGGCCCGCACGGCCTGCCGCTGCGGGACGTCGTCCCCACGGCCCGCGCCGCCGCCCTGGAACCGGCGCTCGCCCTCACCCCGGGCCAGGTCGCCTGGCTGGAGGACCGGCTCGGCATCGCCTTCCCGTTCGAGACGTACGGCCTGCTGCCCTGCAACTCCGACGACCCGGACGCCTTCGACTTCACGGGCCTGGAGACCCAGACCCTCACCCTCTACAAGCCGAACTTCCTGCTCCAGCCGGAGGCGAAGATCGGCTCGCACATGATGCACGAGCTGGTCCACTCGTACTTCGGCAACATGGTCTGCCCCGCCACCTGGACCGACCTCTGGCTGAACGAGGGCCACGCCGACTTCTACGGGCTGCTCTACCGCTACGAGCGCGGCTGGCCGGACTCCCTGGGCCTCACCACCATGGAGGCCCGGATGAAGGACACCTACGCCCGCGGCGACCAGTGGCGCCACGACTCGGGCCCGGTGGCCGCCCCGAACGAGGCCGACCTCTTCGACGACCAGCGCTACCTCGGCGGCGTCCTGGTCCTGTACGCCTTCCGCGAGTTGGTCGGCGAGGACGCCTTCCACGCGGTCGAGCGCACCTTCCTGGACCGCTTCCGGTACCGCTCGGCGTCGACGGCGGACTACATCGCGGTGGCCACGGAGGTCACCGGCCAGGACCTGTCCGGCTTCCTCCGTGACTGGCTCTACGGCACCACGACCCCGCGCATGCCCGGCCACCCCGACTGGACCGTCACCCCGGTGACCCCGTCCCCGGCCACTCCGCACAGCCTGCGCGGCGGCCACCACCACGACAACTCGGCCACGCTCTGAGGCGCAGGCAGAGGGCTAGTCGGTGACCGGCACCTCCCCGCCGGTGCGCTGGTGCGGGATCACCACGGCCCCCTGCTGGAGCGCCACCGTGCGGGCCGGTGCCGGTATGCGGATGCCCTCCTCGCGGTAGCGGCGGTGCAGGCGCTTGATGAACTCGTGCTTGATGCGGAACTGGTCGCTGAACTCGCCGACGCCGAGGATCACCGTGAAGCCGATCCGCGAGTCGCCGAACGTGTGGAAGCGGATGGCGGGTTCGTGGTCCGGCACCGCGCCGGTGATCTCGGTCATGGTCTCGGCGATCACCTCGTGCGTGACCCGCTCGACGTGGTCCAGGTCGCTGTCGTAGGCCACACCCACCTGCACCAGGATCGTCAACTGCTGCTCGGGGCGCGTGTAGTTGGTCATGTTGGTCTTGGCCAGCTGGCCGTTGGGGACGACCACCAGGTTGTTGGAGAGCTGGCGGACCGTCGTCTGGCGCCAGTTGATGTCCACGACATAGCCCTCCTCGCCGCTGCTCAGCTGGATGTAGTCGCCCGGCTGGACGGTCTTGGAGGCGAGGATGTGGATGCCCGCGAAGAGGTTGGCGAGCGTGTCCTGGAGGGCGAGAGCGACCGCCAGACCGCCCACGCCCAGGGCGGTGAGCAGGGGTGCTATGGAGATGCCCAGCGTCTGGAGCATCACCAGGAAGCCGATCGCCAGGACCAGCACCCGGGTGATGTTCACGAAGATGGTGGCCGAGCCGGCCACCCCGGAGCGGGACTGGGTGACCGACTGCACGAGCCCGGCGATCACCCGCGCCGCCGACACCGTCACCGCGAAGATGAGCAGCACCTGGAGGCACTGGTTCGTGTGGTGCTGGACCGTCCTGGTCAGCGGCAGCACCGCCGCCGCGGCCGCCGCCCCGCCCGCGAGCGCGGCCCACGGGACCACCGTGCGCAGCGCGTCCACGATGACGTCGTCACCGCTCCAGCGGGTCCGCTTCGCGTGCCCGGCCAGCCAGCGCAGCATCCCGCGCGACAGAAAGGCCAGCAACAGGCCCGCCGCGAGGGCGATTCCGGCCAGAACCAGGTCATCGACGGTGAGCGCTCGGTTCACCGGTTACCTCCCATTCGGTTGTGCAACCGCTCATCCTGCCGTATCCGCAACGCTGTTCGGACCGGCGCCCGTCCGCGCGAAGACCGTGCGGAGCCTGTCGATTTGCTGTCGATGTTCGGGGTGCGACTAGCGCTGCGCCGCCGGGAGGACTTGGCTTCTGCGCTGGCTCACCCGCACGTCTGCTCCGGCCCCCACCCCCATCGGAAGGCAGGCACAGTGCACCAGGAACAGCTCGACTACCTCGTCGTCGGAGCCGGTCCCGCCGGACTCCAGCTCGGTCAGCTCCTCCAGGCCGCGGGGCACCGCCACCGCATCCTGGAGAGCGGCAGCACGCCGGGCACGTTCTTCCGCACCTTCCCCCGGCACCGGAAACTGATCTCCATCAACAAGGTCCACAACGGCACCCAGGATCCCGAGCTCAACCTCCGGATGGACTGGAACTCGCTGCTGTCCGACGATCCGGGCCTGGCGTTCAAGCACTACTCCGGGCGCTACTTCCCGGCGGCCGACGACCTCGTGCGCTATCTCGCCGACTTCGCGGAGGCGTTCAAGCTCGACATCGCCTACGGCACCCGGGCGGTCCGCATCACCCGCGACGACACCGGGTTCACCGTCACCGACCAGCACAGCACCGAGCACCGCGCCCGCCGGCTGGTCATGGCCACCGGGGTGTCCCGGCCGTACATCCCGGACGTACCCGGCATCGAGACGGCGGAGCAGTACCCGGACGTCTCCGTCGACCCCGACGACTTCACCGACCAGCGGGTCCTGATCCTCGGCAAGGGCAACTCCGCGCTGGAGACCGCTGACAACCTTGTCGAGACGGCCGCCGTGATCCACGTGGCGGGACCGCACTCCGTCAAACTGGCCTGGAACACGCACTTCGTCGGCCATCTGCGGGCGGTCAACAACAACTTCCTCGACACCTACCAGCTCAAGTCGCTGAACGCCCTGCTCGACGGCAACGTCGAGGCCATCGAACAGGACGGCGGCCGCTACCGCGTGCGGTTCAGCTTCTCCCGCGCCGACGAGGTCGTGAAGGAGCTGGTCTACGACCGGGTGATCGTCTGCACGGGCTTCCGCTTCGACGCCTCGCCGTTCGACGAGCGGTGCCGGCCCGAACTCGTCATCAAGGACCGCTTCGCGGCTCTGACCCCCGCCTACGAGTCTGTCAACGTGCCCGGCCTCTACTTCGCCGGAACACTGATGCAGCAGCGCGACTTCAAGAAGTCCACCAGCGGTTTCATCCACGGATTCCGCTACGCCGTGCGGGCGTTGAGCCGCATCCTCGACGAACGTCACCACGACCGGCCCTGGCCGCACCGCCCGCTCACCACCGATCCGGCCGCCCTCGCGGACGCCGTGGTGGCGCGCGTCAACCGCAGTTCCGCGCTGTGGCAGCAGTTCGCCGTGATCGGCGACCTGATCGTCACCGCCGACGACGGCACGGCCCGCTACTACGAAGAGGTCCCCGTCGACTACGCGCACATGAGCGAACTCACCAGGAACCGGGACTACTTCACCGTCACGCTGGAGTACGGACCCGACCACGACAAGGTCGACCCCTTCGACATCACGGTCCGCCGCACCGCGCAGAACTCGGTCGACGACGCCTTCGACGCGTCCTACCTCCACCCCGTGGTCCGCCACTTCCGCGGCGGCAGCCTGCTCGGCACCCACCATCTGGCCGAGAACCTGGAGAACCACTGGGACGACCCGGGCGTCCACCGCGCCCCGCTCGCCGGCTTCTTCAGCCGTGAACCGGGCTCCGGACCGCGGACCGGCGCGGCGGTGAGGCAGCCGTGATGCTCAGCGCGAAGGACTTCGAGACCGCCGCCCGCGACCGCCTCGACCCCGTCCACGCCGACTTCGTCGCCGGCGGCGCCCGCGACGAGATCACCGTACGGGCCAACGAGGAGGCGTACACCCGGCTGCGGCTGCTGCCCCGCGTGCTGCGCGGCCGCGCGGTGCCGGACCTGGACGTCACGCTCTTCGGCGGGCGGGCCCGGACGCCGGTGCTGCTGTCGCCCACCGCCTTCCACCGACTTGTCGACCCGGAGGGCGAGTTGGCCACCGCCAGGGCCGCGGCCGCCGCCGGCGCGATCATGATCGCCAGCATGGCGTCGACCGTCGCCGTCGGCGAGGTGGCCGAGGCGGCCCGCGCCGCCGCCGCGCCCGGCACGACCGTGCCGCTCTGGTTCCAGCTCTACCTCCAGCCGGACCCCGGCATCACCGAGGCCCTGGTCCGCCGGGCCGCCGACGCCGGCTGCACCGCCCTGGTCGTCACCGTCGACTCCCCGGTGCTCGGCGCGAGCGAACGCAACCGGCGCAACGGCTTCCACGACCTGCCCGCCGGCCTGCGCTGCGAGAACCTCGTCGACCTCCGCGACGGCGAACGCGGGCACGTCCGCCAGATCGAGATGTCCCCGGAGTTCTCCTGGGACCACATCACCCGGCTCCGCGAGACCACCGGCCTGCCGATCCTCCTCAAGGGCGTCCTGCACCCCGAGGACGCCCGGCTCGCCGTCCGCCACGGCGTGGCCGGCCTGCTGGTGTCCAACCACGGCGGCCGCCAGCTCGACACCGTCCCGGCCACGTTGGAGGTCCTGCCCGAGATCGTCGCGGCCGTCGCCGGACGGATCCCGGTCCTCCTGGACGGCGGGATCAGACGCGGCACCGACGTGGTCAAGGCGCTGGCGCTCGGTGCCCGGGCGGTGGGCATCGGCCGCCCCGTGATGTGGGCCCTGGCCGCCGACGGCGAGAAGGGCGTACGGCGGCTGCTGGAGCTGCTGCGCGAGGAGATCGAGGACGCTCTCGCCCTGTGCGGCGTGGTCGGCCTCGACGAACTCACCCCGGATCTGGTGCGCCCGGCCTGGTCGGGACGGCACTTCGGCGGAGCTGCCTTCGGCGGAGCGGGCGGCGGAGCTGCCTTCGGCGGAGCGGCCTCATGAGCGCCGCCGACTGGGCCGCCGACTGGGCCGTCGTCGCGGCCGCCGTCGCCCTCGCGGCGAGTCTGCCGTACTGGCTGCCGCGCGCGGTGGTCGCCCTCCGGGTACGGATCTTCGCCCGCGTCAACGGCGAGGAAGGCATCGCCGCACCCGGCCGCGACGTGCCCGCCGAGGAGTTCAAGCAGGTGTACGGCCACCCTGCGGCCAACGGCCGCAGCCGGGGCGCCGCCCTGTCCGACCTGTTCTGGTACTGGCTCTCGCCCGGTCCCGAGGTCCACCAGGAACACCTGGAACCCGGCCCGCGCTACGACGACGTGGCCCGCACCACCCGGCAGATCCTCGCCGGGCCGTCCCGCGCCGAGTGGACCGGGCTGGTCGGCCGCTGCACCCGGCAGGTGCTGGACGAACTCGGCGGCGGAGAACGTCTGCTCAAGGTCCGGCTGCGCGATCTCATGATGCCCGTGTGGGCCTCGGTCTACTACGAGGTCGTCTTCCGCGGCCCCTGCCCGCGCGAGGTCCGGGACCTGATCACCGGCAACGCCGACGACGTGGTCAGCGCCCTGAAGTGCACCCGGCTGCGGCACCTGGACCGCCGCGCCCTGCTCACCGCGTACCTGCGCGAACGGCTCGCCCACGACCCGCCGCCGGTGCCGCTGCCCGCGCTGCTCACCGAGCGGGAGCGGGCGTTCTACCTCCAGGGCACCTTCTTCAACACGGCCGTGGTGCAGATGTCGGAGGCCATGGCCCACCTGCTGCTCGCCCTCGCCACCCACCGGGAGGTCCAGGACCACCTGGCGTCCGCCGGGCCCGACTACCTCGACCACGTCATCGACGAGACCCTCCAGCACTTCCCGCTGTTCGGCGTGGCGCACCGGATCACCACGGGCGAGATCCCGCGCGACGGCCGTCCCGCCATCCCGCCGGGTTCGGTCCTGCTCTTCAACTACCCCGAGTACCAGCGCTCGGGCACGGCCGGGGCCGAGCGCTTCGACCCCGGCCGCTGGCTGACCAGGGAGACCCGGCCGACCGCCTCCATCCCGTTCGGGGTCGCCGCCAACCGGCCCTGCCCGGCCCGCGGCTTCGCCGTACTGACCATGCGGGTCGCGGCCGAGGAGGTGCTGCGCCGGTTCCGCCTGGAGTCGTCCGCCGAGCACACCCGGTCGCTGCCCAGCCGCGGTCCCTGCCTCCTGGTCCCACGCGCGGACACCGGATCGCCCCGGCCGCGACTGCGGCTCGCCGCGATGCGGGTCGCCGACCACTGGGCGAACGTCCCGCGCAGCCTCACCCAGCTGGTCCTCGGCACCTACATGGTCTGGGACGCCCGCCGCCAGGGGCTGTGCCGCAGCTACTTCGCCGCCGCGCCCGGCGGTTCGTCCCCGTCCGTCGTCGGCAGCCGGTGAGGGGGCGACGTCATGACACCCGTGGAGCTCGCTCCCCGCTTCTTCGCCGCCGTCGTCGTGATCCTGCTGGCCTGCCGGCTGGTCGTCGCCGTCGCCGGCCGCTTCGGTCAGCCGCCCGTGGTCGGCGAGATGATCGCCGGTGTCCTGCTCGGACCGTCCCTGTTCGGGCTGGTCGCTCCGGGCGCGTCCGACGCGGTCTTCCCCGCCGAGCTCAGACCGGTGCTGTACGTCGCCGGGCAGATCGGCCTGGTGGCCCTGATGTTCCACGCCGGATACGAGTTCCGGGCGCACGCGGGCCGCGGGCTCGCCGGCACGGCGGCAGCCGTCTCCGGCGCCGGGATCACGGTTCCCCTGGTCCTCGGCGCGGGCCTGGCGGTCGTGGCCCACGGACACGTGGACATCTACGTCGACGGCGTCCCGGTCTGGGTCACGGCGGGCTTCGTCGGCGTCGCCCTCGCCATCACCGCCTTCCCGATGCTCGCCCGCATCATCACCGAGCGCGGACTGACCGGCTCCCGCTTCGGCACCCTCTCCCTCGCCTCGGGCGCCACCGACGACGCCGTCGCCTGGATCCTGCTGGCCGCGGTCCTCAGCGCCGCCTCCGGCGACCCGGGCCAGGTGCTGACCGCCGTCGGGGGCGCGCTGCTGTTCGGGGCGGTCCTGTACTTCCTGGGGCGCCCGCTGCTGGCCCTGATCGTGAACCGGCCCGGAGTGCGCGACGACACCCGGCTCCTCGGCACGGTCGCGGTGCTGTTCGGCGCCGCGTGGTTCACCGATGTCATCGACCTGTACGCGGTGTTCGGTGCCTTCTGCGTCGGCATGGCCATGCCCCGCGGCGAGGCCGCCGAACGTCTGGTGCGGACCACCCAGTCGGTGACCCAGGTGGTCTTCGTCCCGATGTTCTTCACCTACTCCGGTCTCAACACCCGCTTCGACGTGTTCGCGGACCCCGCCGTGCTGGCGTTCGGCGCGGCGGCCGTGGTGCTCGCCGTGGCCGGCAAGTTCGGCGGCTGCTGGGCGGCGGCCCGGCTCAGGGGCGAACCGCCGGCGGTGGCGGTCCGTGTCGGCGCGCTCATGAACGCCCGCGGGCTCATGCAGCTCATCGCCCTGAACGTCGGCCTCGCGGCCGGAATCGTCAGCGACGCCCTGTTCTCGGCACTGGTGCTCGTGGCCCTGGTGACCACGGTGATGACCGCCCCCGTCCTGTCCTGGCTCGACCGGAGGGACACGGCCGGGGCACGCACCGCACCGGTGACGGAGCAGGATCAGGAGGTGGTCCCCACCCGGCACGCGACCGGCCACGACACCGCGCTCGGTTGACGCGGCCCGCCGCCCGGCGGCAGGCTGTCGCGCAGTGATCGTCAGGGAGCTCCGATGACAGGTCCGGTGCTCGCGGTCGACCAGGGCACGTCCGGCACCAAGGCCCTGGTGATCTGTCCCGAACGGGGCGTCGTCGGCACCGGATTCCTCACCGTGCGAACCCGCCACCTGCCCGGCGGCCGGGTGGAGGCCGACCCGATGGAGCTGTACGAGTCGGTGCTCGTGGCCGGCCGCCGGGCGCTCGCCGAGGCCGGCGAGCGCCCGTCACCGCGCCGGGCCTGGCCAACCAGGGCGAGGCCGTCCTCGCCCGGGACCCCGGCACCGGGCGCCCCCTCACCGACGCCGTCGTCCGGCAGGACCGCCGGGCCGAACTCATCTGCGCCGAACCCATACCCCACGCCGAGGAGTTACGCGCCCTCACCGGCCCGCCGCTCGACCCCGGCTTCGCCGCGCCCAAGATGGCCTGGCTCCGCCGCCACCCCACCACCGAGGGCGTCGTCACCACCACCGGCGCCTGGCTGGCCCACCGGCTCACCGGCGCCCACGTCACCGACGCCGCCACCGCGAGCCGCACCCACCTCCTCGACCTGGCCCGGGTGCGGTGGTCCTCCCGGGCCCTCGACCGGTACGGGCTGTCCGCCGAACGCCTCCCCGAGATCGTCGACAACGCCACGTTCGTCGGTACGACGAAGGAGTTCGGGGACAAGCTGCCGCTCACCGGCCTCGCCGTGGACCGGCAGGCCGCCCTCCTCGCCCGGCGGATCACCGGACCCGGCGGCGCCAAGTGCACCTACGGCACGGGGGCCTTCCTGCCCGCGCACACCGGCGACTCGCCCCGGCACAGCAGCTCCGGGCCGGTCGGCTGCGTCGCCTGGCGGCTCGCCGGAGAGGCCGCCTACTGCCTGGACGGCCAGGTGTGCACCGCCGCATCCGCGGTGCGCCGGCTCACCGACCTCGGCGTGATCTCGGGCCCCGCCGACCTGGACCGGGTGGGCGGCGCCGTCCCCGACGCCGGCGGGGTCACCTTCGTCCCGCGTCATCCGTGCCGCCGTCGCCGCCCTGCTGGTCAGCCGCCCGTGAAGGAGCCGTGCCGGCCCGCCCCGGCCGCGAACCGCGCCGCACCCTCCAGGCCCTCCGCCAGCACGCCCATGCCGTGACGGATCTCGGCGCCCATCGCCGCCGCCTCGGACAGCCCCTCCTGGTCCAGCACCGACGCGCGGTCGCTGCGCAGGCAGGCCTGGGGGAAGGCCGCGATGGAGGCGGCCAGTTCCTCGGCCGCCGCACGGGACCGGCCGGGCGGGACCAGCCGGTTGGCCAGGCCCATCTCGTACGCCTCCGCCGCCGGGACCGGGCGGCCGGTGAGGACCATGTCCAGCGCCCGGCCGGTGCCGACGAGCCGGGGGAGCCGTACCGTGCCGCCGTCGATCAGGGGCACGCCCCAGCGGCGGCAGAAGACGCCGAACACCGCGTCCTCCTCGGCGACCCGCAGATCGCACCACAGGGCCAGCTCCAGCCCCCCGGCCACGGCGTGCCCGGCGACCGCCGCGATCACGGGCTTGGACAGGCGCAGCCGGGTCGGGCCCATCGGGCCGTCGCCGTCCGGCGCCACCCGGTTGCCCTGCCCGGCGCCCATCGCCTTGAGGTCGGCCCCGGCGCAGAACGTGCCGCCCTCGCCCCACAGCACCGCCACCCGCGCCTCGTCGTCCGCCTCGAACTCGCGGAAGGCATCAGCCAGTTCGGCCGCCGTCGGCCCGTCGACCGCGTTGCGCACCTCGGGCCGGGACAGGACGACCGTGGTGACGGGACCCTTGCGTTCCAGACGGACCGGCATGCGTTTCCTCCGCAGCGAGCTCTCAGATGACCTTCAGTCGCACCAGCGCTCCCAGTGTCAGGGCTCCGGGCAGCAACGGCACCCACACGGTGATGATCCGGTACGCGAGGACGACGGCCGTGGCCACCGCCACCGGGCCGCCGGCCGCCACCAGCGCCACGATCAGCGCCGCCTCCACCGAACCCAGGCCGCCCGGCGTGGGGATCAGCGCGACGGCGACCGTGGCCGCCAGGTACGCCAGCGCCATGTGCGCGGGCGGCACGTCGAGGCCGAGGGCCCGCCCCACCGCCACCAGACCGCCCGCCTGGAGCGCGGGGAAGGCCAGCGAGCCGCCCCACAGGGCCAGCGCCCGGGACGGCCGCGTGTGCACCGAGCGGGCCTCGCCCAGGGCGCTGCGCACGAAGCGGAACACCGGCTCGCGCACCCGCCGGACCAGGAGCAGCGCGGCCAGCGCCACGGCGACCAGGGCGCCGGCGACGACGGCCAGGACCGGCCCGACGTCCCCGTCGGGGAGCAGGCCGTCGAGCCGCAGGGCGTCGGGGAAGGCGACGAAGAACACGGCCATCAGGCCCACGCGGGCGATCGACTCGGCGAGCAGGTACAGGGCGAGCGCGGCCGAGGAGGTGGAGAGCGGCACCCCGCACACGGTCATGAACCTCAGGTTGACCGCGCCCGAGCCGAGACCCGTGGGCAGCAGGTGGTTGGCCGAGCCCGCCGCGAGCTGGGTCGCCAGCAGCCGCCAGCGGGGCAGCGGCTGGATCACCGCGCCCTGCCGGGTGAAGGCGGCGGCCACCCAGGTCAGGCAGGTGGCACCGGCGGCCGCGAGCAGCCAGGGCCAGGAGGCGTCGCGCAGGTGGCCGAAGCCCTCGACGAGGACCGGCCAGTGCTGCACCGCGATGACCGCGACCAGCACGAGCGGAACGAGCGTGAGGACGTGCCGCCAGGGAACACGACGGGCGAGCCGGGGGAGACGGCTCTCAGGGAAGCCGGGGTTTCTTACCGCTGTCACACCGGGAGAGGTTTTCCGCGCCGGCCCAACTGCGGGTGGCGGAAGAGGAGACGCCGGATGACGGCCGGGAAGCGGCTGAGGGGGGAGGCCCACCGGGAAGCCCACCTGCGGCTTCGCGGAGCTGAGCGGGGGCTGCGCGGGGCTCATCGGGTCCTTCGTACGGGGGGACGGCGCGCGGACATTGACCTCAACGACGCTTGAGGTCCTACGTTCTCCCTCATGAGTATGGAGACCACCGCCTGGACGCAGCTGCACAGCGTCATGACCGCCCAGCAGGAGCGGCGCCCCTTCGAGCGGGCCACGCTGCGCCGTGTCGCCGCCTTCGCCCGCCCGCACCGGGCCGGCATAGTCCGCTTCGTCCTCCTCGGGGTGCTGACCGCCCTGCTGGCCGTCGCCACCCCGGTGCTCGCCGGCCATGTCGTCGACGCGATCGTGTCGGGCCACGACACCGGCACGGTCGTCCGCCTGTCGCTGCTGATCGCGCTGGTCGCGGTCGCGGAGGCGGCGCTCGGGGTGCTCGGCCGGCGGCTCTCGGCGGCGCTCGGGGAGGGCCTCATCCTCGACCTGCGCACGGCTGTGTTCGATCATGTGCAGCGGATGCCCGTCGCGTTCTTCACACGTACCCGTACGGGAGCGCTGGTCAGTCGTCTCAACAACGACGTGATCGGCGCCCAGCGGGCCTTCGCCAACACCCTCTCCGGCGTCGTCAGCAACCTGGTCACGCTGCTGCTCACGCTCGCGGTGATGCTCACCCTGTCCTGGCAGATCACCCTGCTCGCGCTGGTGCTGCTGCCGCTGTTCGTGGTGCCCGCGCGCCGGATGGGCGGCCGGATGGCGCGGATGCAGCGGGAGGCCGCCGAGCTCAACGCGGCCATGGGCACCCGGATGACCGAGCGGTTCTCCGCGCCCGGCGCCACCCTGATCAAGCTCTTCGGCCGCCCCGAGGAGGAGTCGGCGGAATTCGCCGCGCGCGCCGCCCGGGTCCGGGACATCGGCGTACGCACCGCCACCGCCCAGTCGGTGTTCATGACCGCCCTGACCCTGGTCTCCTCGCTCGCCCTCGCCCTGGTCTACGGCCTGGGCGGCTGGTTCGCCCTGCGCGGCACCCTGGAGCCGGGCGCGGTGGTCTCCCTCGCCCTGCTGCTGACCCGCCTCTACGCCCCGCTCACCTCCCTCGCCGGGGCCCGGGTCGAGGTGATGAGCGCGCTGGTCAGCTTCGAGCGGGTCTTCGAAGTGCTCGACCTGAAGCCCCTGATCGAGGAGAAACCCGACGCCCGCGAGGTCCCCGAGGGCCCGGTCGCCGTCGAGTTCGACAACGTCCGCTTCGCCTACCCGGCCGCCGACCAGGTCTCCCTCGCCTCCCTCGAAGAGGTCGCGGTCCTCGACTCGCGCGGCGGCAGCGAGGTCCTGCACGGCATCTCCTTCCGCGCCGAACCCGGCCGGACGATCGCCCTCGTCGGCACCTCGGGCGCCGGCAAGTCCACCATCGCCCAGCTGCTGCCGCGCCTGTACGACGCCGACCAGGGCACCGTCCGCATCGGCGGCACCGACGTCCGCGACCTGACCGCCGGCTCGCTGCGCGCCACCCTCGGCATGGTCACCCAGGACGGCCACCTCTTCCACGACACCGTCCGCGCCAACCTGCTGCTCGCCCGGCCCGCGGCCACGGACGAGGAGTTGTGGGAGGCCCTGGACCGGGCCCGGCTCGGCGAGGTGGTCCGGTCGCTGCCCGACGGACTGGACACGGTGGTCGGCGAGCGCGGCTACCGGCTCTCCGGCGGCGAACGGCAGCGGATGACCATCGCCCGGCTGCTGCTGGCCCGCCAGCGGGTGGTCATCCTCGACGAGGCCACCGCGCACCTCGACAACACCTCGGAGGCGGCCGTCCAGGAGGCGCTGGCCGAGGCGCTGGAGGGCCGTACCGCGGTCGTCATCGCCCACCGGCTGTCGACGGTCCGGGCCGCCGACCAGATCCTGGTGGTCGAAGCGGGGGAGATCGTGGAGCGCGGTACCCACGACTCGCTGCTGGCGGCGCAGGGGCGGTACGCGGAGCTGTACCGGACGCAGTTCGCCGAGGTGCCGTCGGTCTGAGCCGCGCGGACCTCGCCGGGGGCCGCGGGCCGCCTCCGGGCGCACGTCCGAGGTGGCTGATCGCGCGGTTCCGCGCGCACCCCTTGACGCCGATGGTCCGGACCTTTAGTTTCACGCCTTAAACAAAGCCTCGCGGATGTGCTCGACGCCCAACGGCAACACGGGCGTTGAGCACGAAGCGTGCTGCATCCCCCCGCGTGAAAGGCCACCCCCGCAATGGCCAGAACTCTCCCCACGGCTGTCTCCATAGCCGCTCTGACCCTGTCCGCAGGACTGCTCACCGTCGCTCCCGCGCACGCCGCCACCGGCACCGTCACCGGCCTCGCCGGCAAGTGCCTCGACGTCGCCGGCGCCAACTCCGCCGACGGCACCGCCGTACAGCTCTACGACTGCAACGGGACCTCCGCCCAGCAGTGGACCCGCGGCACCGACGGCACCCTCCGCGCCCTCGGCAAGTGTCTCGACGTGACCGGCAATTCGACCGCCGACGGCGCCGCGCTGCAACTGTGGACGTGCACCGGCGGCGCCAACCAGCAGTGGACGGTGTCGTCCGCGAACGACATCGTCAACCCGCAGGCGAACAAGTGCATGGACGTCACCGGCAACACCTCCGCCAACGGCACCCGGATACAGATCTGGACCTGCGCCGGCACCGCCAACCAGAAGTGGACGGCCCCGGCGGCCGGCGGTGGCGGTACCACCCCGTCGTCGCCGATGGCCGTGGCGCCGTACCTGTACAACGGCTGGGGCGACCCGCCGAGCCCGACCACCATCACCAACGCCACCGGCGTGAAGTACTACACGCTCGCCTTCGTCCTCAGCAACGGCTACTGCAACCCGCAGTGGGACGGCAGCCGGGCGCTGACCGGCGGCGTCGACCAGCAGACCGTCAACACCGTGCGCGCAGGCGGCGGTGACGTCATCCCGTCGTTCGGCGGCTACAGCGGCAACAAGCTGGAGAGCTCCTGCTCCAGCGCGGGCGAACTGGCGGCGGCCTACCAGAAGGTCATCAACGCCTACGGCGGGCTCAAGGCCATCGACATCGACCTCGAAGCCGACGCCTACAGCAACGGGACCGTGCAGCAGCGGGTCGTGGACGCGCTGAAGACGGTGAAGGCCAACAACTCCGGCCTGAAGGTGTACATCACCATCGGCACCGGCCAGAGCGGCCCGGACACCAGCCTGATCAACCGGGCCGCGTCCTCCGGGCTGACCGTCGACGCCTGGGCCATCATGCCGTTCGACTTCGGCGGCGCCGGCCAGAACATGGGCAACCTCACCACCCAGGCGGCCGAGGGGCTCAAGAACGCGCTGAAGAACGCATACGGCTACAGCGACGACACCGCCTACCGGGACATGGGCATCTCGTCCATGAACGGCATCACCGACAACAACGAGACGGTGACGGTGGCCGACTTCCGCACCATCCTCGCCTACGCCCAGCAGCACCACCTGGCCCGGCTCACCTTCTGGTCCGCCAACCGCGACCGGCCCTGCACCGGCGGCTCCGCCGACAGCTGCTCCGGCGTGAGCCAGTCCGACTGGGACTACACGCGCGTCTTCGCCGGATACACCGGCTGACCCCCTCCGCAAGCCGCCTCCAAGGAGAACCAGTGTCTTCCCTTCCCCGGCGCCGCAGAGCAACGGCCGCCGCAGCGGTGGCCGTTGTCGCCGCCTCCCTGCTCACCGCGGCGGGCGCCGTCTCGCCCGCGTCCGCCGCCACGCTGCCCACCGGCAACACCACCCTGCTCAACGCGGCCAGCGGCAAGTGCGTGGACGCCAAGGCCGCCGCCACCGCCGACGGCACCGTCGTCCAGCAGTACACCTGCAACAACACCACCGCCCAGCAGTGGAGTCTCGCCGCCACCAGCGACGGCTACGTCCGCATCAACAACGCGAACAACACCAACGAGGTCCTGGACGTCACCAACGTCTCGACGGCCGACAGCGCGCCCGTCCAGATGTGGACCTGGGGCGGCGGCACCAACCAGCAGTGGCTGCCCGTCGACGACGGCGGCGGCGCCTACCACTTCGTCAACCGCAACAGCGGCAAGTGCCTGGACGACCCGGGCGCCTCGACCGCGGACAGCGTGCAGTTCGTGCAGTACACCTGCAACGGCACGCAGGCCCAGCGGTTCCAGGTCGTCCCGGTGACTCAGTCGGCCAACCCGGACCTCGGCTCCAACGTGGTCGTCTTCGACCCGTCGATGTCCGCGTCGACCATCCAGAACA
Source organism: Streptomyces sp. NPDC086777 (assembly GCF_040702065.1). Lineage (NCBI taxonomy): Bacteria > Bacillati > Actinomycetota > Actinomycetes > Kitasatosporales > Streptomycetaceae > Streptomyces > Streptomyces sp. NPDC086777. The sequence goes on along the minus strand of NZ_JBFBJI010000008.1, from coordinate 182,958 downwards.
AGCTGAACTCGATCTTCGCGCAGCAGGAGACCAACCAGTTCGGCTCCCAGCGTTACGCCGTGATGTTCAAGCCCGGCGCCTACAGCGCGGACGTCAACGTGGGCTTCTACACGCAGGTCCTCGGCCTCGGTCTGACGCCCGACGCGGTCTCGATCAACGGCGCGGTGCACGCGGAGGCCGACTGGTTCCAGGGCAACGCCACCCAGAACTTCTGGCGCGGCGCCGAGAACCTCTCGGTCAACCCGACCGGCGGCAGCGACCGCTGGGCGGTCTCGCAGGCGTCCGCCTACCGCCGGGTCCACCTGCGCGGCAACCTCGCCCTGGACGACGGCGGCTGGTCCAGCGGCGGCCTGATCGCCGACAGCCAGATCAACGGCCAGGTCAACTCCGGCAGTCAGCAGCAGTGGCTGACCCGCAACTCGCAGCTCGGCAGCTGGACCGGCTCCAACTGGAACATGGTCTTCGTCGGCAGCACGGGCGTCCCGTCCACCACCTTCCCCAGCCCGCCGGACACCGCGGTCGCGCAGAGCCCGACCTCGCGCGAGAAGCCGTTCCTGTACGTCGACGGCTCCGGCAACTACCAGGTGTTCGTCCCGTCCACCCGCACCAACTCCTCCGGCACCAGCTGGAGTTCGGGTTCGGCGGCCGGTACGTCGCTCTCCCTCGACAGCTTCTACGTCGTGAAGCCGGGCGCCACCGCGTCCCAGATCAACGCGGCCCTGACGGCGGGCAAGAACCTCCTGGTCACCCCGGGCGTCTACCACCTGGACCAGACCCTGCAGATCAACCGGGCCGACACCGTCGTCCTCGGCCTCGGTCTCGCCACCTTCGTCCCGGACAACGGCATCACCGCCATGAAGGTCGCCGACGTCGACGGCGTCAACATCGCCGGCCTGCTCTTCGACGCCGGCACCACCAACTCCGCCACCCTGGTGGAGGTCGGCCCGAGCGGCTCCTCGGCCTCGCACGCGAGCGACCCGACCTCGCTGCACGACGTGTACTTCCGCGTCGGCGGCGCGGGCGTCGGCAAGGCCACCACGAGCCTGGTCGTCAACAGCGACAACGTCATCGGCGACCACATGTGGATCTGGCGCGCCGACCACGGCAGCGGGGTCGGCTGGACCAGCAACACCGCCGACACCGGACTCGTCGTCAACGGCGACAACGTGACCATGTACGGCCTGTTCGTCGAGCACTTCCAGAAGTACCAGACGCTCTGGAACGGCAACGGCGGCAGGACGTACTTCTACCAGAACGAGATGCCGTACGACCCGCCGAACCAGTCTTCGTGGATGAACGGCTCGACCAAGGGCTACGCGGCCTACAAGGTCGCCGACTCGGTCACCAGCCACCAGGCGTACGGCCTCGGCAGCTACTGCTACTTCAGCACCGACCCGGGCGTCGTCGCCGACCACGCGATCGAGGCGCCGACCAACGCGAACGTCAGGTTCACCAGCATGGTGACGGTCTCGCTCGGCGGCACCGGCACCATCACCCACGTCATCGACAACAGCGGAGGCCCGTCGAACTCGTCGACCAACGTGGCGAACCTCAAGTCGTATCCGTGACCGTGACCCGGTGAACGGACGACGGGTGCCCCGGCGGATCTCCGCCGGGGCACCCGCCTCTCGTCACGACGGCGAGTTGTGCGCGGACCGTGCCGTACGCGCCGCGGTCCGGTCCTTCGGCTCCTGGTGGTCCGGTGCGGGCCGGTGGCCGCCGCGCAGGGCGGAGGCCACGGCGGAGACCAGGGCCATGCCGGCGGCCACGCCGAAGACGATGGCCAGCCCGTGGTGGAAGGGGCCCGAGACCAGCTGTGGGAAGAAGGTGTGGCCGGTCAGGACGGACCGCTGGGCCGCGGTGACATGGTCCAGGACGCCCTCCGAGGCGAGCAGGTGCTGGATGGGGTTGTTGCCGAGGAACGTCGCGAACAGCGTGCTCACCGGCGGCAGCGACGCGGCGTGCGCGGCGGAGGCGGCCGGCACGCCGTGCGCCATGAGGCCGCTCTTCAGCGTCGACGGGAGCGAGGAGGCGAGCCCGGACACCATCAGGGAGAAGAACACCCCGATGGACAGGGCCGTACCGGAGTTCTGGAAGGTGGACCGCATGCCCGAGGCGACGCCCCGGTACTCGGCCGGCACGCTGCCCATGATCGAGGAGGTGTTGGGTGCCGAGAACATGCCCTGGCCGAGGCCGTTGAGCAGCAGCAGCGCCGCGAACAGCCCGTAGTCGAAGTCGACGGGCAGGGCGAGCAGCCCCAGGAAGGACGCGGTGACGACGACCAGACCCGCGGTGGAGAAGAACCGCGCGCCGAAACGGTCCGACAGGTATCCGGACACCGGTCCCGCGATCAGGAAGCCCAGCGTCAGCGGGAGCATGAAGATGCCGGCCCACAGCGGGGTGTCCTCGAAGTCGTAGCCGTGCAGCGGCAGCCAGATGCCCTGCAGCCAGATGATGAGCATGAACTGCAGGCCGCCGCGCGCGATCGAGGTAAGCAGGGCGGCCACGTTGCCCGCCGCGAACGCCCGGTTCCTGAAGAGCGCCAGGTTGAACATGGGCTCGGCGACCCGCGTCTCGACGACGCAGAAGGCCAGCAGCAGGGCCACGCCGCCGATCAGGCCGGTCAGCACCCACGGGTTGCCCCAGCCGGTGGCGCTGTCCCCGTAGGGCTGGATCCCGTAGGTGATCCCGGCCAGCAGGATGCCGGCACCCGCCGCGAAGGTGAGGTTGCCGAGCCAGTCGACCCGGCCGGGGCGGCCCGCCGAGGTCTCCCGCAGGCTCAGGTACGACCAGATCGTGCCGGTGATGCTGACCGGGACGCTCACCCAGAACACGGCACGCCAGTCGACGACGGCGAGCAGCCCGCCCGCCAGCAGGCCGAGGAACTGCCCGGCCAGCGCGGTGATCTGGTTGATGCCGAGGGCCATGCCGCGCTGCCGGGCCGGAAAGGCGTCGGTGAGGATGGCGGCCGAGTTGGCGGTGAGCATGGACCCGCCGAAGGCCTGCACGATCCGCCACAGGATCAGCCACAGGGCGCCCGCCCCCGCGCGGAACGGATCGAGCGACAGCGCCACCGAGGCGCACGCGAAGATCAGGAAGCCCAGGTTGTAGATCTTCACCCGGCCGAACATGTCGCCGAGCCGCCCGAGCACCACCACCAGCACCGCGGACACCAGCAGATAGCCGAGGATCATCCAGAGCAGGTAGCCGATGTTGCCCGGCGCGAGCGGGTCGAGCCCGATGCCGCGGAAGATCGCCGGGAGCGAGATGATCACGATCGACGCGTCCATCGTGGCGATCAGCACGCCGAGTGTGGTGTTCGACAGCGCGACCCACTTGTAACCGGGCCCGGCGGGGGTGTCCTGGTGGCGGGCCGAGCGCAGCGCGGCGGACCACCCGCGCCCGCTCACAGCCGTTCCGCCAGCCGGTCGAGGAGCGGCAGGGCCGCCCCGAGCGTCGCGCGCTCCTGCGCGGAGAACGTGTCGAGGACTTCCGCGAGCCGCTGGACCGACTCGGAGCGCCGCTCGGCGAGCACCGCCCGCCCCTCGTCGGTGGCGGCCACGATGCTCCGCCGCCCGTCCGCGGCGTCGGGGGTACGACGGACCAGGCCGCGCTGTTCGAGCCGGGCGAGGGTGCTCGCCATGGCCTGCGGCCGCACCCGCTCCGTCTCGGCGAGGGAGGTCGGGGAGTCCGGGCCCTCGGCCGCGAGCCGTGCGAGCACGGACACACCCGAGAGCGACACGTCCCCCACGGCGTGCGCCTGCCGCAGCCGCCGCGTCACCCGGCCCACCGCCAGCCGGAGGTCGGAAGCGAGCCGGGTGGCGTCGCTCAGGTCGCGTATGCCGCCGTCACCGGCGGCCGTGTCTGCCTTCACATGTACTAACGCTAGGTTGAACAGTCCGGACTGCTCAACCTGCTGTTAGTAAATCCTGCTGTCGGTACCTGCTGTCGGTGGGTACGGGCGATCAGCGGGCCAGGCGGTGGCGCCGGCCGCCGCGCCGCAGGCGGTACGCCGCGTAGCCGAGGTCGGCGAGGAGCACGACGGCACCGATGACCAGCAGGTAGAACAGCCCGTGGACGGCGAACCCGACGATGCCGAGGACGACGGCCACGAGGATCAGGAGCAGGAACAGGCTCATCGGCTCTCCCGGACGGCTCGGTGGGTCAGCGGCGGGCCAGGCGGCGCTCGCCGCCCGCACCCGGGACGTAGTCGAGTTCGTAGTGCGCGAAGACCGCGGGCTCCCCGGCGGCCGGCAGTTCGCCGTCGGTGTCGATCGACGGGGCCTTCTTGACCACGTCCTTGCGGTACGCGACCTTCAGGTACGCCGGACCGACGGTCGCCTCGGCGACCGGGACGAACACCAGGCGGCGGCGGGTGGGCAGCCCGACCGTCACGGTCACGAAGCGGGGCTTGTCGGTCGTGGTGTCCACGTAGACCGACTCCAGGACGCCGATCCTGTGCCCGGCGACGTCGACGACGTCATGACCGCGCCACTCACGGATGTCGGTTGCTTCGAACATCGGGCACCTCCACCGGGCGGGTACCCGGTGGTGGCCCCGGCAGTCATGGAGCCACGCGGATGCCCACCACACACGTGTCGTCGTCGGTGTCGGACCGGCTGTGCGTCAGCAGCCGGTCCACCTGCTGGTCCAGGGCCGGGGGCACCGTGCGCGCCGCCTTCAGCAACTGCGCCAGGGACTCCTCCACGGACCGGTCACGGCGTTCGATCAGGCCGTCCGTGTACATCAGCAGGGTGTCGTCGACCGCGAGCTGCACCTCGTGCTCCTGGTACTCGGCCTCCGGCACGGCACCCAGCAGCAGGCCCCGGACCAGGGGCAGCGGCTCCGCCTCGCCGCCGCGGACCAGGACGGGCGGCAGATGCCCGGCCCTGGCCCAGCGCAGGGTGTGCCGGTCGGGGTCGTACAGGCCGCACACCGCGGTGGCGGTGACCGAGCCGGTGAGATGGTGGGTCACCATGTTGAGCCAGGACAGCAGCTGCGCCGGCCCGGCGCCGGTCACGGCGAGCCCGCGCAGCGCGTTGCGCAGGACCACCATGCTGGTGGCCGCGTCGATGCCGTGTCCGGCGACGTCCCCCACGCACAGCAGCACCATCCGGGACGGCAGCACGACCGCGTCGTACCAGTCGCCGCCGACCAGGTGCTGGGTCTCCGCCGGCCGGTAGCGCACGGCGAGGTCCAGCCCGGGAATCGCCAGGGTCTGCGCGGGCGGCATGATGGCGTGCTGCAGCTGGAGGGTGAGACGGTTGCGTTCGCTGGCCTCCTGCTCGGTGTGGGCGAGCTGGTCGCGGGTGGCGGCGAGGGCGACCTCGGTCCAGTGCTGGGCGGAGATGTCCTGGTAGGCGCCGCGTACGACGTACAGCTGGCCGTCCGAGTCGAGGACCGGCTCGGCCACCACCCGGATGTGCCGGGTGACCCCGTCCGGCCGCTGCAGACGGAAGGAGGTGGACGCCGCCCGGCGGTGGTGCAGCAGGGTGCGCAGGAACCGTCCGATGGCCACGGCGTCGTCCGGATGCGCATGCGCGGCCAGGTCCTCCAGCGCCACCGGCACATCGGAGACAGGCCTGCCGTACAGCTCGTACAGCTGCCCGTTCCAGGTGATCTCGGCGGTGAGCAGGTTCTCCTCGAAGCCGCCGATGCGGCCCAGGCGCTGCGCGTGCTGGAGCAGGCTGGCCAGCCGGGCCGTCTCGTCCTCGATGCGCCAGACGAGCAGCACGCAGCTGCCGTGCCGGCTGATGTTGATGTCGGCGACCGCCGCCAGCGGAACCTCGTCGACCAGCGCGGTCAGCCGCATGCGATGGGCACGGTAGGGCTCACCGGTGGCGTGGACGCGCTCGATCCGTTCGAAGAGCTCGCTGTGCCCGGCGGCCACCGGGTACGTCTCCAGCAGCAGGGCCCCGTTGACGACTCCCCGGGGGCGGCCGGCCGGGTCCAGGAAGCGGCTGTTCACGTGGTGGATGCGGAAGTCGGCGAGTTCCCCGTCGACGTCCAGCACCGGGACGAGAACCAGGGCGGGGTCGTGGAGCCCGTCGGCCAGGTCCATCAGTTCCGTCACGTCGGGCAGTACGCGCGCGTTGTCGGCGCCGTCCGGGTGATGCCGGGCGTAGCTCTCCAGGGTGTGCGCGCACAGCTCGGCCAGTGCCTCGATCTGCTCGATCTGGCGGACGACGGGCGGGGGAGGGGGGTCCAGGGGGGTGGGCCAGGCGATCTCCAGGACGCCGTGGATCCGTCCGCCGGTCCCGGCCGGTACGGCGACCCGGCCGCCCTCCGGATGCTGGTGCTGGCCGATGGACGGCATCCCGGTCTCGGCCAGGCTGCGGATCCAGTGGCCGGTGCGCTCCGCCAGCCCCCGGCGGGCCACGGTCGTCACACCGGGCGGCACGTGCCGCCACCGCCCGGCCTCGGCGGCGGGGAACCCCGCGGTGCCCGCGAGGGCGAGCGAACCGTCGGTGCCCAGCGCCCAGATGGCCACCGCCTCGGCACCGAGCGGCGTCAGGGCGTGCTCCAGCAGGGAGTCGGCGACGGCCTGGGTGTCGTGGGCGGCCAGCGCGCCGCTCTCGGCGGCCCGCAGCCGTACGGCCGAGGAGTGGCCGTCCGCCGGCTCCGCGGGCCGGGCGTCGGCCGCGGTGGCCGCGAGGAAGGCCGCGGTCACCTCCGAGAGCCGGTCGCGGGCCGCCTGGTTGATGACGTCGACCGCGAACTCCAGCGGCGTCACCCCGGCCTGACCGGCCAGCTCGGCCAACTGCCGTGCCGCCTGCGCCGGGCCGCAGCGCAGCCGTTCGACCAGGATGCCCTTCGCCAGTTCGATCAGGGCGCGCCCGTCGGCCTCCGCCTGCGCCGCCCGTACCTCGCGGCGCAGCCGCTCCACGGTCGCGGTGAGCCTGCCGACGGGCGACGGCCCGCCGGGCTCGGCGGCGCCGCCGGCGTCGGCTTCGACGGCGGCCGCCCCGGTGGCCGCCGGGCCGGTCTCCACCGGTACCGGCAGGGCGTCCGCCGGAAGGTGCGGGGCCTGCGGATCAGGCGGTTTGCGGAGGTCGCTCACGGTCAGTCTGTTCCTCGGCTGGGACGCCGCGCGGTGTCACGCGGCCGGCTGGTGGACGGTGCGGCCGTGCCGCGTGCTCACCCCGGCCCGGACAGCCAGCGCCGGACGCGGCCGATGAGGTCCCCCGTGTCCACGGGTTTGGTGACGTAGTCGTTGGCCCCCGACGCCAGGCTCTTCTCCTGGTCGCCCGGCATGGCCTTCGCGGTCACGGCGATGATGGGCAGCTCGGTGTACTGGGGCATGGCGCGGATCTCCGCGGTGGCGGCGTAGCCGTCCATCTCCGGCATCATCACGTCCATCAGCACCAGGCAGACGTCGGGGTGCGCGAGCAGCATCTCGATGCCCTTGCGGCCGTTGTCGGCGTGCAGGACCTGGAAGCCGTGCAGTTCCAGCACCCCGCTCAGGGCGAAGAGGTTGCGGGCGTCGTCGTCGACCACCAGGACCGTCCGGCCCCGGAAGGCGTCGTCGATGACCTGTGCGGCCGGGGGGTGCGAGTCCTCGGCGCGCACGAGCGAGAGCACGTCGCCGGGCTGCTCCGCCGACAGGTGCAGCGTGATGCGCTCGCGCAGCTCGTCCAGGCTGGCCAGGAAGTCCAGCGGCCGGCCCCCGGCGAGGGCCCGCAGCCCCTGCTCCTGGGCCAGGTCCACCCGGTGCCCGGTGTGCACCAGGACCGGCACGCTGGCCAGCGCCGAGTCACCGCGCATGGCCTCCAGGAAGCCCGCACTCTCCTGGCCGGGCATGCCGAGCTCCAGGACGACACAGTGGCAGGCCTGCGCCGCCAGGGTGCTCGCCGCCTCCTGCGCCCCGACCGCGGTGATGATGTCGATGTCCCCGTGCGGGTCGTCGGGGCGCTGCGCGATGTCCGCCACGGCCCGCTCGGCGACCAGCGTGAGCAGCCCGCGCGGCCGCTCCTCGATCACCAGCAGCCGGCGCCTGCGTGGCTCGGCGGCCGCCGCCGGAGCGGCCGGCGCACGCGGTGCCGGCGATACCTCGGCACCGGTCCCGTCGCGGTGCTGTTCCACCGGCCGGCCCCCGGCCTCCAGGAGTTCCTCGAAGTCGGCGCGGGCGACCGGCAGATAGAGCGTGAACGTGCTGCCCTGGCCGGGCGTGCTGTCGACCGTGACGGCACCGCCGAGCAGGTGCGCGATCTCCCGGGTGATGGACAGCCCCAGGCCGGTACCGCCGTACTTGCGGCTGGTGGTGCCGTCGGCCTGCTGGAACGCGCCGAAGATCGTCTCCAGCTGCTGCTGGGGGATGCCGATGCCGGTGTCGACGACCCGGAAGGCCACCACCGGCCCGCCGCGGTGCACCCCGGGCGGCACCTCCGCGTCGGCGGCCGGTTCGATCCGCAGCCGCACCCCGCCCTCCTCGGTGAACTTCACCGCGTTCGACAGCAGGTTGCGCAGGATCTGGCGCAGCCGGGAGTCGTCGGTCAGCAGGTCGGCAGGGGTTCCCGGGGCGGTGGACACCGCGAAGTCCAGGCTCTTCTGGGAGGTCATCGGCCGGAACGTCGCCTCGACGTACTCCAGCAGCTGGCGCAGCGGGACCCGCTCGGGAGCGACGTCCATCTTGCCGGCCTCCACCTTGGACAGGTCGAGGATGTCGTTGATCAGCTGCAGCAGGTCCGAGCCCGCCGAGTGGATGATGCCCGCGTACTCGACCTGCTTGGGCGTGAGGTTGCGGGACGGGTTCTGCGCCAGCAACTGGGCGAGGATCAGCAGGCTGTTGAGCGGGGTGCGCAGCTCGTGGCTCATGTTGGCCAGGAACTCCGACTTGTACTTCGAGGCCAGCGCCAGCTGCTGCGCCCGGGTCTCCAGCTCCTGCCGGGCCTGCTCGATCTGCAGGTTCTTCGCCTCGATGTCGCGGTTCTGGTCGACCAGCAGGGACGCCTTCTCCTCCAGCTCCGCGTTGGAGCGCTGCAGTTCCTCCTGCTGCACCTGCAGCTCCTCCGAGCGCGACTGCAGTTCGGCGGTCAGGCGCTGGGACTCCTCCAGCAGCTCGTCGGTGCGGGCGTTGGCCACGATGGTGTTGAGGTTGACGCCGATGGTCGGCATCAGCTGCGCCAGGAAGTCCTGGTGGATCTGGGTGAAACGGGTCAGCGAGGCCAGTTCGATGACGCCCAGGACCTGCTCCTCGACCACGATGGGCAGCACCACGAGGGCGCGGGGCAGCGCCTGCCCGAGGCCGGAGGAGATGGTGACGTACCCCTCCGGGAGCTCGTCCACGGTGACAGGGCGCCGGTTGCGTGCCGCCTGCCCGACCAGGGAGCGGCCGACCGGGATCCTGGTGGGCCGCTCCGCGTCGTCCGGAGCCCCGTACGAACCCACGAGGCGCAGCTCGGGCCCGCGCGCGGCGTCCTCCGCCAGGTAGAACGCGCCGTACTGGGCCGACACCAGCGGGGTCAGCTCGTCCATGATCAGCTCGGCCACCACGGGCAGCTCGCGGTGGCCCTGCATCAGGCCGGAGATGCGCGCGAGGTTGGTCTTGAGCCAGTCCTGCTCCTGGTTGGCCCGGGTGGTCTCGCGCAGGGACCCCACCATCGCGTTGATGTTGTCCTTGAGCTCGGCGACCTCGCCGGAGGCCTCCACGGTGATCGAGCGGGTCAGGTCGCCCTCGGCGACGGCGCTGGCGACCTCCGCGATCGCGCGGACCTGCCGGGTGAGGTTCCCGGCCAGCTCGTTGACGTTCTCCGTCAGCCGCTTCCAGGTGCCCTCGACGCCCTCCACCTCGGCCTGGCCGCCGAGGCGGCCCTCGCTGCCGACCTCGCGGGCGACGCGGGTGACCTCGGCGGCGAACGAGGACAGCTGGTCGACCATCGTGTTGATGGTGGTCTTCAGCTCCAGGATCTCGCCGCGGGCGTCCACGTCGATCTTCTTCGACAGGTCGCCGCCCGCCACCGCGGTCGTCACCAGGGCGATGTTGCGCACCTGCCCGGTGAGGTTGTTGGCCATCGAGTTGACGTTGTCCGTCAGGTCCTTCCAGGTGCCGGCCACGTTCGGCACGTGCGCCTGGCCGCCGAGGCGGCCCTCGGTGCCGACCTCGCGGGCGACGCGGGTCACCTCGTCGGCGAACGCCGACAGCGTGTCGACCATGGTGTTGATCACGTCCGCCAGCGCGGCGACCTCGCCCTTGGCCTCCACGGTGATCTTCTGCGAGAGGTCGCCGCGCGCCACCGCCGTGGCGACCTGGGCGATGGAGCGGACCTGCCCGGTCAGGTTGGACGCCATCACGTTGACGTTGTCCGTGAGGTCCTTCCAGGTCCCCGACACGCCCCGCGCGATCGCCTGCCCGCCCAGGTTGCCCTCGGTGCCGACCTCGCGGGCGACGCGGGTGACCTCGTCGGCGAAGGCGGAGAGCTGGTCGACCATGGTGTTGATGGTGTTCTTGAGTTCGAGGATCTCGCCGCGGGCGTCGACGGTGATCTTCTGGGAGAGGTCGCCCTGCGCCACCGCGGTGGCCACCTGGGCGACGTTGCGGACCTGCGCGGTGAGGTTGCCCGCCATGAAGTTCACCGAGTCCGTCAGATCGCGCCAGGTGCCCTTGACGCCCTTCACGTCGGCCTGGCCGCCGAGGCGGCCCTCGGTGCCGACCTCGCGGGCGACACGGGTGACCTCGTCGGCGAAGGCGGAGAGCTGGTCGACCATGGTGTTGATGGTGTTCTTGAGTTCGAGGATCTCGCCGCGGGCGTCGACGGTGATCTTCTGGGAGAGGTCGCCCTGCGCCACCGCGGTCGTCACCTGGGCGACGTTGCGGACCTGGGAGGTGAGGTTCCCGGCCATGAAATTGACCGAATCGGTGAGGTCGCGCCAGACCCCGCCGACCCCGGGAACCTGCGCCTGGCCGCCGAGGCGGCCCTCGCTGCCGACCTCGCGGGCGACGCGGGTGACCTCGGCGGCGAACGAGGACAGCTGGTCGACCATCGTGTTGACGGTCTCCTTCAGCTGCAGGATCTCGCCGCGTGCGGGCACGTCGATCTTCTGGGAGAGGTCGCCCTTGGCCACCGCCGTGGCCACCTGCGCGATGTCGCGGACCTGGGTGGTGAGGTTGCCCGCCATGGCGTTGACCGACTCGGTCAGGTCCGCCCAGGTGCCGGAGACCCCGGGCACCTCGGCCTGCCCGCCCAGCGTGCCCTCGGTTCCCACCTCGCGGGCGACGCGTGTCACCTCCGAGGTGAACAGGGACAACTGGTCCACCATGCCGTTGAACACCGTGGCGATGTCACCGAGCAGACCCGTGCCGTCGGACGGCAGGCGGGTGCCGAAGTCACCGTCGCGTACCGCTGTGAGCCCGGCGAGCAGCTGCCGCAGCTCCTGCTCACCCGGCCCCCGCACCTTGGCGTCCATCGAAGTGCCGGCCATGCCCACCCTCGTTCCGTTTCGCAGGATCCCCACCCCGGGGACCCGGAACCAGGCCGGCGCCAGGCAGCCCCACCGCCAGTGGCGACGCCGCGTTAGACGGCTCCGGCCGACAGGAAATCGATCGCAGACTAACTCAGTTGTCGTGCAGCAACAAAAGGCCGGCGTGAAGTCCGCGGCTCACCGAAGAACAGCGGAAACGAGCGGCATGGCCGGGCCGCACCGGGGAACCCGGAGGGGTTGTGCCGTCGGCGGACGGGCCGGGTTCCCCGGCGCGACCGGGACCGCGGCTCACGTCCTCCCGCCGGCGGGCACGCGCGTGGTTCCGCCGGCGGGCACGCGTGTGGTTCCGCCGACCGGCGTTCACGAGGTCCTGCCTGCCGGCGCTCACGAGGTCCCGGCTGTCAGGCCGCGATGGCCTCCGCGACGGTCGGGTGACAGGGGGCGACGGCGTCGAGACCCACCAGCTGCACGGTGCGCAGTACCGGGCCGTGCACGCCCGCCAGGCGCAGCCAGCCCTGCTCGGCCCGGGTGGCGTGGTGGGCGGCGACGAGTGCGTTGACGCCGCTGGAATCCATGAAGGTGACCTCACTGAGGTCGACGACGACCCGGGGGCCGGTGGTGGGGTCTGCCGGAGGCATCGCCCGCGTCAGCGCGCCCACGCTCTGGTAGTCGATCTCCCCGCGGACGCCGAGCACGGCGATGCCGTCGACATCCGCGCGGACCACGGCCAACTCGCCGCGTCCCACTGTTTCCTGGTGGTCTGCCACGTCAGTCCTCTGCGCCCTCGGTACGGGTCGAGCCCCCTTCCTGTAGCCAACGTTGCCCAGGATCCCGGCGGTGATGCACCCGAAGTCCCGGACAACTTTCCGGGGCACGGGAATACCGCCGGCAAGGCCGGGTAGACGCGCGCCCATGAACGGGGTATCGCATGTCAGTGGCAGGGAGGCGCCTGTCCCGCCCGAGGAGTGTTCCCGGATGCCGGATGCCGCACCTGCCGACGTCACCATCGCCCTGGACGGGTCGGACGGCTGTATCGCCGACGCGCGGGACCGGACGTCGGAGTTCCTGACCAGAGCCCAGTCCGTGCACGGACTGCCGGTCACCTCCCGCACGATGGGCGCGGCGCAGCTGGTCGTCAGCGAACTGGTCACCAACGCGCTGAAGTACGCGCCGGGACCGGTGCTGCTGCACCTGCGCGTCGTCGACGCCATGGTGGAGATCGAGGTCTGGGACACCGATCCCACGCTGCCGCTGGCCCGGGCCGCCGACGCCGGACGGGTGGGCCAGCACGGACTGGAGATCGTGCTGGCGGTGGTGCAGGGCTTCGAGACGCGCCGGGAGCCCGTGGGCAAGTGCGTCACCGCCCGGCTCGCGCTCTTCGACGACCCGCTGCTGGGCCTCGGCCGGCCGGCTCGGGACGGCGGCTGGACGGCGGCCCGGAACGAGCCGCCGGAGGAGGCGGGGTGAGCCGCGCGCGGCGGGCCGACGGCGGTCGTCACCCGGGGGAATGAAGCGCGGCGGCCGGGGCAGACGGGCCGCTGCATGATCCACGCGAACGGTTGACAGGCAGGAGACCCGCGATGCTCATGGCACACCCCGCCGTACTGACGGACCTGATGGAACAGTACGAGACACTGCGCACCCTCCATGCGGACGAGGGCGACGAGGCGGTACGCCGCCGGATGGCCGACGTCGCCTACACGCTGTGCGTGGCGACCGGCACCAGCGACATCGACGCCGCCCTCGTCGTGGCCCGGTACCGCCTGCCCGGCGCCCGCGTCGAGGACGACTCCCTCCTGTCCGCCTGACGGCTGGGGACCGGGGCCCCGTCCCGCGCGGCGACTCGTGCAGATGCTGTGCAGGCCGCGGCGGTGGCGGGGCGGCGGGGCGTGGACGGCCGCCGGTCGGGTACCGCGAGGGAACAAAGGTGGTACCTGCATGGACGGGCGATGTCGGAAAGCGAAGCCTCGTGACTGGTCTCAGTGGTGCCGGGAGCGGCCGATCGAGCGGCCCGCAGGACGGCCTCACGGCACTGGCCGTGTCGATGGCCGACGCCGTCGATGGCCTCACGACCCTGTGGTCGGTCGCCGCGCAGGGCGCGAGCGTGCGGCTGTCGCCGCATCAGCTGCGGGCCCTGCGGACCATGGCGGGCGAACCGGGGCTCAACCTCACCGCCCTGGCCGTGCGGATGGACATCGGGCTGCCCGCCGCCAGCCGGCTGTGCGACCGGCTGGCGGCGGCCGGTCTGCTGGAGCGGGAGCTGCACCCGCGTAACCGGCGCGCGGTGCGACTGCATGTGACGAGGCAGGGCCGGCAGGCCCTCGACGAGGTGGCGTGCCGCAGGTCACAGAGGCTGGCCGTCGCCCTCGGCGCCATGGAGCCGGCCGATCTCGAGGCCCTCGATCGCGGGCTCAGGGGGTTTGTGGCCGCCCTGGACGGCGGCACGAGGGACGAGGACGGAACCGGCTGACGTACGCGGACACGTGCGCGAGGCCGTTCCCCGCGCACGGCTGCCGCCGGGCGCCCGGGAACGCGGGCGCCGCCCCACGTCACCGCGTCACGGCTGCTTCCGCCCCCGCCAGTCCAGGCACACGACCAGGGCGTCGTCGTCCGCCACGACGGCATCGCCGCGATGTCCCGCCAGCTCGCGCAGAATGGCGCGCGGCACTTCGGCGGCGGGCAGCAGCCGGGTGGACTGGATGGCCCGGGCGAGGGCCCGCTCGCCGTACGTCTCGCCCTTCGGGGAGTGCACCGCGTGCACGCCGTCGCTGACGAAGATGAGCCGGTCCCCGGGCTCGACGGCGAAGTCCTGCGCCACGTAGTCCGTCTCCTCGAACATGCCCAGGGGCAGCTGGGCCTCGAAGGGCACGCGCTCGACAGCGCCGGCGCGCAGCCGCAGCAGCTGCGGGGAGCCGGCGTCCACCACGCTCGCCCGCCCCGTCGCCAGGTCGAGGTCGAGCATCAGGACGGACAGGTACCGGCGGCCCCGGTAGTGGGCGTAGACGGCCTGGTCGGCCAGGGCCGCCTGGTCCTCGATGGCGATTCCGGCGCGCCGCGCGTTGCGCAGGGCGTTGACGGCGAGGTTGGTCAGCAGGGCCGCCTCTATGCCCTCGCCCATGCCGTTCGTGACGTACAGCATCAGCTGGTCGGACGTGCCCGACCAGTCGAAGTTGTCCCCGAAGACGGCGTAGGCCGGTTCCAGCTGGCAGGCCAGGTCGTACTCCGGGCGGGAGCAGGAGCGGCCGGGCAGCAGGTGCCACTGCATCTCCGCGGCCAGGGTGAGCCGGTCCCTGCGCCGGGCCTGGAGGTACAGGTCCGTGTCGCGCTCGGCCACGACCACCTCGTGCGCCAGCGCGTCGGCGATCTCGGCGAGCTCCGCGACGCAGTCGGGGGTCGCCTCGCTGCCGTTCAGGGTCACGGAGAGCACGCCGAGGCGGTCCCCGCGCACGCTCACCGGCAGATGGACCCGGGCGGGCCGGCCCCGGCCGTCCTCGCAGTACGGCGCCTGCGAGCCGAAGGCCCGGCCCGCCGGGCTGCCGTGCACCGGGATCGGCGCCAGGTTGTGCGGCGCCACCGACACCGGCTGAAGCACCGTCAGGCTGTAGTCGGCCATGAACAGCTCGGCGTCCGCCGCGTCGTATCGCTCGGTCAGCAGGGCGCGGACGGCGTCCAGCAGTTCGTGGGGAGCCGCTGTGCGCAGGGCGCGTTCAGCGGTTTCGATTCTGTTCACGATGGGGGGTGCACCATTCTTTCTCCTGACAACGTGCGGGCCGGGCGGCGGCGCCGGGCTCCGTGCGGATCCGCGTCCGTCGTACCTAGGTGTCCATGGCCGGTGGCGGCTGCTAGTACGCTGAGAGGCGCCCCAGTGCCTGCGAGAGTGTGACCGTGACTGCCTTCCGCCGCCGCCCCGAGCCCGAAGAGGTCGCACGCGTGACCACGCGGGCCGTCGAGCTGCTGGAGGTCGTCTGGGGGCGGGCGTCGACCGCGCCCACCTCGGCCTCCCAGCTGCGCGTGCTGCACATCCTCGAGCACCACGACGGCATCAACCTGCGGACGCTCGCCGAGTTCCTCGCCTCCACCCCGCCGTCGACGAGCCGGCTCTGTGACCGGCTGCAGGCCGCGGGGTTCCTCGAGCGCGTGGTGAGCCCGGAGGACCGGCGCGAGGTACGGCTCCATCTCAGCGCCCGGGGGCGCATCTTCCTCGCCGATCTGCGCGCTCGCCGGGAGGGCGAGTTGCAGAAGGTGCTGGCCGACATGCCCGCGGCCCAGCGAGTCGCCCTGCTGGAGGGCCTGGAGGCGTTCTGCGCCGCCGCGGCCACGCAGATACACGACGAGGCTCCGGACTCCGACAGCCGGACCGCCTGAGGATCCTTCACGGCACCGGTGCCACCACCGCTTCACGGCGATGGCGGGCGGTGCCCGGAGCGGTCTCCGTCCACCGGATCATTCCAGGTCCTTCCCCGTGTACGTCCGACGCGGCTACTCTGTTGCCTCATGGCTATTGTTGTCAAACGGCAACTGTTCTTCGGATTCTCCTCACTTCCTTCCGTGACCTCCTGTCGGCGCGGTCCGCGGCTACCGTGCGGTACGCCCGGAACACCGGGGGCGCGCGCGTGATCGGAAGCGTGTCCGGGCACGCGACCCGGGCGCGGCGCGCTCGCGACGGCCGTGTCTCCGCGGTGGCCGTGCCGGCCCGCCTCACGCCGCCGTCGCGCTGTCGCGTCCGCCCGTCGGCGAACCCGACAGCCATCCGTGTACCCGCCGAGAGGGACCGCATGACGATCGTCGCCCAGGCTGTGGCGATTTCCCCGGGAAGCGGCCCGGCCGTCCGGTCCGGCCCCACCGGTCCCACGGGGACCGGCGACGTGAGGATGGCGCCATGCACCCGGCTCCCGACCTGAGCGTGCGCATCGACCGCCGTGCGCAGGTCTTCGTGCTCACTGTGCGCGGCGAGGTCGACTACGACGACGCCGGTGCCTTCGAGCGGGCCTGGGAGGCGGCCGACCGGGCGGCGATGCCCGTCACGGCCGTGGACCTCGCCGACGTCACCTTCGCCGACAGCATGCTGCTCAACGCGCTGATCCGGGCCCGGCACCGCCACCGGGCCGACGGCAGGACCCTCGTGCTGGTCGGCCCGCTGCGGGCCGCCGTGAGCCGGCTCCTGGAGATCAGCGGCACCGCGGAGCTCTTCACCGTCACGGACGTCCGTCCCGGCGGAGACGGCGCGGATCGTCATCGCGGAGGCGGCGCGGACCCGTCATGAAAGGCAGCCGTCACGACCACTGCCGGATGCCCGCGTCCGGCTGCCTTCCGCATGCTGCGATAAATTGCGCAAAAGCCTCTGAACCGGTACTTCGGATCAGCTTCCCTGGACCTCGACGCCATCACCGAAGTGATCCGGCGACCGCCCGAGCGGCCGGGCACGGTGTGGCACGAGGGTGACGCCCGGCTGGCAGGCGGGACGTGGCTCTGGTACGACGCCTACTCCGTCTACACGAACACCGTCCCGAGCGGGGCGCTGCGCGGCTACGGCAAGGAGGCGCCGCCACCGTCCCTCCGGGACAGGACCTCCCTCGCCTTCCGGGGCGGCCTGTACCCGACCGTCGTACTGCTGACGCTCGCGCTGTCCCCCTGCACCTGCCGCTCCGGACCGGCCTGCTCGTGGGCAACCTGCTGTCGAGCTTCGTCGTGAGCTTCCTGGTCAAGCCCTCCTACGTGGACCCGCTGCTCGGCCGCCGGCTGCGACCGCCCCGGACGAACCGCCGGCCAGGACCAACCTCCGCGGTCTCGTCGTCGTCGCGGCGGCGATGGTCTTCCGGGCCGCCGTCGTCCGCCTCGTCACGGTCCGGTGGTGGACCCTGCCCCGACCGGCGCCTGCCGACCGGAGCCGCGGAGTCCGGCTTCGGCTGCCGCCGCCTCCCACGGGCCGGTCAGTCCGCGGAGGGGGCCGGCGGGGGGAGGCCATGGGGAGGTGAGGGATCCGCCGGCTGCGCCTCGGTCAGGGGAAGGCGTGCTCGCAGAGTGGTACCTCCCCCTGCGGGGCTGTGGAGGTCCAACCTGCCGCCGAGGGCCCTTACCCGGTCGGTGAGGCCGACCAGCCCCGAGCCACTCCCCGTTGCGGCGCCTCCGACGCCGTCGTCGTGAACGGACAGGCACAGGACGCCGGGGCCGGTCCTCGCCCAGACATGGCCGTAGGACGCGCGGGCATGCTTCGCGGTGTTGGTCAGCGCCTCGGACACGACGTAGTAGGCCGCCACCTCGACGGGCTCCGGCAGCCTTCGTGGAACATCCACGTCGAGTTCCACCGGAACCGGTGAGCGGCGGGCCAGAGCCCTGAGCGCGGGGGCCAGGCCTCCCCGGGTGAGGACCGCCGGATGAATGCCACGGGAGAGCTCGTGCAGGTCGTCCAGTACCGCTTTCAGGGACTCGGCGGCCCGGGAGATCCTGGCCCTCAGTTCCCGTTGGTCCGCAGGGACCGTGCTCCCGGCCACTTGCAGTTCCAGCAGAAGGGCCACCAACCGCTGTTGGGTGCCGTCGTGCAGATCGCGTTCGATGCTGCGCCGCGCCTGATCGGTGGCGGCGAGAATCCTGGATCGGGACGTGGACAGTTCCGCATGGCTCTTCTCCAGCGAGTCGGCCATGCGATTGAAGCTGCGCTCCAGGAGCCCGATCTCACCGACCGCTGTTTCCGGTGTGCGGGCGGTCAGCTCCCCGTTGGCGAGTTGGTCGGCCATGGCGGCGGTCCGGCGCACGGGACGCACGATTGCCCTGATGACGTAGCCTGCGACTCCGATGGTGGTCACCACCGATCCGGTCAGACCGGCGATGGTGGCGGCGACAGCCTGGTCTGTGGGCGTCGCGGCATGTGCCTCCCTTTCCTTGGCCATATTCTGCTCGGTGGCGACGAGGTCGTGAAACCCGTCCAGAATCACCTGGAAACGGCGGTTGTCCTCTCCGCTCAGGACGGACCGCTCGCTCAGGGAACGGTCGTGCTCCGCGGCGTTCGCCAAAGGCGTGGAGTATTCCCTGATGTATGCGGTGCACATGTTCTGGATCCACTCCGCTTGGGCCAGCTGTCCAGGGCTGTTTGCGGTGAGACTCCTGAGCTTGCCGGCCTCCTTGGGGAAGGCGGCCACGGAATCCTGCCAGCGCTTGACGTACCGCGGCTGTCTGGTCAGGGCATAGCTGTGCAAGTCCGTCTCGAAATCGAGCACCTGTTGCTCTGCCTGGCTCGCCACTATGCGCACCTCTTCCGACTGCTGTGCGAGCCGGTGTACGGCGCGCAGGTCGACGACCGAGTGCAACAGGATGGCGAAAGCCGTGCCGATGGGGAGCACGAGGAGGCTGCTTGCGACGATCAAGCGGCTTACCAGACCTCTGTGCCCGCCGGTTTTCCGGATTCGGGAGGCGCGTGGATGCACTGATACCTCCCTGTCGCTGAGACAGGTTCTGCACGAACCTCTCACAGCGTGCTCGCTGGACGAGGCTCAAGGACAATGTTGAACATGAGCTCAGGAAGCTCGGGGGCCGGCGTCGGCAGTCGGCCGAGCGAGGGCGGACCGGCCCTGACGCACCTGCGCGTCGTCCTCGCCGACGACGACGTCCTCCTTCGTGAGGGTCTGGCCAGCCTGCTCCAGCGCGCGGGCTGCGCGGTTCTGGGGAAGGCCGCCGACGCCGTCCAGTTGCTCGACCTGGTACGGAGCGTCACGCCGGATCTGGTGATACTGGATATCCGGATGCCGCCCGGACAGGCGACCGAAGGTCTGGACGCAGCCCGCACCATCCGCCAGGAGTTCCCCGACATGGGCATCCTGGTTCTCTCCGCGTATGTCGAGGTGGAGAGCGCGTTGGAACTGCTTGACCGCGGACACGGTATTGGTTACCTGCTCAAGAGCCGCGTCAGTGACGTCCAGGACTTCCTGGAAGCGATGCGGCGGGTCGCCAGGGGTGGGTCGGCGCTGGATCCTGCCCTGGTGCAGGAACTGGTGTCCGCCCGTCGCAGGGAGGATCCGCTGGCCGCACTCAGCACGCGGGAACGCGAGGTGCTGGAGTTGATGGCCGAGGGCCGCTCCAATGCCGGCATCGCGCACCGCTTGTGGGTCACCGAAGGAACGGTGGAGAAGCATGTACGTAATATCTTGGCGAAGCTGAACCTTCCGGAGACCGAGGACGACCACCGTCGTGTGCGGGCGGTCATCACGTTTCTGGAGGCCAGGTGATCGAACGGTCATGGTGATCCTCGTCCGCTGCGGCGAGCAGAGCGCGAATGGCATTGCCCGACAGAGTGGCTTTCGCCAGGAAGCCGACTGCGGCACTCTCCTCGATCATGCCTGAGTATTCGTCCTCTGCGTGGACGGAAACCAAAATGACCCGCGGCGGCGACGGGCCGGTCTCGAGTCGCATTCGGCCGGCCAGCTCCAGGCCGCATTCGCCGCCCAGATCGATGTCGACCAGTGCCACGTCCGGCTTGAGTTGCTCGGCCTGCCGCAGTGCCTGAGCGCTGTCGGATGCCATACCCACGACCTCTACGCCCTGGACCTTGAGCAGACAGCGAGCGGCTCGGAGGAAGTGGGGACAGTCATCGACGATTATGCAACGCATCGTGTATCCAGACTCCCGGGGGGTGCCCGCTCTCGGAGCGGAACCGCCCGCGGCAGGCGATGAGGTTCGTGCGAGGAACTCGGCGTCGCGGCGCAGCCGATGCGGGTCCACGAGCGCCTCCAAGTCCCCGACGGCGGGAATGCCGTCGGGCACGGCTGGTCCTGCCTCTCGAAGGCAGGCGACGCAGTCACAACGGTTGTCTGGAAGTGAACTCCCGGGTTGAGCAGCCGCGCTTTCGGCTATGTGTCCGTCAATTCCACCACAGCGAAGACGGGAGAGGGAAGAACGATCCTGCCAAGTGCGTGCATGATACTGGCGACTTGCTGCCTGGTAGTGCTGGCAGGTAAGAGCGAATGGGTGCTGACTGCCATGACGACGGCGTGGCTCTGTCCATAGCTTTGACGTGTTCGTCAATGCCTCACTCGTAGAGGAGAAAGTACGTGCCAGCCGTCTGTACCCTCTTTGTCGGAACTCGGCCCGTCCTGGTGACTGCCGCCGGTGAATTGGATGTTGCCACCGCTGCCCACACCGAGGCGATCTTCACCGCCGCGAGCAGCGGCACCCGCCCCGAGGTCGTCATCGACCTGAGGCAGGTCACCTTCCTGGACTGCGCAGGAGCACGTCCGCTGACCGCCGCCGCCCGCCGCATCCATGCGGCCGGGGGTCGGCTGACGCTGCTAGCCGATCATCCGATGGTCGTCAAAGTGCTGCGCTTCAACCAGTTGATTCCTCATAGCGCGTCGTCGACCGGCGGCGCCGACCCGGCTCACCATCCACCCGCATACCCCCCGGCGCCGCGGCTCTGCGACCACCGCTGCCGACCGTTGGCGGAGGAGCGCTGACCGAGTCGCCCGTCACTGCCGGGCCGCGGCGGCGGCCCGGCGGAAGGCGATGAAAGTCAGATCACGGTGTATCGCGCCCTGGAGAGGTCCCGAACATTCTTCGGTAGTCCCGGTGGAACTGGGACGGGCTTTCGTAGCCGACGCGGTGAGCGATTGCCGTGACGCTCCCCGCGCGAGCCCGCAGAAGTGTACGAGCGGTTTGCAGACGTATCGTCTTCTGAAACTGAATCGGTGTGGTCGACGTCGCTGCGCGGAAGTGCCGGTGGAACGAGGACGTACTCATGCTGGACAGACGTGCGAGGTCGGTGACGTTGAGCGGTTCCTTGTAGTGTCCGCGGATCCGGTCGATGGCCCGGGTGATGTGCGCGATGCTGCTGTTGGCCAGGCCGATCTGCCGAATGACGCCGCCTTGGTTTCCGGTGATCAGCCGCCAGAGGATCTCGCGTTGGTATGCCGGGCCGAGAACTCGC
Source organism: Streptomyces sp. NPDC086777 (assembly GCF_040702065.1). Classification (NCBI taxonomy): domain Bacteria; kingdom Bacillati; phylum Actinomycetota; class Actinomycetes; order Kitasatosporales; family Streptomycetaceae; genus Streptomyces; species Streptomyces sp. NPDC086777. Next base: position 161,627 of record NZ_JBFBJI010000008.1, on the reverse strand, counting down.
AGGTCGTCGGGGCAGCGGGCGGCCCGCAGCAGTCGTACGACGGGTTCGAGCAGCTTTGGCGTGGCGTCCGCGACGAAGAACTCCCTTCCGGCGGGGGGCGTGCCCGCCTCGTCCGTCTCGAGCAGCAACGACGCGATGGCCTGCGGCCGGAGGCCCATGATGAAGACCGTGAGCGGTCGGTCACGGTCTGCCTGGATGACCTGGCTGGTCGACGGCAGGTCGAGCGAGGCGATCACGTACTTCCCGGCACCGTAGTCGTACGGTTCGCCGTTCAGCACTGTGCGCATGGTGCCCTGGGCCACGATCGCCAGGGTGGGTCCGGGCACGGGGGCAACGACCGGCGGAGTCGGCTCGTTCACGACCGCAACGGCCACGCCGTCGACAACCGTGGCTTTGCGGCCGCCGATCCCCACGTGTTGAACGATCAGCGTGTGCAGCTCCTGCAGAAGCTTCATCCTCAACCTCCGAACACGACGAGGTTCAGCAGAGGGCTAGGCGACCGAGTCTGCCGAGGTGGTGTGGTGGTCGCTCGGGTGTTCCGGTGTGGGAAGTTCTTCTTCCGCCCAGATGGTCTTGCCGTGGGAATGGTGGCGTGTGCCCCAGCGCGTGGTGAGCTGAGCGACGATGAACAGCCCCCGGCCGCTCTCGTCGAAGGTGCGGGCCCGCCGCAGATACGGGGAGGCGTTGCTGCCGTCGGAGACCTCGCAGGTCAGTCCGGCGCCGTGTCGGATCAGGCGCAGTCGGACAGGAGGCTGACCATGGCGGATCGCGTTGGTGACGAGCTCGCTCGCGATCAGCTCCATGGTGGGTGCGGCCTCGTCAAGTCCCCATGCGGCGAGCTTCCCTGAGATGTGCTTACGAGCTTGCGAGACGGCCGCGAGATCGGCTGAGAGCTCCCAGGCACCGACATTGCTGCCGTCGAAGGCATGTGTGCGGGCCGCGAGGACGTCGGCGTGGACATACCGCCCACCGGACACGAGGGCGTCGAGGGCCCGGCGGCAGAGGGCGTCCAGGCCGCGCTGGGATCCGGCGACCGCCTCCGGCGACGCAGTCCCACCGGACCGGGCTGCCCGTTCAGGTGTGCCGGGGGTGTGCGCGTACAGCAGGAGCACACTGCCTTCGGGGAGCGCGACCTCGGTGGTCTCCGCGGGCGGTCGGGCAAGTCCGAGCGGCAGGCCGACAGGAACCTCCACGGTGGTGGCCCGGCCGTCGGGCCTGATCACGGTCGGCGCGGGATATCCGGCGCTGGCGAGGGTGCAGCGCGCGGAGACGGGGTCGTAGACGGCATACAGACAATGGGTGGTGGTCCCGGCCGCGCCCCCGTCGTGCCCGCCCATGTCGTGCTGGGGCCGCAGCCGGGTGAGTACGTTCTCCAGGTGGGTGAGGAGTTCATCCGGTTGCAGGTCGATGTCGGCCAGTGTGCGTACCGCGGTGCGGAGTTCGGTGGTGATTCCGGGCGAGTAGCTCCCGGGGCCGGTGACGGATCCTGCGACCAGTGCGACCCGGGCGCCTGGCAGTGGTATGACGTCGAGCCAGTGGGTTTTGGGCGCGGCTGTGCTGTTGTCGGCCACGCCGGAACCGGCAAGCTCCACCGCCGCGGGCTGCGGCAGCGGGGACGGCTGCTCGTCCGTCACCGAGAACGGAAGCACGTCGCCGGGTGCGCCGTCTGCGGGGTGTCTCGCCTCTGAGGTGATTGCCGGACTGTCGACACTGACCGCGGCCTGTTCCGCCCGGGTGCAGTGCCGGCGTTGCAGACGCAGGCGGGTCCGGCAGATCACAAGGCTCAGGCCGAAGGACAGCGCCGTGGCGGAGATCACGACTGCACGGGCTCCTTCGGAGACCCCGTGGATCGCCAAGCCGTAGACGGCCGCACTGGCCACCAGGGTCGCGCCCCCGATGCAGAGGGTCCGGCGAACGGGGAGCAGGGCGGCGGCCACGAGGGGGACCAGCACCGAGTAGTCGGACCAGCGGACCAAGCCACCGGCGGAGACGCCCAGTTGGACCGCGCATATGGCGCTCAGGTAGAGGACGAGCAGCGAGCTCGGCTGGCACAGCAGCCGACGTACGGCAGCCATCTTTGTCACTGTCCCTTCAGTGTTGGCCTCGGGTGCAAGGCACAGGGCCCTGTCGTCCGCGACGGGCGACCCGCCGATGCGGATGCCTCTGATGCGGCTCATGCGGCGGCCTCCGGGGAATCGGACGCGTGGGCAGGGCAGTGGACGGCCACCATGGCGAGGTCGTCGTCCAGGTGTTGACCCGCATAGCTGTCGAGATCACGGCTGATGTGTTGCAGCAGGCTGTGCGGGCAGCACCAGGCCCAAGTGGCAGCACGCTCGAGGACGGGGTAGAACGTCCCGGCGGCGTCGCGGGCTTCGACGAGTCCGTCGGTGTAGAGCAACAAGGTGTCGCCTGGAAAGAACGCGAACGTGTGGGAAGGGAATTCCTCAGCCGTGCTGCCGGCCAGTCCGAGTGGCGGAGCAGGCCGGTCCACACACAGGCGGGTCACGCCGCCGCGTCGCCTGAGCAGCGGCGGAGGGTGTCCGCAGCTCATGACCCTGACGGTCTCCTCGGCGTCGGGAATCTCGACCAGGAGAGCGGTGATGAAGCGTTCCGCGCTGTTGGGGTCCCTCCCGCTCATCTCGGCCAGGTGCCTGCGGACGCTGCGTTCCAGGGAGGCCGCCAGCTTCGGGAGCGTCTCGTGTTCATGGGCTGCCTCGCGGAAGGCACCGAGCAGGGCGGAGGCGTCCTCGACGGCCGGCAAACCCTTGCCGCGGACGTCGCCTATGAGGAAACGGGTCGTACGGCCGGAGCGGACGGCGGCGTACAGGTCGCCGCCCACCAAGGCGTGCGCGGTGGCCGCCCGGTACATGGACGCGATGCGCAGCGAACCCAGTGTGTGCGGGATCGGCCGTAGCAGAACCCGCTGGGCCGCCTCGGAGACAGCGCGCACCTGGGTGAGTTCTCTCAGATCGCGATCGTGCAGCGCGCGAGCGGCGACGGCAGAGCCCGAGACCGCCAGCAGTGCGCCGATGTGTATGGGCAGCAACGGCGAGTGCACCAGACCGTCATGCCAGTCGATGAGGACCACTGCCGCACTGGCGGTGAGTGCCATGGCGATCGTGAATCGCACCCGTGCGACCGCCGCGGTACAGGTGGGGGCCGCCACGAGCAGTGGTGAGAGATGAATGGCCACAGGGGCGAGGGACGCCGAGAGGGTGATCGCGGCGATCAGCAGGAGAGGAAGCGCCAGGTGCGCTCGTGCGCGTCCTTGGTGCAGGAGGCTGTCAGGGCCAGGCACTGAGAATTCGCGAGCGAAGAGTTTCATGGGTGATCCTGCGAGGGTTGATCTCGTGGGCGCCTGGGACCCGGCGTCCCGGCCGCGCGTGATCGTCCGGTGCGCCACGGCGGAAACCGCCCTTGTCCTTACTGTCTCCTTGCCGCATTCTTGCCGTATAGCGGTAATTCATTTCCGCTATGCGGATTCCAATGTGCGCCGGGGTGCAGGGCCGGGTCAAGCGGAGACACCGCACATGGCATTACGGAATTCGAACGTCGGCTACCTCGCCGCCTCCGGGAGCCTCGGTGGCGGAGCCGGGTCTGCCGGAGCCGGGCGAGGGCGTATGGCGTCGGAGAAGTCGGCGACGGATCGGTGTGAGTCCGCAGGTCTGTAAATGACGGCCGCCCCCGGGTCAGCAGAAGGTCAGCATGAGGCAGGACGGTGTCCGGCATTCTGACCTGCGCCTACGGCAGGGGCCTCGTGCGCCGCCCATCGCCCTGCTCGGAAGGCTTGATGCGTGGTTCGACAGCTCGGCCGTGGGATGGGGGCGTTCTTCAAAGGGTGCGGTTGTTCCAGGCTGACCCGTTGCTCGCACCCGTACACGATTCGGTTCAGGGACGCCCTCGGCCAGCAGCGTGAAGAGGCCGGCTACGACACGCAGGACGACGCGATCGAGCGCCTTACGCAGATCTACGCGGAGAAAAAGAAGACGGCGCCGTCCGTTGCCGAGGCCCGCCGGGAACTCGGTCAGCAGACGGTCGCGGAATACGCGAAGCGGTGGCGGCCGCGGCAGCGGAGGATGACGGAGTACTCCACGGGCCGGCGCGTCGAAAGCTCCATCACCGTGCACAGGCCGCCCGGGACGAGGGTCGGTGAACCGGCTGCCGCGTACGGTACGTGCGGTGAGGGCCTGGCGGCGCGGGAAGTCGGGGCGGTCCTCGCCTGTCAGGATCAATGGGGGCGAAGCAGCATGATCTGGGTGCAAGACGCTCACCTCGGGCCGTGCTGACGCGCACCCGGCTGTATCACGACGGCAGTCTCGTCCTGGAGGGCTTTCCCGCCGGTGACGTTTCCGCGCATCTCGCCGATCCGGCGTCGGTCCTGTGGCTGGACCTGTACCGGCCCGGGTCTGCCCAGTTCACCATGCTCGGCCAGGAGTTCGGCATCCACGAACTGGCTCTGGAGGACGCCGCACAGCGTGGGCAGCGGCCGGAACTCGACCGCTGTCGGACCCACGAGTTCCTCAGCGCCTACGCCGTGACCGTCAGCCCGGACGGCGCGGAACTGTCCGACAGCGAGATCGCCGTATTCCTCACCAGTCGAACACCGGGAGTTCTTCGCGCACCGGCTCCGCTGTGGGTGCCGTTTCCGGTGATCGGCAGCGCCGGGCCGCACCCACGAGCCCGGGGACAGGTCCGCGCGCCATGGCCGTGACCATTGACCGTACGGCATCGAGCAGACGCACGCCGCCGCCGGCCCGGCTGTCCCTGACGGCCGCATGGGGCGATCTCTGGGGTCGTATCACGGGTGTCACCGTGCACCCGGCCTACTGGCCCGTCCTGCCGTCTCCCACGGCGATGGCGTCTTCGGGCTCCGGCTCGGCGGTGGTGTCGCTCAGGCCGAGGCGAAGGTGCTCGACGTGATACAGCGCCTGGTCGAGCAGTTCGCAGACGTGGTTGTCGTACAGGGAGTAGACGACGGAGCGGCCGTTGCGGGTGCCGACGACGAGGTCGAGGTTGCGTAGCAGGCGCAGCTGGTGGGAGCAGGCCGACTGTTCCATGCCGACCTCGGCGGCCAGTTCGGTCGCCGGGAGCGGGCCCTCGCGCAGGCGGGAGAGGATCAGCAGCCTTGAGGGGGTGGCCAGTGCCTGCAGCGTGGCGGCCACCTTCGCGGCGTTGTCCGCGGTGAGGCGGGTGCGCGGGACGCGGCTGGCGGGGGATGCGGCTCCATGACCCATGCGGCCATCGTACGCTCCCGAATGAACGCATGAATCAATGTTCATTCGTTCCTGTTACGGTGGTGGCGTTGGACGCTGTCCGTCCGTCTGTGAAGGAACCCTGTTTCGATGACTTCCACCCTCACGCGCCCAGCGCCCGCCGGGGACACGGTCCGTGACGCGGTGGCGCCCAGGCGCCGCACCCGGATCTTCGCGCTGCCCGACGCGCGCTGGGCGGCAGCCTCGCTGGTGCTGTTCCTGATCGCGCTGCCGCTGTACCTGCTGGGCGCACCGGCCTGGGCGTGGGGGCCGCTGTTCGCCCTCACCTACGCCAGTGGCGGCTGGCAGCCGGGCTGGGCGGGTCTTCAGGCACTGAAGGACAACACGCTGGACGTGGACCTGCTCATGGTGGTCGCCGCCCTCGGCGCGGCGGCGATCGGGCAGCTGCTGGACGGCGCGCTGCTGATCGTCATCTTCGCCACCTCCGGGGCACTGGAGGCGATCGCCACCGCCCGCACCGCCGACTCCGTGCGCGGTCTGCTGGACCTGGCGCCCGCGACCGCGACCCGCCTCGGTGACGACGGGGCCGAGGAGAGTGTGCCGAGCGAGCAGCTGGCGGTGGGCGAGGTGATCCTGGTGCGCCCGGGTGAGCGGATCGGCGCCGACGGCCGGGTGCTGGACGGGGCGAGCGAGGTGGACCAGGCCACCATCACCGGCGAGCCCCTTCCGGTCGTGAAGCAGGCCGGGGACGAGGTGTTCGCCGGCACGCTGAACGGCACCGGCGCGCTGCGGGTGAAGGTCGAGCGCGATCCGTCGGATTCGGTGATCGCCCGGATCGTGGCCATGGTCGAGGAAGCCTCCGAGACCAAGGCGCCCACCCAGCTGTTCATCGAGAAGGTCGAGCAGCGCTACAGCCTCGGCATGGTCGCCGCGACGGTCGCCCTGTTCGCCCTGCCGCTCCTGTTCGGTGCCGCGTTGCAGCCGACGCTGCTGCGGGCGATGACCTTCATGATCGTGGCCTCGCCGTGCGCGGTGGTGCTGGCCACGATGCCGCCGCTGCTGTCGGCGATCGCCAACGCCGGCCGTCACGGCGTGCTGGTCAAGTCCGCCGTGGTCATGGAGCGGCTCGGCCAGGTCGACCAGGTGGCGCTGGACAAGACCGGCACGCTGACCGAGGGCACCCCGCGCGTGACCGACATCCGCCCGCTGCCGGCCTCCGGCCTGGACGAGGACGCCCTGCTGCGCTACGCGGCGGCAGCCGAGCACCCCAGCGAGCACCCCCTCGCCCGTGCCGTCGTGGATGCCGCCCGCACCCTGAACCTGGACATCCCGCTGGTGGAGGACTTCACCTCCGCCCCCGGCACCGGGGTGAGGGCGAGGGTCGACGGCAAGGCCGTGGCGGTCGGCAGCCCCGCCCGGCTCCGCGGCGGCCGCGGTGACCACCCGGCCGCCGCGGTGGCCGCCCGGCTGGAGGACGAGGGCCGCACCGCCGTCCTGGTCGAGATCGAGGGCACCCCGGTCGGCGTGCTGGGCATCGCCGACCGGCTGCGCAAGGAGGCCGCCGCCACCGTCACCGCGCTGACCGGCCTGACCGGTCACCCGCCGGTGCTGGTCACCGGTGACAACCCGCGCACCGCCGCCCGCCTCGCGAGCGAGGTCGGCATCACCGACGTCCGAGCCGGTCTCCTGCCGCAGGACAAGGTCAGCGCCGTGCAGGAGCTGGAGCAGGCCGGGCGCAAGGTGCTGGTGGTCGGCGACGGCGTCAACGACGCCCCGGCCCTGGCCGCCGCTCACACCGGCATCGCCATGGGCCGCGCCGGCTCCGACCTCGCCCTGGAGACTGCCGACGCCGTCGTGGTCCGTGACGAGCTGGCCACCATCCCCACCGCCGTCGCGCTCGCGCGCGGGGCCCGCCGCCTGGTCGTGCAGAACCTCGTGATCGCCGGGACATTCATCACCGGCCTGGTCATCTGGGACCTGGCCGGCACGCTGCCGCTGCCCCTCGGTGTCGCCGGGCACGAGGGCTCGACCGTCATCGTCGGCCTCAACGGCCTGCGCCTGCTGGCCGACGCCGCCTGGCGCCGCGCAGGGAACGACCAGTGAGCCGCCGCACCCGCAAGGCTGCCCCCGCCGCGGCAGGGGCAGCCCGCTGCACGGTCACCGTCTGCCACGGCTGCTGCTGCGGAACCGCCAAGATCCCCGGCCTGGACCATGGCGCCCAGCTCGCCCAGCTGCGCCAGTCCCTCGCCGACACCGCGCAGGTGCGGGTGACCGGCTGCCTGGACGCCTGCGAGCACGCCAACGTCATCGTCATCCAGCCCTCCGCGGCCGGCCGCGCGGCGGGCGGGCGCCCGGTGTGGCTGGGCCTGGTCAACGACACCGACGCCGCAGCCGACATCGCCGCCTGGGTCGAGGCCGGCGGCCCGGGCCTGGCCGACCCGCCCGGCGTACTGGACCTGTACGCCTTCACCCCCTCCCGCCGCATCCGCCAGGCGCTGACAGACTGACCCCGCCGCCACCCCTTTTGCGAGGACCAACGACCATGACGACGCTGCCCGCCACGGCCCGGACCGCCTTGCTGCGACGTGGCTTCGCCCTGGAGTACACCACCCTGGGCTGGAACGTGATCGGCATCGTGGTCCTCGCGATCGCCGCGATCAACGCCCGCTCGGTCGCACTGGCCGGCTTCGGCCTGGACTCCCTCATCGAGATCGGCGCCTCCACCGTGGTGATCTGGGAACTGTCCGGCACCGGCGAGGACCGCCAGCGCAAGGCGATGCGCCGGATCGGCATCGCCTTCATCGCGCTCGCGGCCTACCTGCTGGTGCAGTCGACCTGGGTCCTCGCCGCCGGCTTCCACGCCCACCACAGCGCCACCGGCATCGCCTGGACCGCGATCACCGCCGCGGTGATGTTCGCCCTCGCCGCCGGCAAGGCCCGCACCGGCACCGCCCTGGACAACCCCGTGCTCAAGACCGAAGGCCGGGTCACCCTCGTCGACGGCCTCCTGGCCACCGCGGTCCTGCTCGGACTCGTTCTCAATGCCGCCTTTGGGCTCTGGTGGGCAGATCCGCTCGCCGGTTACGTGATCGTCTACTACGGGATCAAGGAAGCGCGAGGCGCCCTGACCCACTGAAACCGCCGCGCCAGGACCATCGAAGGACTCTCGACATGCGTCGGCCCCCCCCGCTTCGCCGGGGGCCGACGTGTCGCACTTCCAGACCTCCAGTTCAAAGAAGCCGACCCTGCCGCCGGGTACGTCCTGACGTTCCGTCGTGGAAGGAAGGGCGAGACGCGGGCAGCAACGAGCCGAGCGTCTGGCACCGGCCGGGGGAGGGCCCTGGTCACCGCTACTGCTTCGTGCGGCCGGCTGAAGCCTGCTGGGTGTCCGCGCCGGAGCTGACGTGCCGCAGGGTCTGCTGGGGGCCGTGCCAGTCCAGGCACATCACGGTGGCATCGTCTGCGAGCCGGCCCCCGGCGGCGTCCCGGACCGCGGACGTCAGCGTCAGCGCCGCCTCCCGCGGGTGCAGATCCCGGGTGCGCTTCAGGAGGGCGAGCAGGTCGACCTCCTCCCCATGGCGTTCGAGCATGCCATCGGTCACCATGAGCAGACGGTCACCGGGGCGCAGGTCGAGGTCCTGGACACGGTAGGGGTGAGGCACGGAGACGGGCAGCCCGAAGGGGTGGTCCACCTCGCAGGTGATCGCCTCCGCTTTCCCGTCGCGCACGCGCAGTGGCCAGGGGTGGCCGGCGTTGACGAGCCGGGCGCGGCCGGTGTGGAGGTTGATGCGCAGCAGTTGCCCGGTGGCGTGACCGTGGCCGTGATCGGTCAGGGCCCGGTCGGCCCGGTGGGCCTGCTCGGCCAGACCGGCACCTGCGCGACGGGCGCCGCGCAGGGCGCCCACCAGTACGGTGGCGGCAAGGGCGGAATCGATGTCGTGGCCCATGGGGTCGGTCACCGACACGTGCAGGGTGTCGCGGTCCAGCGCGTAGTCGAAGGTGTCGCCGCTGAGGTCTTCCGAGGGCTCCAAGCTCCCGCACAAGGTGAACTGCGCAGCCTCGCACGACAGTGACGGGGGAAGTAGCTGGTACTGGATTTCAGCCGCCAGTGTGGGGGGCCTGGAGCGTTTGCCCCAGGTGTAGAGGTCGGTGAAGCGTCCGTTGGCGATCACGATGTAGGCCAGGATGTGTGCGGCTTCACCGACCTCGTCGAGGACGTCGTCGCCGGGATCGGCGGGCAGGAGCAGTTCCAGCAGTCCGATGGCGTCCCCCCGGTTGGTGACCGGCACGATCACCCGCTGTCCCTGGCCGGTCCTCTCCTGGTACAGCCGCTGGGTACGGATCACCTGCTCGTAGACGCTGCCGGACATGGGAATCCGCTCCGCTTCCCGCCCACCCTCCGCACCGGCGGCCGTGGCCAGCCGCGCCACCGCCTTGCCCGTCAGGTCCACGATGAGGAATGACACCTTCGTGGCGCAGAAACGCCGCCGGAGGT
>NZ_JBFBJI010000008.1:0-151822 GCF_040702065.1 Streptomyces sp. NPDC086777 | reverse complement strand
CTCCGCACCGGCGGCCGTGGCCAGCCGCGCCACCGCCTTGCCCGTCAGGTCCACGATGAGGAATGACACCTTCGTGGCGCAGAAACGCCGCCGGAGGTCCTCAGCGACCACCGCTACGGCGTCCACCGGCGCCGCCCTCTCCGCTGCGGTCAGCAGCCGGGGAAGTCCACTCTGCCTACCGCTCACGGCCACGGCCCCTTCCGCCAGCCCCCTCTACAGCTTGGGAACCCTCGGAGCAGGCGTCAATCCGTGCGTGATCACGGCCGGTGGCCAAGCTGTGCGTACGTGGTCCGGCTGTGTGTACACGGAGACGAATCGGCCTCGGCGCCCGCCTGGGGGCGCCGCCATCTGGTCGCGCGACCCGACGAGGCGCTGACGTCTCCGCCCCCACCCCACCCCACCACCACACTCGCAGGAGGGGGCTGCCCGCCATCCGGCTCCACGCCGAGGCGTCGGCCCGCTTTGCCGCGTTCGAGGCCCTCCGGATCGACGGGCAGGAGCTGTCGTGGGCGCCGCACGGTGAAGCCATGCCCCCTTGGAGGCGCGGTTCGCCGAGCGCGCCTGACCGACCCGTGGGCCTGTGGCCCGAGACGGCCCGAGACGACCGACGTCGCCCTCGCCAAGGAGCGGTTCACCGCCTGGACCTCGGCGCCGGGTTCGGGGGCTGATCATCCGTGGGAGCCGGCGGCGGTACTAGCCCGTCGCCCGGGCCCTCATGAAGATCCGGGCGCCATCACCGCGGCGCCCTGCGCGGCCCCCCACAACCTCCTGCTGGGCCGGCACGACCGGGAGGGGCCTTCCGGGCCGCGGCGCGCAGCACGCCGTCCCGTCCCGACCACGTCCGGTACATCGCCAGACCAGCTGAGCCCGGCCGCATCGGGACACCACTGAGAGGGCACACGGTTCATGCGCCGTTCACCACGCCATCGGGATCAGGAACCCGGCGGGCGTCGTCCCCGTCGAGCCCGAGCCGTTCGGCGAGACCGGCGTGGACGCCGCCGGGACCGAGGGGTCGGAGGCATCCCGCGCGGTTCGTGCGAGTCCGCGAGGACGTGGAGCTCGGAGACATCGCCGCGTTCGGACAGGGAGCTGCGCCGATGGCCGGGTGGCCTGAGCCGATGAGCCGGAGCAATCCGCGGCGGCCTTGGCCGCGCTGCAGGCCCGGCACACCGGTTGGGCCATGCGTCCGTAACGGCGCGTCAGCCCCTGGCAGCATGGGGGTGGCCGACATCGTCGGGGAGCATCCGAGCAGCAGATCGACGGCCAACCGGGTCATCTCGACCTTGTCTCGCTGAAGGCGCAGGAAAAAGGCGGTGGTGTCGGTCAGGAACCGGTTCCGAAGCGGTCGAACTGCAAGGCCAGGCGCTGACCAGCGAAGTCTGAGTGCCTATGGCCGATCGCCTGCGCGCCGGCTCACTCCGGTTGCCATCGGGGTGTGCTCAGCGCTTTCTGGAAGAGCGGGCGGAACGGCCCGTTCATCCAGGAGGAGCGCACCATGGCGCAACTGGCAAGTAGGCCGACGATCAGTGCTGAGCAGTTCAGCCGAGTGTGTGACGAGATCAGAAGCACGGCGGCGCCCGAGAAGAGCGCCCGGTCCATCCGGGACTGTGCTCTGCGCATCGTGCAGACCCTGGGCCTGGGACTGTCCACGGATGACCTGAGCAGACTCCTCGCCGAACTCATGGCCCCTGGGGCGGCCCCACCCCGAGGGAGCCCTCACTACACCCGAGAGGCCATTCTGGACATGCCTGACGAACAGCGAGGAGAAGACGAGGGTCCGGTCAGGTAGAGCGGCCGGAACGATTGGTTGCGTCCTCGGCCGGCCGGAGGGGTGCTGGGTTCCCGCCGCCCGATTTGTGTCCGATGGAAGTGGCGGCTGGGCATGGGCAAGACCGTCCTGCGCTCCTGAGCCCTGCGCGCACAGGGCGTCATCCGCGTCGCCGGCGTGGTCACCCCGGGCGCCCTGGGGCAGAGCAGGTGGCTGGCGTGACGGCGCTCTGGAAAGCCCACGCCGTCGACGTGAAGATCATCGGCGGGACGGTCCCGCCGGTCAATGCCCACAACTACCCACAACCACCCACAACGGTTACAACGAGTCGGTACGCATAGCCGTCGACCAGCCCCGGTCCGCTGCCCCAACTGCGCATACGCCTCAACGGAAGCATCACGCTCACCGGGGTCGAACAGTCCGGAAGCCTCATCGTCGAATGTTGCCGGCGATGACGGGCGTGAGGGATGCGGTACCGCGTGTGCCTGATGTGCCGTCAGGTAAGTCGGCATCTGATCAGCGCCAGTCCCCGCACATTCCGAGAGGGGTGTGCGTACAGACGCTTGGCCGGCGGCGGCACAACGGCCTGGTTCGCACGGAAGCGCAGGCAGGGAGCCTTCTGGCCGGAGCGAAGCGATGTTCCTTACATGAGCGACTGTCTGCTCGGCGTCGTCCCGGTACAGCGTGATCAGGGCCCGGCGGACCAGCGCGTAACCCGCCAGTGCCCGGTCGCCGCCGGCGGCCGCCAGATCGACCGCGCGCTGCGTCCACCACAGAGCTGCCTGCTCGTCCCCGGTCTCCTGCACCAGCCAGCCGACGTATTCGGCGTACCGGGAGCCAAGGGCCAGCAGGCGGCGACGGGTGCCGCTGTCACAGTGGGCGGACAGTTCCCGCAGGGTGTGGGTCTGTGCGATCAGAACGGGCAGGAGCAGACCGGGCGCCACCGTCTGGCCGAGTCTGCGGTAGTGGCGGAACAGCGAGCGGGAGGCTTCCACCATTTCCGCGCCTGCGGCCGGCGAGGCCGGGCCCGCGCTGTCCGACCGCCACGCCATAAGCGAAGCGGCACCGGCGCCTAGGGCATCCCGTCGACTCATGGACTGGAGGGCGTTCGGGCCGTCCGGCGACAATTGCATGATCCAGTCCTCCTCGTGGACAGAGGTGCCGGATCGACGGGCGGGTCGGTGGTCTCTGGTACGAGCAGGGACAGCAGGGCCCCGCCGGCCCCGAGGTCGGCGTCACACAGGCGGGCGAGGTCACGGCTGGGGGCCTTCAGGCCCCGCTCTACCTTGCTCAACTGCGCCTTGCTGTAGTGCACGGAGCCCGACAGGGCAGTGAGGCTGAGCCCTGCTTCCAGACGCCGCTTCCTCAACTCTCGCCGAACCCGGTGGACGGCTGTGGCACGGAAACCTCCAACCCCTCCCGCCATCGGCCGAGTCGGCGCTGCACGTAGCGTGCGGCAGTCTGGCCGGGGCGGACAAGGCGATCGATGCTGTTTCCCGTTTCCTTCTCCGACATGGGAACGCGACATGCGCGGCAGGGAGGACCGGAGAAACGGACTGTCTGGAAGTCGTGCCGAAAAGGGAGGCGATCGTGCGTTCGACCACCTACCGGGAGACGTCCAGGCCACTGCCGTGGTCCTCGCCCCGCTCGGCGATCACCGGTGTGATGCCGAGAGCCCGCACAAGACGGCGGTACTTGTCATGGTCGTAGCCGCGGTCCGCGAGCAGGGCATCAGGCCGTCGGCGCGGGCTGCCGACCGGCCCCCGCTCCCCGCGGGATCTTGTCGAGCAGAGGCGGCAACCGGGTGACGTCGCCCACGGTTACCGCCGGTCAGCGACACCGCGAGAGGGATGCCCTGACCGTCGCCCGTCGGGTGCCCTCTCGTCCACTGCGCCGGTGCCATGGGCCTCCTCGGGACCGTCGTCATTCCCGACGCCGAGACGGAAGCCGCAGCCGACTCCATCGCGGCGGTCCTCCGCGTGACCTGCTGTGCCACGATCACCCGCGCCCGCGAGCGGGCTGGCCCTAGGTCGGCAAAGCAGCCGGTTGCTACGCCACCTGGGCCTGTACGGGTAGGCCACGATGAGTGTCCGAGAGAGGGGCGGGCGGCGCCCGACCCGTATGTACGACAGAAGAGCCCCGTATCCGCCATGCCGCCGCCTCCCAGCAGCGATACTGGATGCATGGACCCGGCGATCACCGCTCCCCGCGCCGAGGTGCTGCGGGACCGCTACCGGAGCCGACTGCCCGAGCGTTTGCAGGAGCTGGCCGGCCCCGTCGAGGGCAACGTGGACCTGCCGCTCCACATCGTCTGGTCCGGGCGGACGAGCTACAGCCTGGACCGTCCGAAGTCCCGCATGACGCTCTACCGGACTGTCCTCGCCGAAGGACTGAGTGAGGACCTGGTGGCCCTCCTGCACCACCGGCTGCTCACCGAGCAGTGGTCCGTCCTGCGGCGCTTGGTCAGTCCCTACATCCGCGAGGTCTGGGAGGACGCCTTCCCTGAGCTGCTCCGCACCGCTCCGGCCGACACGACCGTCGCGTGAAGCTCACTCCGCTTCACGAGCGTCTCCTCGCCGACATCCTCGACCTCGGCTCCCCCTACCCTCTGGTCCTCACCGGCGGATACGCCGTGCAGGCCCACGGCCTGGTCGAACGCTTCAGCCGCGACCTCGACGTCGCCACCGAGAACCCCGCTCCGATGCAGGAGATCGTCGCCTCACTCACAGCAGGTCTCAGCGCGCGCGGATGGCGGACCACGCACGTCCAGACCGATCCGCTCAGCGGCCGTTTCCTCGTCACCGATCCGGACACCGGCGAGGAGTGCGAGGTCGACGTCCTCAAGGAGGCGTTCTGGGCCCCTCCCGCTCAGAACGTTCGCCAAACTCCTGGGAAATCGCCCGGCGACTTTCTTTCGCGCACTCCGTGCACCCGACCCTGCCGGCGCTGAGGTAAGCCGGCCGCGGGAAGACGATGCTTCCGCATGCCAGGTGCCGGGACCGCCACGGTTGCCCGCTCCCGGGACAGGGCTCCAGCGGCTCGTATCCGGCTGCCTGCATTGCGGGCGGTGTGCTTGGCCGCAACTGCTTGACTGCGCAGGCGCCCTGCATCCTCGCGGTCGGAGGCAGAGCTGCGGAAGAACGAGCGAACCATGCGACGATTCTCGCGCTTCAGCGCGAGCAACGAGCCCTGGTTCGTGGTCCTCTTCGAGAGTTGGCTTGCAGGGCGTCAGCTGTCGTCCAGTTCCCGGATGACCACGCCGGGGGAGATCCTGCTGCTCTGCGCCATCGCGTCGCGCACTGGCCGCATGCTGGTGGGTCCTGCGGATCATGGAATAGACGTTCGCATCCCAGGCGCTCAGTCCTGCTCGCTTGCAGCAACGTCGGCACCGGGCCCGTACACGCTTCCGCTCCCCGCGCCGAAGGGGGCCCGTGCGCCACCAACCGGGGTCGGTCTCCTGCCGCGCCTCCTGCTCGCGAAGCCGCCGGGCGGGAAGCCGTCGCTCGCGAGTTCCACCCTGCCGAGGGGCCTCGAGCGGGCGGCAACCAGCGAGCCGACTTCCGGAGCCGTCGAGCGTCGACCAGCTGATGGCCATAGGGGCCGTGTTCCGTGCACCGGAGCGATGTCGGTGCCCGACAGTTTGGTGGTGCGTGGGCAGACGTCGTCCGTGTGCAGGGAGGTTTCCCACATATCTGATAGCTCGTCAGGTAAGTCGGCATGCGGTCAGCATGAGTCCCCGCGCGTTCTGGGGCGATCGTCCCCAACAGGTGCCTGAGCGAAGGGGAAGCCCAGGTAGGAAGCCGTCCCGCCTGACCGGAGCGATGTTCCTCACAAACATCTCACGGGGGTGCCGGTGTAAGGTCGAGACCGCCCTTGACCTGCACAAAGCAGGCAGGGAGCCGTCCTCCAGGAGTCCAAAGTGCTGCGTACTCTGTTCAAGTCCAAGATCCACCGCGCCACCGTCACCCAGGCCGACCTGCACTACGTGGGATCCGTGACCATCGACGCCGACCTCCTCGACGCCGCCGACCTGCTGCCGGGCGAGCTCGTCCACATCGTCGACATCACCAACGGCGCCCGGCTGGAGACGTATGTCATCGAGGGTGAGCGGGGCTCGGGGGTCGTCGGGATCAACGGGGCGGCCGCCCATCTCGTGCACCCCGGAGACCTGGTGATCATCATCAGCTACGCTCAGGTCACTGACGCCGAGGCGCGTACGCTCCGGCCGCGGGTCGTGCACGTCGACCACGGCAACCGGGTCGTGGCCCTCGGCGCCGACCCGTCCGAGCCGGTACCGGGCTCGGACCAGCAGCGCAGCCCGCAGGCCGTGTCGGCCTGACCGGAGGACCAGGAGGGCGACATGAGCGACATCGAGATCCGCGACGACCGGGCGGCCGGCCGTCTGGAGGCGGTCGCCGGCGACGAAGTCGTCGGCCACATCGAGTACTTCGTCCTGGAGTCGCCCTCCCGGGCCCTCGTGCCCGTGCACACCATCGTGGAGCCGGAGCACGAGGGGAAGGGCATCGCCGGCAACCTCGCCCGCGAACTGTACGCGATCTCCGAGCGCGAGGAGACCCCGGTGGCCCCGCTCTGCCCGTACGTCGTCAGGTGGGCCGAGCGCCACCCCGACGTGGCGCCGACACCGGACCCCGAGCTGCTGCGCGCGGCGAAGGAGTGGCTGGTCGCCCACCCCGACCGCTTCTGAGCGGCCCGGCCGCGCATGCTCGCCCTCCTGCACACCTCGCCGCTCCACGTCCCCGTCTTCGATGCCCTGCGCGACGAGCACCACCCGGGCCTGGAGCTGCGCCACCGCGTCGCCCCTGACCTGCTGGCCAGGGCCCGCCGGGACGGCCCCGAGGCGGTGGCCGGGGACGTCGCCGCCGCCCTGCTCCGGGCGGCGGCGGACGACGGCGTACGGGCCGTCCTCTGCACCTGCTCCACGATCGGCGAGGTCGCGGAGCGCGCCGCCCGCGAGGTCGGCGTACCGGTCGTCCGTGGCGACCGTCCGATGGCGGCCGCGGCGGTGGCGGCCGGACCCCGTGTCGCCGTCCTGGCGACGGTCGAGAGCACCCTGCCGCCGACCCTGGCCCTGCTCGACGACGAGGCGCAGCGGGCGGACCGCCCGATCCGCGCCCGCGCCCGGGTCGTACCGGGCGCCTGGACCCGCTTCGAGGCCGGTGACATCGAGGGATGCGCCCGCCTGGTGGCAGCCGCGGCGGACGCCGTGACCGACGCCGACGTGATCGTCCTGGCCCAGGCCTCCATGACCTCGGCCGCACGCTTCACGACCACGACGGTCCCGATGCTCTCCAGCCCGGGTCCGGGGTTGGCGGCGGCAGCGCGGGCGGCCCGGGCTGCCGGGTGAGTGCGCGTGCCCCGTCCGGGTAGGTGGGGAGTAGACCCCGAAGGCTGTGTCGAGCCACTGGCCGGAGGACACCATGACCAACCCGCACCCCGACCCCGTACCCCCTGGCCCCTACCCCAGCCCCGTCCCCACGCCGGAACCATCCCCGGCCCCCGAGCCGGCCCCCGTCCCCGCACCCCCGGGCCCGGGACCCTCGCCCACCCCCACGCCGCCGGACCCGGCGCCGTCCCCGATCCCCCCGGGCCCCGAGCCGGTTCCCAGCCCCGAGCCGGGGCCGCCCCTCACGTGAGGTGCGTGAGGGCGGCCGACTGCGGCAGGGACACGGTGAGGCCCACCAGCGGGACCCGGTCCCCATCGCTGTCCGGAAGCGTCGGTGAGACGAGGTAGATCGTCAGCAGGGCCTGGTCCGGACGGCGGACGGCCCGCACCGCCGCGCGGCCGGGACGGCTCGGGCTCTCGTCCTGCGGGGACCGGGTGAGCCTCAGTGCCCGGGCCAACTGGTCCGTGTCGAGGTCGGCGTACTCGTTGCCCGGGCTGTGCAGGACCGAGATGCGGTAGGTGCCGCTTTCGGCGGCGGTGATGTCGCGCGGTCTGCGCTCGACGAGGCCGACGCGGTGACCGCAGATCTCGGCCTCGCCCGCGTGGCCCCGCCCGCGCACCAGCTGCACGGTCCACCGGGTGAGCTCGCCGTCCGCGACGCGACCGCGTACGTACGAGGAAAGCAGCCTCAGGGTCTCCCGGATGCCGTCGTGCGCAGCCGCGTAGGGGTCCAGGAACCGTTCGACGACCAGGAACGGGGAGACGTCCCGCCACACGAGGTTCCCCCCCTCCGCGGTGACCGCTGCCGACCCCGCGCTGTCCAGGGCGGCGACGAAACCCTCCAGGGTGCGGACGTTGGCGTGGCACACCTCGGGCGCCAGACCGAAGCCCGTCGTCTCCACCGTGCGCCCCGAGAAGTCCTCGACGGGCCGTCCCAGCACCTCCGGGGTGACGTACAGGCGGCAGAGGTCCTCGTACCCGGTGCGGAAACCGAACGCGCTGTCCAGCTCGGGCAACGTCTCGGAACGGGACGTAGAGCGAAGGTAGTAGCCCACCGTGAGCCCCGCGAGTACGGCACCGTGGGCGAGCTTGGTGCCGCCGACGGCGATGGTGTTCAGGCCCGAGCTGCTGCGGTCCCACGCCGGGAGGCCGTCGACGGTGCTGTTCACCAGGACGACGCCGGTCCGGCCGGCCACCTCGGAGAGCTGCTCCCAGGCCGGGAGCGCCGGGTGCCCGACGGCCGCCGACGTGGCGGTGTGGCCGAAGTCCGCACGCCAGAGCGTCTCGAACTCCGCCCGCAGCCGGTGGCCGGGCTCGCGCAGGGCCCCGGCGACGGTCCGGACATATGCCGCCAGTGAGAGACGCACCTGCGCCTGGACCCAGGTGAACCGGCTCACCGACACCAGCATGGAGTTGTGCGCCCCGGACTCGCCGCGCGCCGCGCGGACGGCGGCCGACAGCACGAAGGCGTGGACCGCCTCGCGCAGGGACGCCGGCAGCTCCGTGCCGGGGACGTGCGAGGACCGGTGCCCGGCGGGCATCCACGTCCCGTGGTCGCTGACCTGCCGGATCCGGGGCAGCACGGGAGGTGCGCCCGCGGGTGTGCCGAGCGGGCCCCCTTCGGAGATCCGCGGCAGCTGCAGCACGAAATCGGCCGTGTACAGCTGCTTCACGCCCCCCTCGGGGAGGCGCACCGGGAGGAACGGCGCGTAGGCGAAGCTCACGTAGGCGGACTTCTCGAAGTCGGTCAGGAGTCCGTGGACGGCCTCGTCCACGGCCGAGGGGCCCCCGGTGTGGACGTCGGCGCTGCCGGGCCCGCCGGTCATGTCGACGACGAGCAGGGGGTGCCGCGCCGTCGTGCTCCACCGCCTGGCACGCCGGGCGAACCAGGACCGGACGTTCCCGACGGCGGTCCGGTTCTTCTTGATCACGAGAACGAGGGGGACGTGGTCGTCCGGATCGGGGAGCTGTGCGGTCCTGCGCGCCGAGAAGTCGCCGGCTGAACCGGTGAGCGCCGCGACCTCCAGGTGGGGCGAGGCCACCTCGCCCACACCGATGGGCCTGAGCAGCGGGTCGTACCGGGTCGCGACCCGCTGGTACGCGGTGTCGAAGCCCAGCAGCCCTTCGTCCACCTGGGCCTGCACCTGCACGCGTTCGGCGTTGTGCGGTCCGCTGAGGATCACGATCACGCGGTAGCCCACGTCGAGGGCCTTGGCCGCCAGGCCGGTCATCACCTCGGAGCGCGGCGACGGATCGCGGGAGACGACGAGCCCCGCGCGCAGCCACGGTCCGAGGCGGCGGGGATCCTCCAGGCGCGCCAGCAGGGCGTCCGTGCTCGCGTCGACGGACTCCCGCAACGGCGGGTCGGCGTCGAGCAGGGTCCGGTAGCGGCCCCAGAACGTCACCCCGAAATCCGGGTACGGGTCGGCGGCGAACCAGGGGCGTCTCCCGCCGGGTTCGCGCTCCACGGCGGCCCTGGGGTCCAGTTCCCGGGCGAGGTCACGGCGATCCACCTCGATGCCCTGACCGCGCAGCATCGACACCACCGCGTCCAGGGCGTGCTCCACGTCGCCGACCGTGGGCCGCCCCTCGGCCGGCAGCAGGAGGGCCGCCATCCGCACGGCGAGTTCGGTCGGATCCGCCCGCGGTGCGGGCGCCGCCTCGGCAAGGGGGTCCGTCGGGAGGTAGCGGGCCAACTCGGTGATCCGGGGCGGGGCTTCCCGCCCGGTCGGCAGTCCCAGCAGCTCCAGTGTCCGCGCCAGTGCCCGGCCGGCCGGCGTCGCCTCCGCGGTGAGTGCCGGTGCGTGGGTGTCGCCGCCGGCCACCACCGGCAGGCGACGCTGCCCGTCGCCCCCGGCCGCCACGTGACGGCCGAGAGCCCGGCTGAGCCGCAGGGCCTCGTGTTCGGACAACTCCTGTTCCAGACGGACCCGCACCTCGTGCGGCGCCTGCAGTACCACGGTGCCCGTCGGCTCGCCGCCGAGGGCGAACAACCCGGAGCTCAGCAACTCGGCCACGTCCGCCGTGGTCGCCTCGGGGACCAGCTCTTCCCGCAGGACGTGCAGCAGGTCGGTGCTGAGCCGGTCGAACGGGGAACTCAGGACGGCGAGCCGGGCGGCGGCCGGCGCCGCCGTCCGCAGGAAACCCGTCGCGCGCGCCGCGGCGTCCCGCCGGGGCGCCGGCGACGCCGGTTCCGCGGCCGCCGGACGTCCACCCGGTGGCACCAGGACGGCCGCGCAGCCCTCGGGGGCGGCGAGCATCAGGGCGCGCGACCACTGCTCCAGCGAGCGGGCGGAGAGGGACACGACGGGCAGGGCGAGCCAGCCGTCGGATCCGGTGGCCTCCGTGCGCGGCAGCAGGGGCGGCAGCCGGAACGCGAGCCCCCCGTTGGCGGTCCCGGGGGTGCTCGCCGTCACCCGGACCGTCGGCAGGTCGAGACCGGTGTGCCGCCACAGCCGGGTGGGCAGCGGATCGAGCAGGGCCACCGGCGTGCTGCGGGCCCATCGCCGCAGTCGCTGCCAGATGCCGGGTGCCCGCCAGGGCCGGCCGGCGAAGTCCGAGAACACGACGACCAGCCTGCGGCCGCCGGGAGAGCCCGGCCGGTCGGCCGCCACCGGCAGCCCGTGGCGGTCGGTGAGATCGAACCCGTGGTCCGGACGGAATCGGAGGTCGCGGATCTGGACGGTGCGGAAGGCGGCGAGTGCGTCGAGGACGCGGAGGAGGGCGTCGACGGTGTCCTGCCAGACCCCCATGGACGGGGAGCGGTCGACGACGAGCGTCAGGTCGAACCAGCGCTCCGGAGCGGGGGAGAGGACTGGGAGGAGCTCGCCGCCACGGGCGTACGCCTCCACCGTCCCGTCCAGGTCGAGCATGTGGCGCCGTCCCCTCGGCCACGGCCGCTTCCACGGGCGCAGCGCCCGGCTCACGGGCACGGCGAACGGCAGGGCCGTGGCCCTGGGCAGCGCGAGGGCGTGACCGGAGACGGGCGCACCGGATTGGGGCAGCCGTTCGTGCAGGGTCCGCACGCGTGGTTCGGACACCTCGGGCGCGGCCGGCTCCCGCGGGGCGTCGTCCCGCGGGAGGTCGGCGCGAGCACCCGGCCGGGGCGGGTCCGCCGGCGCCGGCGGGACGGGCGCCACCGGACCCTTCGCGGGTCCCGGTGGTTCCGGCGCCATCCGCGAGGCCAGCCAGAGCGCGTCCGCGAGACCGGTCGGGCCCGCCCCGGGTACCACCGCGCGGAGGATCGCGACAGCCTTCTCCAGCGCCATGGGGGAAAGCCCCCGAGGCGCGGGAACGGCCGGCGTCTCCTCAGACACGGGACAGCTCGCGCAGGACGAGGTCGAGAACCTCCTGCACGCTCTCCGGCGCGGGAGCCTGGGCACCGGTCAGCACGTGCACGGCGTTCAGCAGCTGGTCCACGGCAAGGCTCTCCCCGGCCGCGAGCCGCTCGACGAACCCGGCGACCAGGGCGTCCACCGAGGCGGAGTGCTCCTGTGTGATCTCCAGGTGGGCCGCCACGATCCCGCGCAGCGAGGCGGTGGTCGGCGCGGGCATCGTGAAGCGGACGCAGCGGCGCAGGAACGCGGCGGGGAAGTCGCGTTCGCCGTTGCTGGTCAGCACGATGAAGGGGAACGTCTCGCAGCGGATCCGCCCCTTGACGATCGTGTGCAGACCGTCTCCGCCCCACTCGCGGATCCCGACGTCGTCCGCGTGGTGACGCGCCAGCTCCGGGATCTCGAACTCGCCGCGCTCCAGCACGTCGAGGAGATCGCTGGGCAGGTCGAAGTCGCTCTTGTCGATCTCGTCGATGAGCAGGGCGCGCGGGTGCTTCGCAGGCAGCAGAGCCGTGCCCAGGGGGCCGAGCCGGAGGAAGGGGGCGATGTCGTCCCCGGTGGCGCCCATGCGGTGGGCGTGGATGCGGCCCAGTGCGTCGTAGCGGTAGAGGGCGTCGACGAGGGTGCTGCGCGAGGTGATGTGCCAGCGCAGTGGCTCACCGAGCTTCAACTCGGCCGCCACCTGCCCGATCACGCTGGACTTGCCCGACCCGGGAGCACCGGTGAGCAGGAGGGGCCGGCGCAGGACGAGGGCCGCGTTCACCGCCTCCACCAGGCCCGGCGGCGGCCGGAACAGTTCGTGCGGGGAGTGCCGCGGGAAGGCGCGCCACGGCGGCGGCTCCCCGAGATCCACGTCCTTGGGCGTGCCGTCGCCGACGTAGAAGGGGTTCCAGGTCATTCGCTGCTCTCTCCTTCGCCCGAGCGGGTGTCGAACCAGTCGCAGAAGTCCAGCCAGCCGGCGTCCAGCCACACCGACCGCACCTGTGCGAGGTCCGCGTGGGCGGACGTCGGCCCGGACCCGTCCGGGTGCTGCTTCCACGCGCTGCGGTAGGCGGCGCTGAGTTCGCCGGGCAACAGGTCCCAGTGGCGTTCCACGCTGGTGCGGGAGGCCGCCGGAAGCTCGCCGGGCCGTCGCGGCCACAGCACGATCGGCGCGTAGGCGAGCAGGGCCGGCAGGAAGTCCTCCAGCCGGTCGGGACGGTGGGCGAGCGCGAGCGCCCGTTCGTAGGGGCCGTTCTCCAGCCGGTCGGCCAGATCGTCCGCACGGCCGGTCTCCTCCCGGCCGAGCCAGTCCAGCGGTGTCCCCTCGCCCTTGCCCATGGCGTCGAGCCGGTCCCGCGCGTAGTCGTTGATCCAGAAGGCGTGGGCGGGCGGGCAGAGCCGGTCGCTCCAGCGCAGGACGACGTTGTACAGCGCGCCCAGGCGCCGGCCGACCCGGGTCTCCTCGGGATGCCAGCACGCGAGCAGTGCCGCGGGGGCCGCGATGTCGACGTGCCGGAGTCTCAGCCCCGTCTGCCGGGCGGATCGGGCCGCCCAGGCCAGCACGGTGCCGAGTGCCTCCTCGACGCCCTGCTGACCGGGGCCGCAGGGGAACTCCCCGCGCTGCACGGGAGTGTCTCGGTCGAGCAGCCAGACCAGCAGGCTCTCCGGCCAGTCGTCGGCGACGGCCGCGTGCAGGCTGACGACCAGCCGCAGCCTGCCCTCGGCGGTGCGTTCGGTCAGCGCGGCGAACGCGTCGTTGAGTTCCACCACGGCCTGGAGGGCCGCCGCCCAGGCCGCCAGTTCCGGCCGCTGCGCGGTGAGTTCGTCCTCGACGGCCAGCGCGGCGACGAAGGCGGCCAGTGGCGCGGTACGGCTTCCTCCCGCGCGCGGGACCCGCAGGCGCAGCAACTCCACGCAGTCCCGGAGCAGGTCCCCGCCCCCGGTGCGCGGAGCGGGGACCACGCCGCCCGCGGCCGTGGAGAACGCCCGCCGGATGCGGACCGACGTGAGCGGCCCGCCGGGCCAGCGCAGCAGGAGCTCCGTCGTGCGATGTGCGTCCGCGAGCCCGTCGGCCACCCTCCCGGCCGCCAGCAGGGCGGGCGCGTGGGATTTCGCGCCCGTGCCCTTGGCCAGCACGGACAGCGACTCTCTCAGCATCTCCAGGTCCTGCGGGCTCTCCAGGGGGAACTCCGGAACGAGCGCACCGAGCGGTTCGAGGGCCCACCGCAGCGCCTCCTCGCCCGCCGTCCCGAACAGCGGCCCGCCCGCCCGCGCGTGCCGGGCGTTGCGCGCGACCCAGGGGTGCTGCCCGAAGGCGTCGCCGTTCACCGTCATGACCTGCGCGCCGGTCCCCGCGGTCGCGTTGACGGCGTCGCGGACGGCGTGGGCCGTGAGGAACTCCCCTGCATCGGCGACGCCTTCCCGGAGGACGCGCACGAGTCCGCGGGTGAACGCGAGTCCGTAGGCCTCCTCGGCGACGCTCACCGATGTCACCAGCGACAGCATGGTGGCGCCACGCCGGATCCCGGCGCCCAGCCGCATCACGTCGGGTACGGCGCCGCCGGCGTGGCAGGTGTCGATCAGCGCGACGACGCCCTGGACGCCCGGGGTGTCCACGGCCTCGGTCAGCAGTCCCGCAACGTCGACGACGGTCGTGGGTGCGTCGGCGCGGGAGTCGCCCGCCATGAAGCAGAGCCGGGGGGTGTCGCCGGGCGTGGTGCCGTGCCCCAGGAACGCGAGCACCAGGGTGGCCTCCGCCCGCCCCGCCCGCTCGGCCGCCGTCCGGACCGCCTTCTCCATCCGGGCCTGCCCCACGTCCGGCCCGCACAGGAGCGACGGCTCCGCGGGCAGGGCCGAGACGCAGCCACCCACGGAGCCGTCGGCGAGTGCGCCGTGGAGCGCACCGGCCACCTCCTCCAGGCCGTCGAGCGGTCCGAGGTCCGCGCACTGCGGCGCGACGACCAGGAGATGGCGGGGCGGGGACGACGGCGTCATGCGGGAACAGCGACCTCAAGGGCCTCGACGACCGGCCCGGCCACTGCGGGCTGCGCCAGGTAGTTGACCACGGGGTGGACGTGGAGGCCGTCGGAGTCGACTCGCCCGGTGACAGGTGCCGCCGCCCGCGCGTTGGGCGCGACCCAGGTCTCGATCTTCGGCCACGCGGTGATGAAGTCGTCGCGGTCCCAGAAGTTCAGCCACCGCTCCACCCCGGGAGGAGCGGACAGCGGCCGGGGCCGCATCCGGCGCTGGACCGCCGCCCGCATGCCGATGGGCGAGCCCAGCGTGACGAACAGGGGCACCGGTCCCGGGTGGGCGTGCAACGTCTCGAACGCCACCACGGTGCCCAGCGAGTGGGCGACGACGACGGTGGGCGCGTCGGGATCCAGCTCCGCGTGGACCTGGGCACGGATCCGCCGGTCGAGGCTCACCTGTGCCTCGTCGAGGTGGCCCCGGGAGAGGTACTGCCGCACCTGGCGGAGGTCACTGACCATCAGTGCGGAACTCGTCCACCCGCCGACCGTGCGCAGCCCGGGCAGGGAGAGCAGCGTGTTCCCGGCGGCGAGCACACGGCGCAGCAGGTCGCCGGGGCCCTGCGCCTGTCCCTCCGGCGCGAGCTGGGACCGGGCCCGCCTCAGCACCTGTGCCTCGCGGTCGTCGTCGCTGCCCGCCAGTCGCTCGTCGACCGCGTCCAGCAGCATCTCGGCCAGCTCGGCGTTCTCGTCGTCCGCCTCCGGGGACGCGGACGCGACCGCAGACCCCTTCCGGGGGAACAGATCGCTGTAGTAGGCGAGCCGTACGTCGACGGAGGTGCCGTCCAGCAGACGGTCCGCGCCACGCCCGTGGCCCGCGGCCCGTGCCCCGTCGGCAAGCGCCCGCCGCCAGCGGTCCAGGATCTCGCCCGCGTCGTGCGGTTTGCCGACCCCGTGCACAAAGACGAGATGCGGTGCCATCGATCCCCCCGAAGCCACGGCCCGGCAGCGTGCCGAGGCGGGCAGCGAGAATATCAACGCGCGGGGGGAAGGACCGCATCGCGCCGGATCCGGGGGACACGGGGCTCCGCGGAACGCGGGCGCGCCACCGCACCCGTGCCCCCGCGGAGCCTGCGACGGCGACCGCTACGCCGTGACCTCCGAGCGGTCCCCGCCCCACAGTGTGTGGAACGAGCCCTCGCGATCCACCCTCCGGTACGTGTGGGCCCCGAAGAAGTCCCGCTGCCCCTGCGTGAGCGCCGCGGGCAACCGCTCCGCCCGCAGGGCGTCGTAGTACGCGAGCGCCGCCGAGAAGCCGGGCACGGCGACCCCTTCCCGCGTCGCCGCGATGATCACCTCGCGCCAGTCGTCCTGCGCCTGCGCGATCTCCCGCGCGAACGTCTCGTCCGACAGCAGGCTCGGCAGGTCCGCCCGCGCGTCGTACGCCGCCCGGATCCGGTCCAGGAACGCCGCCCGGATGATGCAGCCGCCCCGCCAGATCGAGGACACCGCCCCGAGGTCGATGTCCCAGCCGTACTCGTCGCTGCCCGCCTGGATCTCGTGGAAGCCCTGCGTGTACGACACGATCTTCGACGCGTACAGCGCCTGCTCCACCCGGTCCGCGAACGCCGCCGCCTCGGCCCCGGACAGCGCCTTCGGCTTCGGGCCGGCCAGGTCCCGCGACGCCGTCCGCAGGTCGGCGTGGCCGGACAGCGAGCGCGCGAAGACCGCCTCCGCGATACCCGACACCGGCACGCCCAGGTCCAGCGCGATCTGGACCGTCCAGCGGCCGGTGCCCTTCTGCTCCGCCTGGTCCACCACCACGTCCACGAACGGCTTGCCGGTGGCCGCGTCCACGTGCGCCAGCACTTCCGCCGTGATCTCGATCAGGTACGAGTCGAGCCGGCCCGTGTTCCAGGTCCGGAAGATGTCCGCGATCTGCGCGGGGGAGTACCCGGCGACGTCCCGCAGCAACTGATACGCCTCGCCGATCAGCTGCATGTCGGCGTACTCGATGCCGTTGTGCACCATCTTCACGAAGTGCCCGGCGCCGTCCGGGCCGATGTGCGTGACGCAGGGCGCGCCGTCCGCCGCCTTCGCCGAGATCTTCTCCAGCATCGGGCCCAGCGAGTCGTACGACTCCTTCGGGCCGCCCGGCATGATGCTCGGCCCGTGCAGCGCGCCCTCCTCACCGCCGGACACGCCCATGCCCACGAAGTGGATGCCCTGCTCGCGCAGCGCCTTCTCGCGCCGCCGGGTGTCCGCGAAGTGCGCGTTGCCGCCGTCGATGATCATGTCGCCGGGCTCCAGGAGCGGTGCGAACTCCTCGATCACCGCGTCCGTCGGACCGCCCGCCTTGACCATGATGACCAGCCGGCGGGGCCGCTCCAGCGCCGCCACGAACTCCTTGGCGGTCTCGGCCGCGATGAAGTCGCCCTCGTCCCCGAAGTTCTCCACCAGCTCGTGTGTCTTCGACACCGTGCGGTTGTGCAACGCCACCGTGTAGCCGTTGCGCGCGAAGTTCCGGGCGAGGTTGCGGCCCATGACCGCGAGACCCGTGACGCCGATCTGCGCCGAAGTGCTCATACCGCCTGCTCCTCAAGAATCAAGTCGATCCCGTAGAACGTGCAAGGGATGCTGCCGCCGCTCATGCCCGCCAGTATTGCCCAAAGGCCATCCTGACCCGCCGTTCGACCGGCCGCACTTGCAGATACGGACGACAGGGGCCCGACGGCTCAGTAACCTCGTGAGACGTCTCGCGGGGTCCCGCCGGACCGGCGCGGTTGACGGCGCGTCAGCGCCGTTCCCGGTCGCGCGCGTTCGGGCGTGGCGGCCGGACCGGCAGGGCCGAGAGGCGGCTGATTGCCGTCTTGTCATGGCCTGTTCGGGACGCTTACTTTTGGCCTTCCTGACGCGCGTGGCGAGGGGGGCTCCAGACATGGCCGATCGCGGACGGCACCGCCGGTACCAGCCGAACAGGATCAACCGCGCCTCGCTCACCGTGACGGCGGGCGGCGCCGGCCTCGCGCTCCCGCTCGCCGCCGCCGGAAGCGCCGACGCGGCCTCCGCGTCCACCTGGGACCGGGTCGCCGCCTGCGAGTCCAGCGGAGACTGGAGCATCGACACCGGCAACGGCTTCTACGGCGGGCTGCAGTTCACCCAGTCCACCTGGGAGGCCTACGGGGGCACGCGGTACGCGCCGCGCGCCGACCTCGCCACCAAGGACCAGCAGATAGCGGTGGCGGAGAAGGTCCTCGACGGCCAGGGGCCGGGCGCCTGGCCGGTCTGCTCGGTACGGGCCGGGCTCACCCGCGGCGGCGACACCCCCGACGTGCACACCGAGACCGCCGCCACCCGTCCCGCGACGCACCACACCGCGAAGAGTCCGGCCAAGGGCGCCGCGCGGAGTTCCGTACGGGACGTACAGCCGCAGACCACGCCGCAGTCCCGGGCCGGCCAGGCCGAGATGTACACCGTCGTGCACGGCGACACGCTCTCCGGGATCGCCGAGGAACACGACGTGTCCGGGGGCTGGCACCGACTGTACGCGGCCAACCGCACGACGGTCGGCTCCGACCCCGACCTGATCCTGCCGGGACAGCGGCTGAGCCTGACGGGCCAGGCGGCGAGGACGACCGCCCCCAAGGCCAGGTCCAAGGTCCACCCGAAGGCCGATACGAAGACGAGGACGAAGTCCGGGACCAAGGCCGGGAAGGCGAAGACCGCCACCCACACCGGCCACCCCCTCGTCGCCCCCGTCGACGCCCCGATCGGCACCGGCTATCGCGTCTCCGGCTCGCACTGGTCGAAGGGCTACCACACCGGCGTGGACTTCCTTGCGCCCACCGGCACCTCGGTGAAGGCGGTCGAGACCGGGCAGGTCGTCACGGCGGGCTGGGGCGGCTCCTACGGCTACCAGGTCGTCATCCGGCACGCCGACGGCCGCTACACGCAGTACGGCCATCTGTCGGCGATCTCGGTACGGGCCGGGCAGAGCGTGTCCACGGGGCAGCGGATCGGCCGCTCCGGTTCCACCGGAAACGCCACGGGCCCGCATCTGCACTTCGAGGTGCGGACGGGGCCCGGTTTCGGCACGGACATCGACCCGGTCGCCTATCTCCGGGCCGGCGGCGTCAGGATCTGATCCGCGTACGCCGTCGGTTCAGCAGCGGACCGTGCAGGTACTCGGCGGGGGGCAGCAGCACGTCGGCGACGTCCGGGACCACGTCCGGGACCACGTCCGGCGCCGCGGATCCCGACCGCTGCCGCGGCATCTCGACCCGTGCGGCAGCAGCAGGCCGGACCGCTTCCACCGGTTCCGGCCGCGCGGCGTCGGCGGACGCCAGGCCCGCCTCGGCCAGCTCCACCAGCGCCTCGACCAGCGGTTCGGGCGACACCTCGGCCACGGCGGGCTCCGGCACCGGCCGGGCCGGGTGCGGAGTGTGCTCGATGCGCTCGGTGGTCAGCAGGATCAGGCCGCCCGCCGCGACCACACCGCAGCCCAGCGCCAGCAGGGTGCCCGTCGTGCCGTAGCGGAACGTCTCGCCGAACATCGTGATGCCGACGGCGGCCGCCAGCACCGGGTTGACCACGGTGAGC
This sequence comes from Streptomyces sp. NPDC086777, assembly GCF_040702065.1. NCBI lineage: Bacteria > Bacillati > Actinomycetota > Actinomycetes > Kitasatosporales > Streptomycetaceae > Streptomyces > Streptomyces sp. NPDC086777. The sequence goes on along the minus strand of NZ_JBFBJI010000008.1, from coordinate 132,766 downwards.
GTGGCCAGCGGCGCGGCGAGGCCGCCGCCGCGGTAGGCGGCCTGGGAGATCAGGACGCCCGCGACGGCGTAGGCGCCGATCACGGAGAGCCAGAGCAGGTCGGCGGTGGCGATCCCGCCGTCCCAGTCGATCGCCACGACCTTGGTGAACACCGAGGACATGCCGAAGGCTATGCCGGACGCGGTGGCGAGCAGCACGCTGCGCACCGCCGGGTGCCGGTGCGCGGCCCGGCCCGCGATCATCAGCGCGGCGACCGCCCCACCGGTGACCAGCGCGACGCCGATCCGCCCGGCGGAGTCCAGGGTGTGCGCGTCGGAGGAGCCGACCAGGGAGAGCAGACCGGCCAGACCGACGGTCGCCATGATCGCGCCCCGCCAGGCGGTCGCCCCGGCCCGGCGGCCGACGAAGAGGGCGGCCATGGGCAGCGCGAACACGATGGTGAGCGCGCCCAGCGGCTGGACCAGGCTCAGCGGGCCGTAGGCCAGCGCCACCACGTGCAGCAGGCCGCCGAGGCCGTTGAGCGCCATCGCCCCCCACCAGCTCGGGCGGCGCAGCGGCGCGTACTGCTCGTCGGGGGAGGAGACCGCCACCTGCTCCTGCACGATCGCCCCGCCCGCGTAGGCGACGGCGGAGACGAAGGAAAGCAACACGGACAACGCGAGGGCGCTCATACTCGGCTCCTCTGCGTCAGGCGCGGCCGGTTGGCCCCGCGCGGTGATCGGTCGGCTTCCATGAGCAACACTCTGCCCGTCCGTGTGCTTCCCGTCGTCGTACCTGAGCACCTAATGGGTCCTACTACCGATGGAGTACGCCGGGATCCTGATCATCCCCAGGGTGGGGACCGCCGGGTGGAGAGGGCGTGCGCCCGGGATCCGGCGAGGCCTGGTACTACTGCTGTTCGTGGACCTGTTCGAGGACCTGGACCCGGATCTCGCCGCGCTGCGCCCGCTCGGCGGCTTCTTCGTCCTGCGCACGGTACGGCCCGCGGTAGGAGACCCCGACCCGGCGCGGACCGGTCAATCCACGACACTGGCAAAGGCCTACAAAAAACTCACATCGGATGTTTACCGAGATCCGTTGACTTTCCGTGTCGACACCGTTTCGAGGCGTCTGGGTGCCACCGAACCCCGGGTCGCCGCCTCCGTCGCCCATCAGGCGCTGGCCGCCCGGCTCTGGTCCGTCGCCCTCGGCTGTGCCGTCCGCTGCGGCCGCCTCCCCGACCTCGACCCCGGCCTGCTCCTGTGGGATCCCGGCGCCACCGCCCCCGACGACCTCCGGCTCACCGAGGTGCGCCCCCTGCCCGGCGGCACCGGCCCGGCCGCGCTCGCCGACACCGTCGTACGCGTCGTCGTGGACGGTCATCTCGTGCCGCTGGGCGCGGCCCTGCGGGACCGCTACGGCCTCGCCGCGGGCCTGCTGGGGGGCAACGCCGCCGCCGCGCTGGCCGGTGCCGCACGGGAGCTGGACCGCTGGGCGCGTGCGAACGACTGTGCGGATGTGGCCGCCCGGACCCGCACCCTCGCCGACACCCTCTTCGCGCACCCCCTGCTGAGCGCCACCGGCACCCGCGCCGGCCTGGCCTTCCGGCGCCGCAGCTGCTGCCTCTACTACCGGGTACCGGGCGGCGGGGTCTGCGGTGACTGTTGTTTCACACAACCACCGTGCTCTTCCCCGCGCGCCGCATCTGGGTGACCATGGAACAACCGGCCGTGGAGAGCGAGGGGTTGCGGGTGCGAGTCGGACTGCTGACCCGGGAGTACCCCCCGGACGTCTACGGCGGCGCGGGCGTTCACGTGGAGTTCCTCGCCAGGGAGTTGCGGCCCCTGGTCGACCTGGAGGTGCACTGCTGGGGCGAGGGCCGCGGGGTCGGCGTCGTCCGGCACCGCCCCTGGACCGCCCTGGACACCGCCAACGACGCGCTGCGCACCTTCTCGGTGGACCTCGCCATGGCCGCGGGCCTGGAAGGCCGCGAACTCGTGCACTCCCACACCTGGTACGCCAACCTCGCCGGCCACGTCGCCAAGATGCTCTACGGCGTCCCGCACGTGGTGACCGCCCACTCGCTGGAGCCGCTGCGGCCCTGGAAGGCCGAGCAACTCGGCGGCGGCTACGCCCTGTCGAGCTGGGCCGAGCGCAGTGCGATCGAGGCCGCCGACGGCGTGATCGCCGTCTCCGGTGCGATGCGCACCGACATCCTCGACTGCTACCCCGCGCTGGACCCGGCGAAGGTCCACGTCGTGCACAACGGCATCGACACGGCCCTCTACCGCCCGGACCGCTCCACCGACGTCCTCGCCCGCATCGGCATCGACCCCCGCCGCCCCTACGTGCTGTTCGTCGGCCGCATCACCCGCCAGAAGGGCGTGCCCCATCTGCTGCGCGCGGTACGGGACATCGACCCGGCGGCGCAGGTCGTCCTGTGTGCCGGCGCGCCCGACACCCCGGAGATCGACCGGGAGTTCCGCGAGCTGTTCGCGGAGCTGAGCCGGGTCCGCGCGGGCGTGCACTGGATCCCGCAGATGCTGCCGCGCGCCGACGTCATCCAACTCCTCACCCACGCGGCCGTGTTCGCCTGCCCCTCGGTCTACGAGCCGCTCGGCATCGTCAACCTGGAGGCGATGGCCTGCGGCACGCCCGTGGTGGCGTCCCGGGTCGGCGGGATCCCCGAGGTCGTCGAGGACGGCAGGACGGGCCTGCTGGTCGACCTGGACGACGACTTCGAGGACGGCCTGGCGCGGGCGCTGGACGCCGTCGTCGGCGACCGGGAGACCGCCCGCCGGATGGGCGAGGCCGGACGGGAGCGCGCCGTCGGGGAGTTCGGCTGGGACGCCGTGGCCCGGCGCACGGTCCGGCTGTACGAGGAGATCCTCAAACAGGCGTAACGACAGGCGTAACGAACAGGCCGCCTGTTCGACGCGATCACGGTGCAGGCTTAGCGGGTGTGCTCCCAGGGCAGGCATGGAGCACCAGGGTGAGGGGAGCGGCCATGCGTCGTGGTGGGCCTTCGGTACTCGGGATCGTGCTGGCCGGCGGGGAGGGCAAGCGCCTGATGCCGCTGACCGCCGACCGGGCGAAACCAGCGGTCACCTTCGGCGGCACCTACCGCCTGGTCGACTTCGTGCTGTCCAACCTGGTCAACGCGGACGTGCTGCGCATCTGCGTGCTGACCCAGTACAAGTCGCACTCGCTGGACCGGCACATCACCACCACCTGGCGGATGTCCAGCCTGCTCGGCAACTACGTCACCCCGGTCCCGGCACAGCAGCGGCTCGGCCCGCGCTGGTACCTGGGCAGTGCCGACGCCATCCTGCAGTCCCTCAACCTGGTCCATGACGAACAGCCCGACTACGTCGCGGTGTTCGGCGCCGACCACGTCTACCGCATGGACCCCCGGCAGATGCTCCAGCAGCACATCGAGGGCGGCGCCGGGGTCACGGTCGCGGGGATCCGCATCCCGCGCGCGGAGTCCTCGGCGTTCGGCGTGATCACCCCGGGCTCGGACGGGCAGACGATAGGGACCTTCCTGGAGAAGCCCGCCGACCCGCCGGGTCTGCCGGACGCCCCGGACTGCGTCTTCGCCTCCATGGGCAACTACATCTTCACCACCAAGGCCCTGGTGGAGGCCCTGCACCGGGACGCCGAGGACGACCACTCGGTGCACGACATGGGCGGCTCGATCCTGCCCCAGCTCACCGCCCGCGGCGAGGCCCAGCTCTACGACTTCGCCGCCAACCACGTCCCCGGCGAGACCAGCCGCGACCGCGGCTACTGGCGGGACGTCGGTACCCTCGACGCGTACTACGACGCCCACATGGACCTGATCGCCGAGCGGCCCGCCTTCAACCTCTTCAACCGCAGCTGGCCCGTCTACACCCACTCGTACCAGCTCTCCCCGGCCCGTTTCAACGCCGGCGGCATGGCGAGCGAGTCCATCATCAGCGCGGGCTGCCTGATCCGGGGTCAGGTCACCCGGTCCGTGCTGTCCCCGGGCGTGCGGGTCGACCCGGGCGCGGTGGTCCAGGGGTCGGTGCTGCACGACAACGTCGTGGTGGGCCGGGGCGCGGTGGTGCGCGGCGCGGTCCTGGACAAGAACGTCGAGGTCCCACCGGGCGCGACGATAGGCGTCAACCCGGACCGGGACACCGAGCTGTACACCGTCTCCAAGGGCGGGGTCATCGCCCTCGGGAAGGGCCAGATCGTCTCGTAGCCCCGGCACGCACGCCAACTCGTGCGCGACGCGCTGTGAGTGAATAACCCTCATTTGCCGGACTTTGCGCCACTCTCCCCTCACGATGCAGACAGCAATGTCGAACTTCGGAGGTCATCCGACATGAGAGGGACGAGAGAGGCCAGTGGTATGTCACATACCACCGCGGCTCTCCGGCGCACCCGGCTGTGCCTCGCCGCCGTGCTGACGGCGTCCGCGCTGCTCACCGCCCCCGCCGCGGAGGCCGCCCAACCGGCCGGGGGCAGCCTGGCCGACCTGGTGAACCCCTTCATCGGCAGCCAGGACGACGGCAACACGTTCCCCGGCGCCGCCGTGCCCTTCGGCATGGTGCAGCTCTCCCCGGACACCGGGCACAGCACCGGGTACGACTACGCCCAGCACCGGATCCGCGGCTTCTCCCTGGTCCACCTCTCCGGCGTCGGCTGCGCCATCGGCGGCGACCTGCCCGTGCTGCCCACCACCGGCGACGTCACGCAGACGGACTACGCGAAGTACGCCGCCGGGTTCGGTCACGCCGACGAGGCGGCGAGCCCCGGCTACTACCGCGTCGGCCTCGACTCGGGCGTGACGGCCGAGCTGACCGCGACCGCCCGCACCGGCGTCCAGCGCTACACCTTCCCGGCCACCGGCAAGGCCAACGTCCTGCTCAACGCCCACCAGGCACTGCACAGGCCGGCCGGCAGCGAGGTCGAGATCCTCGACGACCACACCGTCCGCTCCCGGATCACCGGCCACGGCTTCTGCCGCGAGACCGCCCCCTACACCGTCTACACGGTCACCCGCTTCAGCCGCCCCTTCACCGCGTACGGCACCTGGAACGGCACCGCGGTCGCCCCCGGCGCCCGCACCGGAGCCGACGGCGCCTACGTCCGCTTCGACACCACCCGGGACCGTACGGTCGAGGCGACCACCGCCCTGTCGTACGTCGACGCACACGGCGCCGAGGCCAATCTGCGCGCCGAGGGCGGACGTTCGTTCGACGCGGTACGGCGGGCGGCCCGGGACGCCTGGGAGCGGCGGCTCGCCGGCGTCCGGGTGCAGGGCGGCTCCCCGACCCTGCGCCGCACCTTCTACTCGTCCCTGTACCGCACCTTCCTCGCGCCCAACGTCGGGGCCGACGCCGACGGCCGGTACACCGGCTGGGACCGCCGGATCCACCGTGCCCAGGGGTTCACCTACTACCAGAACTGGTCGCTCTGGGACACCTACCGCACGCAGGCCCAGGCCCTCGCCCTGCTCGCCCCGCGCGAGGCCCGCGACATGGCGCTGTCGGTGCTGAAGGTCGCCGAGGAGGGCGGCTGGCTGCCCAAGTGGGGCTACGGCACCGTCGAGACGAACATCATGACCGGCGACCCGGTCACCCCGTTCCTGACCACCGCCTACCAGCTGGGCCTGCTCAAGGGCCACGAGGAGCAGGCCTACCGGGCGCTGAGGAGGAACGCCGACGGCGTGCCGCCGGCCGCCAACGCCGGGGTCGGCCGCGAGGCCAACGCCGAGTACCTCGCCGACGGCTACGCGCCCTACCTCAAGGGCCGCCCGCACACCAAGGTGGGTGACTCCGACTACGACCACGGCGCCTCCGTCACCCTGGAGTACGCTCTGTCCGACGCGATGCTCGGGCAGATGGCCCGGGACCTCGGCCATGTCGAGGACGCGGCCCGCTACGCCACCCGGGCGCAGAACTACCGCAACGTCTTCGACCCCTCCACCGGCTTCTTCCGCGCCCGCGACGCCTCCGGCCTCTTCACCGGCGACCCCGACCCGGCCCGCGGCATCGGCTTCCACGAGGGCACCGCCTGGCAGTACCAGTGGCTCGTCCCGCAGGACCTGCCCGGCGTGATCTCCCTGATCGGCGGCGAGCGTGCCACCAACGCACGGCTCGACGCCTTCTTCGCCTACGACAGGCTGCTCGCCGACCCGGCCAGGACCGCCCGCGAGGTGTGGGTGCACGGGAACGCATACACCTACTACAACGCGGCCGTCTACAACCCGATGAACGAGCCGGACCTGATCGCCCCGTACACCTACCTCGCCACCGGCCAGCCCTGGAAGACGACCGACGTGGTGCACGCGGCGCTGACCCTGTTCACCGACGGCCCGACCGGGATGACCGGCAACGACGACCTCGGCACCATGTCCGCCTGGAACGTCCTGTCGTCCCTCGGCCTCTTCCCGGTCCAGCCCGGCTACGGCACCTGGGGCCTGTCCACGCCCGTCTTCGACCGGGCCGACGTCCGCCTCGACCGGCGCTTCTGGCCGAGCGGCGGGTTCACGGTGACCGCACCGGGGACCTCCGCGGACCACCGGTACATCCAGCAGGCCCGCACCGACGGCACCGACTACGGCCGCACCTACCTGACGACCGGCGCGCTGCGCTCCCTGCGCTCGCTGGCGTTCACGGTCGGCCCGCGCCCGTCAGAGTGGGGTACGTCACCCGAGGCGGGACCACCCGCGCTGAAGTGACCTCAGGTGTCGCATGAGTCCCGCCTCTTTCGGAGGAGGCGGGACTTAATCTGCTGTTAACTGAGCGTAGCGTGATCGTACTTGACCGTAATCATGAGTCGGCGTTTGACTGCTGATCCACCCTCCGCCAACGCGAGGCACCCTTTTCGATGACTGCGACTGCTGACCTGCTCGCCCCGCTCGATCTGGCCTTCTGGAACATCGAGTCCGAACAGCACCCGATGCACCTCGGCGCGCTGGGCGTCTTCTCGGCGCACTCGCCGACCGCCGGCGCGCACGCCGCCGATCTGCTCGCCGCCCGGGCCGCCGCGGTCCCCGGACTGCGGATGCGCATCAAAGACGTCTGGCAGCCGCTCGCGTTCGGCGGTGCCGCCCGCGAGACCGACCCGGACTTCGACCCCCTGAACCACGTCCGGCTGCACGCCCCGACCGCCGACTTCCATGCCGTCGCCGGCCGGCTGATGGAGCGTCCGCTGGAGCGCGGCCGGCCCCCCTGGGAGGCGCACGTGCTGCCCGGCGAGGACGGGGTGTCCTTCGCGGTGCTGTTCAAGTTCCACCACGCCCTCGCCGACGGCCTGCGCGCCCTCAAGCTGGCGGCGGGCGTCATGGACCCGCTCGACCTGCCGGCGCGGGCCCCTCGCTCGATCGAGCCGCCGCGCCCGATGCTGGCGCTGCCCGACGTGCGCAGGCTGCCCGAGCTGGTGCGCGGCGCCCTCTCCGACGTGGGCCGGGCCCTCGACATCGGCGCCTCGGTCGCGCTGTCCGCGCTAGGGGTGAGCTCCTCGGCCGCGCTGCGGTCCGAGCCCACCGGCACCCGCAGCATCGCCGGGGTCGACCTCGACATCGACGACGTGCACCGCGTCCGCAAGGCCGTCGGCGGCACCGTCAACGACGTCCTGATCGCCGTCGTCGCCGGCGCCCTGCGCCGCTGGTTGGACGAGCGCGGCGACGGCACCGAGGGCGTCGCCCCGCGCGCCCTGATCCCCGTCTCCCGGCGCCGCCCGCGCACCGCGGCCCCGCAGGGCAACCGGCTGTCCGGGTACCTGATACGGCTTCCGGTCGACGACCCCGACCCGCTCGCCCGCCTCGACCGCGTCCGCACGTCGATGGTCCGCAACAAGGACGCCGGCCCGAACCGGGGCGCCGGTGCCGTCGCCCTGCTCGCCGACCACGTGCCGGCGCTCGGGCACCGGCTCGGCGGGCCGCTCGTCGGCCAGGCCGCCCGGCTCTGGTTCGACATCCTGGTCACCAGCGTGCCGCTGCCGGGCATCGGCCTGTGCCTCGGCGGTCACCCGCTCACGGCCGTCTACCCGCTGGCCCCGCTCGCGCCCGGTCAGTCCCTGGCGGTCGCCATCTCCACCTACCGCAACCGTGTCCACTACGGCCTGGTCGCCGACGCGAGCGCCGTCCCCGACCTCGACGTGCTGGCCCGCGCGGTCACCGACGAGGTCGACTCGCTGATCGCGGTCTGCGATCCATGATCCGGTCGGGTTTGGAGGTATCGCCCGGCGCTCCGTAAAATTCCCCGTTCGAAAGCGGGCGCGAGTCGGAGCGCCGCTGGTGGATCAGGGAAGCGGCAGCGCGATGACGGTGACACAGGACGGCCCGGCGGCCGAGGACGCGGTGCGGTCCGTGGACGAGGCCGCGGACGGGGCCGTGGCCCACGGCCGCGGCATCGACCCCGAGCGGCTCGCCGTCTGCCTCGGTGTGCTCGCCGAGCTGGACGAGCTGGAGGTCGACCACCCGGACGCCATCGCGGTGCGCCGGGCCACGGCCGGTATCTACCGCACGGTCAAGCAGCGCCGCCGCCAGGAGCGCCGGGCCGCCAAGACCGCTCACGACAAGGCGGTCACCGAGGCCACCGCGACGGGTTCCGCGCAGCGCATCGACGACGAGACCGAGGGCCTGCTGCCCTCCTCCCGGACCGAGGAGGGCAGGGTCGCGGGGATACTCCAGCGCCCGCGCTCCTGCTACACCTGCAAGACCCGCTACGTCGAGGTCGACTACTTCTACCACCAGCTCTGTCCGGACTGCGCCGAGCTGAACCGCGCCAAGCGCGACGCCCGCGCCGACCTGACCGGCAAGCGCGCCCTGCTCACCGGCGGCCGCGCCAAGATCGGCATGTACATCGCGCTGCGGCTGCTGCGCGACGGCGCCCACACGACGATCACCACACGCTTCCCGAAGGACGCCATCCGCCGGTTCAAGGCGATGGAGGACTCGGCGGACTGGCTGCACCGCCTGGAGGTCGTCGGCATCGACCTGCGCGACCCCGCCCAGGCCGTCGCCCTCGCGGAACAGGTCGGCGCGGCCGGCCCGCTCGACATCCTGATCAACAACGCGACCCAGACCGTACGCCGGCTGCCGTCCGCCTACGCCGCCCTGGTCGAGGGCGAGAGCGCCCCGCTGCCCGCCGGCGAGCTCCCCGCCCACCAGGTCATCGGCGCCTTCAACTCGGGCGCCGTCGACGGCCTCGCCGCGCTGCCCCTGGGCACCAGCGGCCTGGACGCCCAGCAGGTCGCCGACCTCGCCCTGGTCGCGGGCAACGCCAGCGTGGCCCGGCACCTGGACGGCACCGCCATCGACGCCGGCGGCCTCGTCCCGGACGTCGTCGACACCAACACCTGGGTGCAGACCATCGACCAGATCTCGCCGGTCGAGCTGCTGGAGACCCAGCTCTGCAACTACACGTCACCGTTCATCCTGATCAGCGCGCTCCGGCCGGCCATGGCCACGGCGGCGAAGACGGCGCCGCGCGGCCGGTCGTACGTCGTGAACGTGTCGGCGATGGAGGGCGTCTTCGGCCGCGGCTACAAGGGTGCCGGGCACCCCAACACGAACGCGGCCAAGGCGGCCATGAACATGGTCACGCGGACCAGCGCGGCGGAGATGTTCCAGACCGACGGCATCCTCATGACCTCGGTCGACACGGGATGGATCACCGACGAACGACCGCACTACGACAAGCTGCGACTGGCCGGGGAGGGCTTCCACGCCCCCCTGGACCTGGTCGACGGCGCGGCCCGCGTCTACGACCCGATCGTGCGGGGCGAGGCGGGCGAGGACGTGTACGGGGTCTTCCTGAAGGACTACGAGCCCGGCAGGTGGTGACCGCGACCCGGTGCGGGTGCGGGTGCGGGTGCGGGTGCGCGGAGGCTGGTCGCGCAGGTCCCCGCGCCCCCGGGGACCTGCGGTAGCCGCGTGACGGGACGGCCTGTGCTCCGTCAGCCGGGGATACGTGCCGCTCGTACCCGGGTGCCGCCGTCCACCACCAGGTCTGCTCCGGTCACCCACTCCGCCGCGTCCGAGGCCAGCCACAGCACCGCGCCCGCCACGTCCTCCGGCTCGCCGATCCGCCCCATCGGCAGCCCCGCGGCGATCTCGTCCTCCCGCGGCTCCCACATGAAGCGGGCCATCTCCGTGCGCACCAGCCCGGGGGACACCGAGTTCACGCGTACCCGGGGTGCCAGTTCGCCCGCCAGTTGCCGGGTGAGATGGAGCAGCGCCGCCTTGCTGGTGCCGTACGCGCCGACGTGGGGGCCGACGTGGGCCGCGCCCTCCGTGCAGATGTTGATCACGGAGCCGCCGTGCTCCCGCATCCAGCCGCGCCACGCACACTGCGTCAGCCGCAGCGGGGCCTCCACGTTCACCGTGAACGCCTCCCGCCACATGCCCAGGTCGGCGTCCATGAGCGGGCCGTACGGGCGGTTGGTCGCGGCGTTGTTGACGAGGATGTCCAGCCGCCCGAACTCGGTCAGCGCGAGCCGGGTCAGCTCCCGTGCGTGCTCCGGCTCACCGACGCTGCCGGCCAGGCCGACCCCGCCCAGCCCGGCAGCCGTACGCCGCACCTCGTCCGGGTCCCGCGCGCTCACGCACACCAGCGCGCCGGCCGCCGCGAGCGCCTCGGCGACCGCGCGGCCGATCCCGCGGGTGCCGCCGGTGACGACGGCCGCCCGGCCCCGGAGCCCGTACGACGGCCCGTACGATGACGTCATCGCCGTACCGTCTCATGACGGGACGTCAGTCGACAGCCCCCAGGCGGGAGTTGCGGGCGGCGACCAGTTCCAGGACGGTCCGCCAGTCCTCCAGGACGCCCGCGTCGAAGCCCGCGGTGCGGCTTTCCTCGGCCGCCTGGCGCAGGCGCAGCACGTCGTCGTCGGAGGCGGTGCGGTCCCCACGGACGAGGTGGTACACGCGTTCCCCGAGGAGGTGGCGGACCGCGTGCGCCGCGCCGTCGGCGCGGCCGAGCAGTTCCTCGATGCCGTGCACCAGGCCTGCCACCTGGAGCTCCTTGTCGGCGGGGCGGCCGCGGCGCAGCAGTGCCGCGGCGCGCAGGGCGCGCTGGTGCCGGCAGGCGTACAGCAGATCCATCAGCTCCTCGACGCTGCGCAGCTCCATGCGTCAGTCCTTCCGCGAGACAGCCGTTGTCCTGCGCCATCGGATCATGTCGAGTTTTCGACCCGGCCAACGCAACCTGAACTGCACAGCGTGTTGCGGCTTCACCCCACCGCTGGGAACTTGCGTTCGAATTCGAGAGGCGGGCGGGTGAAGCGTATACAGGGCATGATGTTACAAACGGGTGCATTTCTGGTTCACCGAATTGCGGAGCGACTCGCGATAGTTACACCTTGTTTGCACTCCCTATCGAGCGGACCCCCGCTCATTTGGTTAATCTGTAGGGGACGGACAGCACCAAGGGGTCCCACCCACACCCACGGTCCGTCCCGGGGACAAGCCGGTCGACAACGGCCTGCTCTCTTGCGAGATACCGGCGCCACCGCGTCCGAACCGGCCTTTGACCCAGACCCGAGCGGGCGCCGAGCACCGGAACGCAGACTGTCCGGAAGCGCCCCCGAGGGTGACCGACACAGAAGGAGTGCGCGGTGACACCTGACAAGACGAATCGCGAGCAGCGCCCCACGGAACGCACGGAGCGCGCGGGCAGCAGGCCCGGACAGCTCGGCAGCCTCGACGTGTGGGCCCGGTCCGCCCCGATCCGCCTCGCGGGTTACGAGGAGGATCTCGCCGAGCCCCACATCCTGCCCAGCGTGGACTGACCGGCCGGTCAGTCCCGTCGCGATCGCCGACGCGCATGGGCGTGCGAGACTCACGCCCATGCTGATCAGAGAAGCCACCGCGGCCGACTGGCCGCAGATCTGGCCCTTCTGGCACCGGATCGTCGCCGCCGCCGAGACCTACGGCTGGGACCCCGACACCTCGGAGCAGGCGGCCCGCGCCCTGTGGATGAGCCCGGCGAAACGGGTCTACGTCGCCGAGGACCCCGCCGGAGCCGTCGTCGGCTCCGCCTACCTGACCCCCAACTACGGGGGCCCCGCCGCGCGGGTCGCCAACGCCGGCTTCATGGTCGACCCGGACCGGGGCGGCCAGGGCATCGGACGCGCCCTCGCCGAGCACGTCCTCGCCGAGGCCCGGGCGCACGGCTACCGGGCGATGGTCTTCAACGCCGTCGTCGAGACCAACCCCGCCGTGGCCCTGTGGACTTCCCTCGGCTTCACGATCCTCGGCACGGTACCGCGCGCCTTCGACCACCCGAAGCACGGCCCGGTCGGCCTGCACATCATGTACCGCGCCCTGTGACCCGGCCTGTCGGTGCAAGCCCCCTGGTTCCGGGCCGCCGGGGGCGTCGGCCCCCAGGAGATCGGCGGGGCCCGGAACGAGGAGCGGCTCGCCCTGCACCCTGCGGCGGTCGTGGAGGCGCCCTGCCGGATGACCGAGCCGAAGCGGCCGTAGCGCTCGCGGGGGTGCCGCGGACGAACGACGGCCCGCCGCGGTGCTGCCCCCCCCGCGTGCTCAGTCGACAGGCGCCGTCCGCCGCCAGGGCCGCAGCGTCTCCAGCTGCCGGGCCACCTCCAGCAGGACCGCCTCCGACCCCGGCCGGCCCACCAGCTGGACGGCGCAGGGCGCGCCCGAGGGCAGCGTGCCGAACGGGACCGACATCGCCGGCCAGCCGGTGAGGTTCCAGGCCGGGGTCAGGGGGGAGTAGTTGGACCCGGCCAGGGCGTTGCGCAGCCAGCCGCGCTCGTGCCAGGGAGCCGCCTTCGGGGCGTGGCGGGCCAGCGCCGGGGTGAGCAGCACGTCGTGCTCGGTGAAGAACGGGGTGAGCCGGGCGCGCAGCCGCTCGCGGGCGTCGCCCACCTGCACCCCACGCAGGAAGCGGCGTCCGATGGCCGCGTGCACCCGGGTCCGCCGGGCCAGCAGGGCGGGGTCCAGGCCGGCCGCGTCCACGGCCGTCCCGGCGGTCCAGTGCCGGATCGCGGTGACACCGATCGACGCCGGGTACGGCGGCTCGGCGCGCCGTACCTCGTGTCCGGTGCCCGCGAGCAGCCCGGCCGCCTCCGTCACCGCGTTCGTATACGGTCTGCCGACGGTCACGCCGACCAGCGGGCTGCGCAGCGAGACGGCGATCCTCAGCGGGGCGTGCCCGCCGGCGTCCTCGAACTCCTTCTCCGCCAGCAGCGACAGCATCAGCCGCGCGTCCGCCACGGTGGTCGCCAGCGGCCCGTTCTCCGACATGCCGAACCAGTCGCCGTTGCCGATCCCGGCCGGCACCACGCCGAACCCCGGCTTGATGGTGACCAGACCGCAGTTGGCGGCCGGGATCCGCAGCGAGCCCATGCCGTCGTTGCCCAGGGCGATCGGCGCCAGCCCGGCGGCGACCGCGGCCGCGCTGCCGCCCGAGGAGCCGCCCGCGCTGCGCCGGGTGTCCCACGGGTTGCGGGTGATGCCGTGGGCCCCCTCGGTGGTGCCGAAGACGCACAGCTCGGGCACGTTGGTCAGCCCGATCACCACGGCCCCGGCCGCCCGCAGCCGCGCCACGGTGACGTGGTCCGCGTCGGCGGCCGTGTTCGGTGTCGCGGCGGAACCGTCCAGGTGCGCCTCGCCGCGCACCGCCAGGTTGTCCTTCACCGCCAACGGCACTCCGGCGAGGGGGAGTTCGGCGAGATCGGCACGGGCCGCGAGCTCGTCCGCCTCGGCCAGTGCCGCATCCGCCCGGACCGTGCGGAACGCGCCGATCCGCCCGTCCAGCCGGGCGATCCGCTCCAGGTGCCCGGCGACCACCTCCCGGGGAGTGGCCCGCTTCTCGCGTACGGCGGCGGCGATCTCGGCGGCGGTCCGTCCGGCCCAGTCGGTCACGGGCGCTCCTCGGGGTGCGGGAAGGCGGCTTACTCGTCGGTACGAAGAGGCACTCTGCCCGGTCACGGGGCTCCGCGTCGAGAGTCCCTGACCGGCGGAGCGCTCACGCACGCGCGGGTGCCGTGCTGCCCCGGATCGTCAGATGCGGGACCGGCACCCGCACCGCGCGTGCGGCGCCGCCGTCCAGCAGGGCCGTCAGTTCCCGGGCCGCCGTGCGGCCGAACTCCGTGCTGTCGCGGGAGAGGGCGGAGAGCCAGGGCTTGACCATGCGGCAGAGCGCCGAGTCCTCCCAGGACACGACGGAGACGTCGGCGGGGACCGAGTGGCCGAGTTCCGCCGCGGCCGCGACGCCGGCCACCGCCATCACGTCGTTGTCGTAGATCAGGGCCGTCGGGGACGGGGCCGCGCGCAGGACGCGGCGGGTGACGGCCGCGCCCTCGGCGTCGGAGTAGTCGGTGGTGACCGAGTGGACCTCGGCCAGGCCGCGCCGGTCGGCCTCGGCGCGCAGGGTGCGGATCCGGCGCTGGGTGTGCGCGAGGCCGGGCAGGCCGGCGATGTGCACGATGCGCCGGTGGCCCAGCCGGGTCAGCTCGTCGACCACCGACGCCATCGCGGCCGCGTCGTCCGCCCAGACCGTCGACAGCTCGGGGTGGCGCTCGTCGGGGGCGCCGCCGATCACCACGGCGGGCAGGCCCAGTTCGTCGAGGAGGTCGGGGCGCGGATCGTCGGCGCGGGGGTCGACGACCAGGACGCCGTCGACGCGGTGCTCGGCCCACCAGCGGCGGTAGACCGCGCACTCGTCGGCAACGTCCTCCGCCATCTGGAAGAGCAGTCCGAGATGGCGTTCGGCGAGCACCTCCTGGATGCCCGAGACCAGTTGGAGGAAGAAGGAGTCCACGCCCAGCGAGTGCGCGGGGCGGGCGAGGACGAAGCCGACGGTGGCCGCGCCCTCGCCGGACAGGGCCCGGGCGGCCGTGCTGGGGCGCCAGCCGAGCTGCTCGGCGACCCGCTGGACCCGGGCCCTGGTCGTCTCGGAGACCCCGGGGCGGCCGTTGAGCGCGAAGGAGACCGCGCTCTCGGAGACTCCGGCGCGGCGCGCGACGTCCTTCATCGTCGGCCGGCGCGCGGGGCTGCGTTTCTCCGCCAACTCACTTCCTCATTCGGTTCGGGACCGCGATCTGCTAATGCGCTTGAGTCGTCACACCCTAAAGCGCATTAGCGATCCCTGGCAATACGTTCGTAACACCCTTCTGAGCAGGGCTTTTGAGTCACTAATGACTTTAGCTGCGCCGAATCCATTGACGAGGCGCCAAAACGGCGTGCAAGGTCTGGCGCGGCACCCAAGGACCACACCGCTGCAAAGGAGCAACGGACCATGCGCATCTCCCGCAGAGCCTTCGCCCTCGCCGCTGCCGCCGTCCTCGCCCTGCCGCTGAGCGCCTGCGGTTCCGGCGGGGACGACGGCGGTTCCACCGACGCCTCGGGCAAGGTCGAGGGCGACATCACCTTCCAGACCTGGAACCTGCGCGCGAACTTCAAGTCGTACTTCGACGGCCTGGTCGCGGACTTCGAGAAGAAGTACCCGGGCACCCATGTGAAGTGGATCGACCAGCCGGCCGAGGGTTACGCCGACAAGATCAGCGCGGACGCGGCCGGCGGCACCCTCCCCGACGTCGTCAACGTCTCCCCGGACCTGGTCGCCCCGCTCGCCAAGGCGGGTCTCGCCCTCGACCTCGACAAGGCGGCGGCCAAGTACAGCTCCGAGTACCTGGCCGGCGCCTGGGCCAGCCACCGGATACCGGGGACGAACGGGACGTACGCCTTCCCCTGGTACCTGAACACCGGGCCGCTGTTCTACAACAAGACGCTGTTCACACAGGCCGGACTCGATCCGGAGCAGCCGCCGAAGACGTACGACGAACTCTTCGCCGACGCGCTGAGGATGGCGCAGCACAGCGGCGGCAAGGTCGCCACCCTCGCCAACGTGCCGACGATCGAGGACTTCGGGCGGTACGGCTCGCAACTGATGGACAAGGCCGGGACCGGGTTCGCCTTCAACGACGCCAAGGGCGTCGAACTGCTCACCAAGTACAAGGAGTTGTACGACGCCAAGGCGCTCGACCCGCAGGCGCTGACCGCGACCCCCGAGTCCACCGGCAAGAAGTTCCTCACCGGGGCCGTCGCCATGAACCCCGGCAGCGCGCTCGACCTGGACAACTTCAAGAAGCAGGCGCCGAACCTGTACAAGAACATCGGCATCACCGACCAGATCACCAGCACCGGCCACGTCAACATGTACGTGATGGGCGTGATGGTCAACTCCAGGACCAAGCACACGGCGGCCGCCGTCGCCTTCGCGCACTTCGTGACCGACGCGCAGAACCAGATGTCCTTCGCCAAGAAGGTCGCCATCTTCCCCAGCACCGCCGGCTCCCTCGACGACCCTTACTTCACCAAGGAGGACGGCACCGACGAGACCCGGGTGCGCATCGCCGCCGCCAAGTCGCTGAAGAACGCGGTCAACTACACCCCCGTGCTGTTCAGCGACCAGATGAAGACCGCCCTGCGCAACGAGGTCGCCAAGACGCTGCAGGGCAAGCAGAGCCCCAAGGCGGCGCTCGACAACGCTGTCAAGGCCTGCGACCGGCTGCTCCAGCAGGAGGGCTGAGGACCCGATGGCCGACGTGTCCCGCGTGCGGCGCCAACTGCCCACCAGCCCCTGGCTGTTCGCCGCCCCCGGGCTGCTGGTCGTCGGCGCCTTCGTGCTCTACCCGTTCGTCTCGACGGTGGTCAACTCCTTCACGGACCGCCGCACACTGATTCCGGGCCGCTTCGTCGGCCTCGCCAACTTCCGTGAGCTGATCCACGACGACATGTTCTGGACCGGCCTGCGCAACAGCGCCCTGTACATCGTCGGGGTGGTGCCCGCCCTCGTCGTCCTGCCACTGCTGCTCGCCCTGCTGGTGCAGAAGAACATCCCCGGCATCACCTTCTTCCGGTCCGCCTTCTACACCCCGGTCGTCGCCTCGGTGGTCGTGGTCGGCCTCATCTGGGTGTGGCTCCTGGACGAACGCGGCCTGGTCAACTCGCTGCTGGAGACCGTCGGCATCGGCCGGATCGGCTTCCTCAGCGACCAGTGGCTGCTCCTGCTGAGCGCGATGGCGGTCACGGTCTGGAGGGGGCTCGGGTACTACATGATCATCTATCTGGCGGCGCTCGCCAACGTGCCGCGCGAGCTGCACGAGGCCGCCGCCGTCGACGGCGCCGGCGCCGTCCGCCGATTCCTCACCGTCACCGTGCCCGCCGTCCGCTCCACCATGGTGCTGGTCGCCGCGCTCTCCTCGGTCGGCGCCTTCAAGACGTTCTCCGAGGTCTATCTGCTGGCCGGCCCGGACGGCGGCCCGGCCGGCGAGGACACCACCCTCGTGATGCTCGTCCAGCAGACCGGCACCGGACTGACCGGCCGGGTCGGCTACGCCTCGGCGCTCTCCGTCGTCGTCTTCGTGGTGACGGTGGTGCTGATGCTCCTCGTGCTGCGCGCCGACCGGAGGGAGCGGACATGACCGTCACCGAGGAACGGGTGCACACCGTGCCCCCGGCGAAGGAGCCGCGCCTCACCGACGCACACGGCCGCCGCATCCGGGCCGGCGAACTGGTCCTGCGCTACGCCCTGCTGCTGCTCGTCCTGGCCGTCACGGTCGGCCCGTTCCTGTGGCAGCTGTCCACCTCGCTCAAGGGGCCGACCGAGGACATCTTCAGCTCGCCGCCCGGCTTCGTGCCGGAACACCCCACGCTGCACAACTACCGGCGGGTCGCCGACACCATCCCCGTCTGGGACTACGCCCTCAACTCCCTGAAGGTCGCGAGCGCGAGCGTGGTGACCAACTGCGTCGGCTCGGCGCTCGCCGGCTACGCCCTGGCCCGGCTGCGCTACCGGGGCCGCCGGATCGCCACCCTGGTCTTCGTCCTCGCGATGCTCGTGCCGGTGGAGGGCATCATCATCGCCCAGTTCACCACCATGCGCGAACTCGGTCTCAACAACACCCTGATCGGCGTCGTCCTGCCCGGCTCGATCGGCGCCATGAACGTGCTGCTGATGCGCAACGCCTTCCTCAACCTGCCCTACGAGATAGAGGAAGCGGCCTACGTCGACGGCGCCAACGTCTGGCAGCGGTTCCTGCGGATCGCCCTGCCGTCGGTCAGGGGCACCGTCGCCGTCGTCGCGATCTTCGCCTTCATGGGCGCCTGGGACGACTTCCTGTGGCCCCTCATCGTGCTCAGCGACCCCTCCAGGTTCACGCTCACCATCGGCCTCAACTACCTGCACGGCACCTTCGCCAACGACGAACGCCTCGTCGCCGCCGGCACCGTGATCGCCGTGGCCCCGCTCATCGCCCTGTTCGCCTGCCTCCAGCGGTACTTCTTCCGGGGCGTCGGCGAGGGAGCCGTCAAGGGCTGAACCCCGTCAATCGCCAGCAAGGGATACGCATGCCTCCTGCCGTGCGCTTCGGCGTCAACTACACCCCCAGCGAAGGCTGGTTCCACCACTGGCTCGACTTCGACCCGGACTCGGTACGCGCCGACCTCGACTCGATCGCCGCACTGGGACTCGACCACATCCGGGTCTTCCCGCTCTGGCCCTACTTCCAGCCCGACCGCACCCTGATCCGCCCCCGTGCGGTGGAACAGCTCGTCGCCCTCGCCGACGCGGCGGCCGAGCGCGGCCTGGACGTCAACGTCGACGGCCTCCAGGGGCACCTGAGCAGCTTCGACTTCCTGCCCGCCTGGACCCGTACCTGGCACCGGCGCAACCTCTTCACCGACCCGCAGGTCGTCGAGGGCGAGGCCGCCTACCTGCGCACCCTCGCCGCGGCCCTCGCGGACCGGCCCAACTTCATCGGGATGACCGTCGGCAACGAGGTCAACCAGTTCGCCGCCGGACCGCACCCAGACCCCGACCGGGTCGACGCGGCGGACGCGGAGAAGTGGCTCGTCCGGCTGCTCGCCGCCTGCGCCGAGGGCGCTCCCGGCGGCATGCACCTGCACGCCTCCTACGACGCCGCCTGGTACCAGGACGACCAGCCCTTCACCCCCGCCCACTCGGCCCGCCTCGGCGCCGTCACCGCCGTGCACTCCTGGGTGTTCGACGGCACCGCCCAGCGATATGGCCGCACCGCCGTGCAGACCGAGCAGCACGCCGCCTATCTCGTCGAACTGAGCAAGGCCTGGGCCGAGGACGCGCACCGGCCCGTCTGGCTCCAGGAGGTGGGCGCGCCCGTGCCGCTGATCCCCGCCGAGCACGCGGCCGCGTTCGCCGAGGCGACGATCACCGCGGTGCTGGACTGCCCCGACCTGTGGGGCGTCACCTGGTGGTGCTCGCACGACGTCAGCCGGAGCCTCGCCGACTTCCCCGAACTCGAGTACGGGCTCGGCCTGCTGACCAACGACCGCAAGCCCAAGGACATCGCCCACGTGCTCGCGGCGGCCGAGCCGGCAGCGGCCCGGAAGCGCGGCACGGCGCTCGTCGTGCCCGCCGACCCGGCCCTGCGCTCCCGCAACGCCCCCGGCGGACCCGTCTTCGACGCCTGGTTCCGGCTCGCCGCCGACGGGGCGCGCCCCACCACCGTCCTCGACACCCGCGCGGCCGACCGGGACCATCTCACCGCGCGCGGCATCACCGAGGTCGTCACCCCCGAACAGGTTCTCCCCACCCCACAAGGAGGCACCCGCTCGTGAACCCCAGCAGACGCACCGTCCTCATCGCCGCCACCGCGGCCGCCTTCTCACCCGCCCCCGCCATGGCCGCCACCCGGAAGGCCACCGCGGCCGCCACCACGGCCACCCCGCCCTACGCGTCCTACTTCTACCCGGACTCCTTCCCCTCCGGCAGCCCGGGCACCGGCATCACCTGGCGCAGCCTGAAGACCTGGACGGCGGCCGGCGACCCCGACCTCGCCTTCAACGCGGCCTCCGTGCCGCTCGCCGCCCGCTTCACCCCGACCCCCGCCAACACCACCGCCCGCTCCGGCCAGGCCCGCATCCAGTCGCTGGTGTCCTTCGGGCCGACCTCCGGCAACCCGTCCCAGGGCTCGGCCACCGCCGACTACTACGCCCTCACCCACTGGGCCTACCTCGACGAACTGGTCTTCTGGGGCGGCTCGGCCGGCGAGGGACTGATCCTCGCCCCGAACGCGCCGATCGTCGACGCGGCCCACCGGCACGGCGTCCCCGTCCTCGGCAACATCTTCCTGCCGCCCACCGCCTACGGCGGCCAGCTCCAGTGGACCCGCGACCTGGTCCAGACGGACGCCACCGGGCACCACCCCCTGGCCGCCCGGCTCGTCGCCCTGGCCGCCGCCTACGGCTTCGACGGCTGGTTCGTGAACGCCGAGACCGGCGGAGGGAACACCGCCCTCGGCACCGCCATGCTCGGCTTCGTCACCGAGCTCAAGTCGCTGGCCGCGGCCCAGGGACAGCGGGTCACCTGGTACGACGCGATGACCGTGGGCGGCGCGGTCAGCTGGCAGGGCGCCCTGAACAGCCAGAACCAGGCCTTCTTCCAGGCCGCCGACGACATGTTCGTCGACTTCCGCTGGAGCGCCTCCACTCTCGCCTCCTCGGGCACGAAGGCGGTCCAGCTCGGCCGCAGCCGCTACGAGCTGTGGGCCGGGGTCGACGTCGAGTCCAACGGCTCCGGCACCTCCGTGAACTGGGACGCGATGGTCCCCAGCGGCTCCGCGCACATCACGTCCGTCGGCTTCTACCGGCCCGAGTGGACCCGCAACCACCTGCCCGCGAGCCGTACCCCCGGCGACTTCCACGCCGCCGACGACCGGTTCTGGACCGGCCGTTCACTGGATCCGTCCCGGCCCGACGGCACGGATCCCTGGCGGGCACCCGCCGTGTGGGCGGCGGACCGGTCGACGGTGTCGGCGGTGCCGTTCGCGAGCGTGTTCAACACCGGGCACGGGCTGCGCTGGTACGAGGACGGCGAGGTCGCCTCGGACACGCCCTGGAACCACCTCGGGCTGCAGGACCTGCTCCCGTCCCGGCGCTGGGCGGTCCGGACGTCCGGTACCCGGCCGACCGTGAACTTCGACTTCGCGGCTGCCTGGCGGGGCGGCAGCAGCGTGCTGGTCGACGGTGCGCTGGACCAGCCGGTGGTCCTGGACCTCTACGCGACCCAGCTCCCGGTCACGGCACAGACGGTCGTCGAGCTGACGTACCGGACCGACTCCGGAAGCGTCGACGTCGAGCTCGCCGTCGCCACCGCCGAACCGGGCAGTGCCGGTACGGCACCGCCGTACACCTATCTGCCGGCGGACTCCGGCGGCGACGGCTGGGCGACCGCGACCGTCCCGCTGACCGGCCTCTCCGGCACCGTCCACGCCCTCGGCGTCCGCCTCACCGCGAGTGGCGGGGCCGTCCAGTGGCGGCTCGGCGGCATCGCCGTACGGGAAGCGGTGAGCACCCCCGCCGCGCCCGCCGCCGCCCAGGTCACCGCGGCCGACGGCGGAAACCTGCGCCTTGCCTGGGACGCGGCACCCGGCGCCGTACGGCAGTACACCCTGCACCGCCTTCTCCCCGACGGCACCCGGCGCTTCCTCGGCGCCACCGGCCAGCGGGCCTACTTCCTGACCGGCCTCCAGCCCGAGCAGGGAGAGACGACGGGACGGTTCGAAGTGCGTGCGGTAGGGGAGCTGTACACCTCGTCGGATCCCGTCACCGTCACGCACACCTGGTAACCGGTAACCAACCTACGGAGCACCCCACATGCATGACGACCGCAGCCTGGTCGAAGCCCGCCTGAGGCGCGTCCTCGACGAGCGTGTCCGCCCCGCCGTGTACCCCGAGTCCGTGCCGCTCGACGTCGCGGTGTGGCATGCGCCCGGCGAGCCCGTGCCGGTCGACGAGGGGCTCGCGGCCGAGCCCGAGCCGATCGCGGTGGGCGCCCGCTGGGGTGCTCCGTGGGGCACCAGCTGGTTCCGGGTGACCGGAACCGTCCCCCCGGAGTGGGCCGGACGGACCGTGGAGGCCCTCCTCGACCTCGGCTTCGACGAGAACATGCCCGGCTTCCAGTGCGAGGGCCTGGTCTACCGCCCCGACGGCACCCCGGTGAAGGGCCTCAACCCGCGCAACCAGTGGGTCCGCGTCGGCACCCCCGTCGAGGGCGGCGAGCAGGTCAGGCTGCACATCGAGGCGGCCTCCAACCCGGTGATCCTCGACTACCACCCGTTCCGGCCCACCTGGCTCGGCGACAAGGACACCGCCGGGCACGAACCGCAGTACACGCTCGCCCGGATGGACCTCGCGGTCTTCGACGAGACCGTGTGGCAGCTCGTCATCGACCTGGAGGTGCTCGGCGAGCTGATGGCCGAACTGCCGGCCGACGCGCAGCGCCGCCACGAGATCCTGCGCGCGGTCGAGCGGGCCCTGGACGCCGTCGACCTCCAGGACGTGAACGGCACGGCCGCCCGCGCCCGTTCGTGTCTCACCGAGGTCCTCGCCGCCCCCGCCGTGCCGTCCGCGCACCGGATCAGCGCGGTGGGGCACGCGCACATCGACTCGGCATGGCTGTGGCCGCTGCGCGAGACGGTCCGCAAGGTCGCGCGTACCACGGCCAACATGACCGCCCTCATCGAGGACGAACCCGACTTCGTGTTCGCCATGTCCCAGGCCCAGCAGTGGGCGTGGGTGAAGGAGCACCGGCCCGAGGTGTGGGCGCGGGTCAAGAAGGCGGTCGCGGAGGGGCGGTTCGTGCCGGCCGGCGGGATGTGGGTGGAGTCGGACACCAACATGCCGGGCTCGGAGGCGATGGCCCGTCAGTTCGTGCACGGCAAGCGGTTCTTCCTCGACGAGTTCGGGATCGAGAACGACGAGGCGTGGCTGCCCGACACCTTCGGCTTCGCGGCCGGACTCCCGCAGATCATCAGGGCGGCCGGCTCGACCCGCCTGCTCACCCAGAAGATCTCCTGGTCGCAGACGAACAGGTTCCCCCACCACACCTTCCAGTGGGAGGGCATCGACGGCACCCGGATCTTCACCCACTTCCCGCCCGTCGACACCTACAACTGCTCCATGAAGGGCAGCGAACTCGCCCACGCGGCCCGTAACTTCAAGGACAAGGGCCGGGCCCGGCACTCCCTCGCCCCCACCGGCTGGGGCGACGGAGGCGGCGGCACCACCCGCGAGATGGTCGCCAGGTCGGCACGGGTACGGAACCTGGAGGGCTCACCGGCGGTCGTGTGGGAGACCCCGGAGCAGTTCTTCGCCAAGGCCGAGGCCGAGTACCCCGACCCGCCCGTCTGGGTCGGCGAGCTCTACCTCGAACTGCACCGCGCCACCCTCACCAGCCAGGCGAAGACCAAGCAGGGCAACCGGCGCAGCGAACACCTCCTGCGCGAGGCCGAACTGTGGGCGGCGACGGCGGCGGTCCGCACCGGGTTCCGCTACCCCTACGAGGAGCTGGACCGGATCTGGAAGACGGTCCTGCTCCACCAGTTCCACGACATCCTGCCGGGTTCCTCGATCGCCTGGGTGCACCGGGAGGCGAGGGCGACCTACCAGCGGCTCGCGACCGAACTCGATCAGATCGTCGAGGCGGCCCAGCGGGCCCTGGCGGGGGAGGGCGACCGGCCGCTGCTGTTCAACGCGGCACCGCACAGCCGCGGCGGCGTCCCCGCCGGCGGCGCGGCACCGCAGCAGACGTCCGGCGAGGTGACCGTGTCGGACCGGCCCGGGGGCGGACACGTCCTCGCCAACGGCCTGCTGCGGATCGAGATCGACGCCCGCGGCCTGGTCGTGTCCGCCTACGACCTCGACGCCGACCGTGAGACCATCGCCCCCGGCGCGGCCGCCAACCTCCTCCAGCTCCACCCCGACTTCCCGAACATGTGGGACGCCTGGGACGTGGACGCCTTCTACCGCAACGCGGTCACCGACCTCACCCAGACCGACGAGCTGGCCGCCGACGAGCAGGGCGTCCGGATCGTACGGTCCTTCGGCTCGTCCCGGGTCACCCAGGTGCTGTCCCTGCAGCCGGGGGAGCGGCGGCTGCTGATCGACACGGAGGTCGACTGGCACGAGACCGAGAAGTTCCTGAAACTCGCCTTCCCGTTGGACGTGCACGCCGAACGGTACGCGTCCGAGACCCAGTTCGGTCACTTCCACCGCCCGACCCACACCAACACCTCGTGGGAGGCGGCGAAGTTCGAGGCCTGCAACCACCGCTTCGTCCACCTGGCGGAACCCGGCTGGGGCGTGGCCGTCGTCAACGACTCGACCTACGGCCACGACGTCACCCGCAGCGTCCGTACGGACGGCGACCAGGGCACGACCACCACGGTCCGTGCCTCACTGCTGCGCGCCCCCCGCTTCCCCGACCCCGAGACCGACCAGGGCATCCACCGCTTCCGGCATGCCCTGGTACCGGGCGCGGCCATCGCGGACGCGGTCCGGGAGGGCTGGCGGATCAACCTGGCGGAGCGCCGGGTGACGGGCGCGAACGACGTCGCCCCGCTGGTCACGGTCGACAACGACGCGGTGGTGATCACCGCGGTGAAGCTGGCCGACGACGGCAGCGGCGACGTGGTGGTCCGCTTCCACGAGGCACACGGCGGAAGGGCCCGCGCGACGCTCACGGCCGGGTTCGAGGTGCAGCACGTCATGGCCACCGATCTGCTCGAACGACCGCTGCAGGATGCGCCACAGACCGTGGGCAACAGCATCCCGCTGCGCCTGCGTCCCTTCGAGCTGGTGACGTTGCGACTCCGGCGAGCCTGAGCGGCCCCAAGGGGCGCGGAGAACTGCGCGCCCGGCCCCCACGCACCCGCGGGCGCAGCGCTCCACCAAAAGTGCCGCGGAATGCCGTCGGTCGGCCACGGCGCCGTCGTGGTCGGCCGCGCGGTTCCTCCCCCGGCCTTCGGCTGGGGGTACCCCCAGCGCCCCTGACGGGGCGCGTCCGCTCAGGTGTCGAGCTGTGCGCGCAGCCACTCCTCGACCTCACCGACGTGGGCAGCCGCCGCGGCCCTCGCCGCCTCCGGATCCCGGGCGACGAGGGCGCGGTGGATCGCCGCGTGCTCCCGCCGCGTCCGGTCGAACGCCCCCTCCTCCTCGTACCCCCGCCACACCCGGGCCCGGAACGTCCGCGACGACAGCCCCTCCAGGATCGCGGCCATCGTGTCGTTCCCGGCCGCCCCCGCGATCACCCGGTGGAACGCGAGGTCGTGCGCGAGGATCTCCTCGGGATCGTCCGTCGCGTTCATCGCCGTGAGGTGCTTCTCCACCTCGGCCAGCTGCTCGGCCGTGATCCGCGCGGCGGCCAGCGCCGTCGCCGTCGACTCCAGGACCCGCCGCACCTCCAGCAGCTCCACCAGCTGCGGCCCGCGTGACAGGTCGGCGACCACGCCGAACGTCTCCAGCAGGTCGCCCGCCTCCAGCTGGGTGACGTAGATCCCGGAGCCGTGCCGGGCCTCCAGGACGCCGAGGACCGTCAGCGCGCGGATCGCCTCGCGCATGGAGCTGCGGGACATGCCCAGCTGGGCGGCGAGATCCCGTTCCGTCGGCAGCCGCTGGCCCGGCTCCAGACGGCCCTCCGCGATCATTGCCTTGATCCGCTCGATGGCGCGCTGCGTCACCGTGCCCTTCTGTGGCGCCGTCTCGTCCACACTGCTCCTCCTGTCGCCGGTGCGCCGAAGTCTAGTCAGCGAGGTGGTCCGACCACTATGGCTCGGACGACGGTACATTCACGGAAAATAAGCGTCCGTGGGGTGTTGAACCCGCCGAGTGGTCTGATAAGTATGCGGGCATCTGCTCGAACACGCTCGATGAGGAGCTGCCAAGATGCCCGGCAGAACACTGAGGAAGCGGAACAGGTCCCGGATCATCGGCGCGACGGCCGTCGCCGTCGGAGCCTCGCTCGTGCTCGCCGCCTGCGGCAGCACCAAGGACACCGGCAGCGGCAGTGCCGGAGGCGGTGGCACCGGCAAGGTGGGGGTGATCCTGCCCCTGCTGACCTCGCCGTTCTGGCAGTCGTACAACGACTACGTGCCCAAGATGGCGACGTCCGAGGGCGTGGACGCGCTGAAGACGGTCAACTCCAACAGCGACCCCTCGCAGCAGATCACCGACATCAACAACGAGCTGAACCAGGGCGTGAAGGGGCTGGTCGTGGCCCCGCTGGACAGCGCCGCCATCGAGGCGGGGCTCGACCAGGCCGAGCGCAAGGGTGTGCCGGTGGTCGCCGTGGACGTGGCGCCGGACAAGGGCAAGGTCGCCATGGTGGTCCGGGCCGACAACGTCGCCTACGGCGAGAAGGCCTGCGACTACCTCGGCCGGCACGTCACCAGCGGCAAGGTCGTGCAGATCATGGGCGACCTGGCCTCGGTCAACGGCCGGGACCGCTCCGAGGCGTTCCGCTCCTGCGTGAAGAAGAAGTACCCGAAGCTCAAGGTCCTGGAGATCCCCGCCAAGTGGGAGTCCGACACGGCCGCCTCGCAGCTGAGCACCCTGCTCAACGCCAACCCGGACATCAAGGGCATCTACCTGCAGGCCGGCGGCGTCTACCTCGCCCCGACCCTGCAGACCCTGAAGTCCAAGGGCATGCTCAAGACGGCCGGGCAGAGCGGGCACATCGTGATCGTCTCCAACGACGGCATCCCGCAGGAGTTCGACGCCATCCGCAAGGGCGAGATCGACGCGACCGTCTCCCAGCCCGCCGACGCCTACGCCAAGTACGGCATGTACTACATCAAGGCGGCGATGGCGGGGAAGACGTTCGAGCCCGGCCCGACTGACCACGGCTCCACCATCGTCAAGCTGCCCAGCGGGATCCTGGAGGACCAGCTCCCGGCGCCCCTGGTCACCAAGGCCAACGTGGACGACCCGAAGCTGTGGGGCAACACGGTCAAATGAGCACGCCACTCGTAGAGGCCCGGGACATCGTCAAGCGCTACGGCCCCACCGTCGCCCTCGCCGACGGCCGGCTCACCGTCCTGCCGGGCGAGTCCCACGCCCTCGTCGGCCGCAACGGCGCCGGCAAGTCCACCCTGGTCAACGTCCTCACCGGCCTCCAGGCCCCGGACGAGGGCACGGTCCGCTTCGACGGCGAGCCCGCGCCCGCGCTCGGCGACCGGGACGCCTGGCGGCGCAGGGTGGCCTGCGTCTACCAGAAGCCGACCGTCGTGCCGGAGCTGACGGTCGCCGAGAACCTCTTCATCAACCGGCAGCCCCTGCACCGGGGTCTGATCAGCTGGCGGCGACTCCACAGGGAGGCCGCCGCGCTCCTCGACACCTGGGACGTCCGCGTCGACCCCGAGGCGCGTACCGCCGACCTCAAGGTCGAGGACCGGCAGATGGTGGAGATCGCCCGCGCGCTGAGCTTCGGCGCCCGGTTCATCGTCCTCGACGAGCCGACCGCCCAGCTCGACAACCGGGAGATCGAGCGGCTGTTCAGCCGGATGCGGGCGCTCCAGGACTCGGGCGTGACCTTCCTGTTCATCTCGCACCACCTCCAGGAGGTCTACGAGGTCTGCCAGACCGTCACCGTGCTCCGCGACGCCCGCTGGATCGTCACCGCCCCGGTCGCCGACCTGCCCAGGGCCGCCCTGGTGGAGGCGATGGCCGGGGAGGCCGTGACCCGGCAGGAACAGACGGCACGGGACGCGGTGGCCGCCGAGGCACCCGTCGTCCTCAGCACCGGCGGGCTCACCTCGGAGTCGTACGACGGCATCGACCTCACCGTCCGCAGCGGCGAGGTCGTCGGCCTGGCCGGTACCAGCGGCAGCGGCAAGATCGAACTCGCCGAGACCATCGCCGGACTGCGCACCCCGACCGGCGGGACCGCGCACCTGGACGGCAGGCCGCTGCCGTTCGGGGATGTCCGGGCCGCGCTCCGAGCGGGCGTCGGCTTCGTGCCCCGCGACCGGCACGACCAGGGACTCGTGGCCGGCATGAGCATCGGCGACAACGCCACCATGACCGTCCTCGACCGGCTGGGCCGCGGCGGGTTCGTCGGCACCGACCGCAAACGGGGCTTCGCCGCCGGGCTGATCGAACGCCTCGACATCCACGCCGAGGGCCCCGACCAGCCCGTCTCCGACCTGTCCGGCGGCAACGCGCAGAAGGTCGTCATGGCCCGCGCCCTCGCCTCGGAACCGCGGCTGCTGGTCCTGGTCAACCCCACCGCGGGCGTCGACGTGAAGTCGAAGGAGTCGCTGCTGGCCCGCGTGGACAGCGCCCGTGAGGACGGCACCGCCGTGCTGGTCGTCTCCGACGAACTCGACGACCTGCGCCGCTGCGACCGCGTCCTCGTCCTCTTCCACGGCCGGACGGTCGCCGAACACCCGGCCGGCTGGCACGACCACGAGCTGATCGCCTCCATAGAAGGAGTGGACTCCATGCCCGAAGGAGTGGACCATGGCTGAGACCAAGGCCCCGCCGCTCACCCCGGTGCGCTCCCCGGACCCGCGCGCGGCCCGCACGGTCCTCCTGCGCCGGGCTCGTGAACTCGCCCTCGTCCCGGCCCTGTTGCTGCTGATGGTGCTCGGCGCGGTGGTCAACGACTCGTTCCTCACCGAGCGCAACCTGATCTCCATCCTCGGCGCCTCCGCCGCCCTCGCGATGGTGGTGCTCGCCGAGTCGCTGGTCCTGATCACCGGCAAGTTCGACCTCTCCCTGGAGTCGGTCGTCGGCATCGCCCCCGCCGTCGGCGCCCTCCTCGTCCTGCCGTCGGCGGAGTCCGGCTGGGGCACGGAGTTCCCCGCCGCCCTCGCCATGGTGGCGATCCTGGTCGTCGGCGCGGCCGTCGGCGCCTTCAACGGCATCCTGGTCGTCAAGTTCAAGCTCAACGCGTTCATCGTGACGCTGGCGATGCTGATCGTGCTCCGCGGTGTGCTGGTCGGCGCCACCAAGGGCAAGACCCTGTTCGGGATGCCCGACAGCTTCTTCACCCTGGCCACCAGCACGTTCCTCAGCGTCCCCATGTCGGTGTGGCTGGCCGCGGTCGCCTTCGCGGTCACCGGCCTTGTGCTGAAGTACCACCGGGTCGGCCGGGCGCTGTACGCCATCGGGGGCAACGCCGACGCGGCCCGCGCCGCCGGTATCCGCGTCGACCGGGTGATGCTCGGGGTGTTCGTGGTGGCCGGGGCCCTCGCCTCCGTCGGCGGGATCATGCAGACCGGGTACGTCGGCGCGATCAGCGCCAACCAGGGCAACAACATGATCTTCACGGTGTTCGCCGCGGCGGTGATCGGCGGCATCAGCCTGGACGGCGGCAAGGGCACCATGTTCGGCGCCCTGACCGGCGTACTCCTTCTGGGTGTCGTGCAGAACCTGCTCACCCTGGCGCAGGTGCCGTCGTTCTGGATCCAGGCCATCTACGGCGGCATCATCCTGGTCGCCCTCATGATCGCCCGTGTCACCACGGGACGGGCCCAGGACTGACCGGCCCGCGTCCCGAACTCCCCCCGAAGGAAAGGAAATCCGTGTCCCCGAGCCCCGCCCGCATCACCGCGGTCCACACCTACGACATCCGCTTCCCCACCTCGCGCGAGCTCGACGGCTCCGACGCGATGAACCCGGACCCCGACTACTCGGCGGCCTATGTCGTGCTGCGCACCGACGCGGGCGACGGGTACGAGGGGCACGGGTTCACGTTCACCATCGGGCGGGGCAACGACGTCCAGGTCGCCGCGATCGACGCGCTGCGGAACCACGTGCTCGGCCGCCCGGTCGACGAGGTCTGCGACGACCCCGGATCCGTCTACCGGGACCTGATCGGCGACAGCCAGCTCCGCTGGCTGGGCCCCGAGAAGGGCGTGATGCACATGGCGATCGGCGCGGTCGTCAACGCCGTCTGGGACCTCGCCGCCCGCCGCGCCGGCAAGCCGCTGTGGCAGCTGCTCGCCGACGCCGACCCGGAGTGGATCGTCCGGCAGATCGACTTCCGCTACCTCACCGACGCGCTCACCCCCCAGGAGGCCCTGGCCATCCTCCAGCAGGGCCGGGAAGGCGCCGGGGAACGGCGGACCCGCCTCCTGGAGCACGGCTTCCCCGCCTACACCACCTCGGCCGGCTGGCTCGGCTACGACGACGAGAAGCTCAGCCGGCTCGCGGCCCAGGCGGTCGCCGACGGCTTCCGGCAGATCAAGCTGAAGGTCGGCGCCGACCTCGACGACGACATCAGGCGCTGCCGGGTCGCCCGCCGGGTCGTCGGCCCGGACATCCGGATGGCCATCGACGCCAACCAGCGCTGGAACATCGACGAGGCGATCCGCTGGACCAAGGCCCTCACCGAGTTCGACCCGTACTGGATCGAGGAGCCCACCAGCCCCGACGACATCCTCGGCCACGCGGCCATCCGCCGCGCGGTCGCCCCGGTCAAGGTGGCCACCGGCGAACACGTCCAGAACCGGATCGTCTTCAAACAGCTGCTCCAGGCCGGTGCCATCGACGTCGTCCAGATCGACGCCGCCCGGGTCGCCGGCGTCAACGAGAACCTCGCCGTCCTGCTGCTGGCCGCCAAGTTCGGCGTCCCGGTCTGCCCGCACGCCGGCGGGGTCGGACTGTGCGAACTCGTCCAGCACCTCTCGATGTTCGACTACGTGGCGGTCTCCGGTACCACCGAGGACCGGGTCATCGAGTACGTCGACCATCTGCACGACCACTTCCGCGATCCGGTGGTGATCCGCCAGGGTCACTACACGGCACCCACCGCACCGGGCTTCTCGGCCGCCATGCGACCGGAGTCCGTCGCGGAGTACACCTACCCCGGCGGCACCTTCTGGGCCGCCGACCCCGAAACGCAGAAGGGACGGGCGGCATGACCGACTTCGAGGGTCTGAGGGCCCTGGTCACCGGCGGCGCCTCCGGGATCGGGCGGGCCACCGCCGAGCTGCTCGCCGAGCGCGGTGCCCAGGTCGCCGTCCTCGACCTCGACCCGTCCGCCGTCGAGAAGCCGCTGCTCGGCTTCCGGGCCGACGTCACCGACGACGCGTCCGTGCGGACGGCCGTGGCGAGCGCCGTGGAGGCGCTGGGCGGCCTCGACGTCCTGGTCAACAACGCGGGCATCGGCGCCCAGGGCACCGTCGAGGACAACGACGACGAGGAATGGCGCCGCGTCTTCGACGTCAACGTCCTCGGCATGGTGCGCGCGGCCCGCGCCGCCCTGCCCCACCTGCGCCGCTCCGAGCACGCGGCGATCGTCAACACCTGCTCCATCGCCGCCACCGCGGGCCTGCCGCAACGCGCCCTGTACAGCGCCACCAAGGGTGCCGTGTACTCCCTGACGCTGGCGATGGCCGCCGACCACGTCCGCGAGGGCGTCCGCGTCAACTGCGTCAACCCCGGCACCGCCGACACCCCGTGGGTCGGCCGCCTGCTGGACATGGCGCCCGACCCGGCCGCCGAGCGCGCCGCCCTGGAGGCCCGCCAGCCCGCCGGGCGCCTGGTCTCCGCCGCCGAGGTCGCCGGTGCCGTCGCCTACCTGGCGAGCCCGCTGTCCGGCGCCACCACCGGCACCTCGCTCGCCGTCGACGGCGGCATGCAGGGCCTCAGGCTGCGGCCGGTGGACCGGTGACCGCCCTCGGCCGCAGCGGCGTCCGGGTCGGCCCACTGGGCCTCGGCGCCGCCGTGATCGGCAACCTGTACACCGAACTCCCCGACCAGCAGGCGTACGACACCGTCACCGCCGCCTGGCAGCAGGGCATCCGGTACTTCGACACCGCCCCGCACTACGGCCTGGGGCTGTCGGAGCGGCGGCTGGGCGAGGCGCTGCGCGGGTACGACCGGGACGCGTTCACCCTCTCCACCAAGGTCGGCCGCCGCCTGGAACCGGGGCCCGGCGACGGCGACGACCTCGCCCACGGCTTCGCCGTGCCCGACGCTCTGCGCCGGGTCTGGGACTTCAGCGCCGACGGCATCCGCCGCACCCTGGAGGCCAGCCTGGAGCGGCTCGGCCTCGACCGGGTCGACGTCGTCTACCTGCACGACCCCGACGACCACGCCGAACAGGCCTTCCGCGAGGGCTACCCCGCCCTGGAGAAGCTGCGCGCCGAGGGTGTCGTGGGCGCGATCGGCGCCGGCATGAACCAGACGGCGATGCTCACCCGGTTCGTCCGCGACACCGACGTCGACGTGGTGCTGTGCGCCGGCCGCTACACCCTCCTCGACCAGAGCGCCCTCGCCGACCTGCTTCCGGCCGCCGCCGAGCGCGGTACCTCGGTGGTGATCGGCGGGGCCTTCAACTCCGGTCTGCTGGCCGATCCGAAGCCCGGCGCCACCTACAACTACGCACAGGTCTCCGACGAACTGCTGTCCCGCGCGCTGCGCCTCGAGGCGCTCGCGGAGGAGCACGGGACCACGTTGCGGGCCGCCGCCCTCGCCTTCTGCGCGGCCCACCCGGCCGTGGCGAGCGTCCTGGTCGGGGCCCGCTCCGCGGCCGAGATCGCCGACGGTGCCGAACAGTTCGCCGCGCATGTCCCCGCCGCCTTCTGGCAGCGGCTGCAGGCTTCCGGCCTGCTGCCCGCCGACGCCCCCGTACCCGCGGAGGACCGGTCATGAGGGTCGCCCTGCACACCAGGGTCCGGGCCGACCGCGTCCCCGAGTACGAGGCCGCCCACCGCGAGGTGCCCGCCGAACTCACCGACGCCATCCGCGCCGCCGGGGCCACCTCCTGGACCATCTGGCGCAGTGGCACCGACCTCTTCCACGTCCTGGAGTGCGCCGACTACGGCCGGCTCCTCGCCGAGCTGGAGCGGCTCCCGGTCAACGTGGCCTGGCAGGCCCGGATGGCCGAGCTCCTCGACGTCGTCCACGACTACTCCGAGGCGGGTTCGGGGGCCGGCCTGCCCGTCGTATGGGAGCTGCCATGACGATCGACGCCCACCACCATGTCTGGGACCTCTCGGTACGCGACCAGGACTGGATCACCGGACCCGAACTCCGGCCGCTGCGGCGGAACTTCACCGTCGAGGACCTCGAACCCGAGGCGGCCGCGGCCGGGGTCGTCCGCACGGTCCTCGTCCAGACGGTCACCGTCCCCGAGGAGACCCCGGAGTTCCTCGCCCTCGCCGACGCCCACGACCTGGTCGCCGGGGTCGTCGGCTGGACCGACCTGACCCGCCCGGACGTCGCCGAGGAAATCGCCCGGCTGCGCGAACTCCCCGGCGGAACCTGTCTGAAGGGCATCCGGCACCAGGTCCAGGGCGAGCCCGACCCGGAGTGGCTGCTGCGCCCGGACGTCGGCCGGGGCCTGGCCGTGCTCGCGGACGCGGGCCTGGTCTACGACCTCATCGTGCAGGCCCACCAGCTCCCGGCCGCCGTCAAGGCCGCCGAGTCCCATCCGGACCTCACCTTCGTCCTCGACCACCTGGGCAAGCCCCCCATCGCGTCCGGCGCCCTCGAACCCTGGGCCGGCGCGGTCCGCAACCTCGCCGCCCGCCCCAACACCGTCTGCAAGCTCTCCGGCATGGTCACGGAGGCCGACCCCGCCTCCTGGACCGTCGACGACCTGCGCCCGTACGCCGAGACCGTCCTGGACGCCTTCGGCCCCGACCGCCTGATGTTCGGCTCGGACTGGCCGGTGTGCACCCTGGCCGGGACGTACGGCGAGGTCTTCGGGGCCGCAACCGAGTTGGTCGCCCCGGCCGACCGCGCCGCCGTCTTCGAGACCACCGCCGCCCGGGTCTACGGCCTCTGAGCCGCCCCCGTCAGCCGGGTCGGCGGCAGGAACTCCCGTACGTACGTCCGCTCCCAGCACGCGCCCGTCTCCCGAAGCTCCCGCAGGCTGGTGTAGCGGTAGCGGAAGAGGCGGGCGCGGACGAAGCGCGGGGGCTCGCCGGGCGGGAAGGGGGAGCGGCGCAGCAGCCGGAGTGTGTCCCGGTCGTTCTCCAGGAGGCGCTCGACCAGACCGCCGAACCAGTCCCCGGCGTACGCGGGGGAGAGGGCGGCGAACCACATCAGCCAGTCCAGGCGGAGGTGGTAGGGCGCGAACTGGCGGGGCCAGCGCCGGGGATCGCCCGGCTTGCCCCTGAACTCGTACTCCCGCCACTCCGATTCCTCGCGCGGGGTGCCGTCCAGCGTGCCCTCGACCACCACCTCGTAGCGGATGCGGCTGACGCTGCCGAACGCGCCGTAGGTGTTGACCAGGTGGAGCGGGTCGAAGGAACGGTTCATGACCTGTCGGCGGGAGACCATGTTCACGACCGGCCGGTGGCTCAGGAAGAGGAGCAGCGCGGCCACGGCGAGGACGACCACCTCGTACCAGAGCGGGGTGGCCGGTGCCGTGCGACGGTCCGTGGGGAGGCGGAGCGCCGACACGGCCAGCACGATGGTGATCCAGTTCAGCCAGGAGAAGTTCCCGGAGGCCACCAGCCACAGCTGGGTGAGGATCATCAGGGACGCGGCCGCCGTGGCGATCGGCTGCGGGGTGAACAGCAGGAAGGGGACCAGCAGCTGGGTGACGTGGTTGGCGGCCACCTCCGCCTTGTGCACCGGTCCGGGCAGGTGGTGGAAGAACCAGCTCAGCGGGCCCGGCATCGGCTGGGTCTCGTGGTGGTAGTGGAGACAGGTGAGCTTGCGCCAGCAGGCGTCCCCGCGCATCTTGATCAGCCCCGCCCCGAACTCCACCCGGAACAGGATCCAGCGCAGCAGGAAGAGCACGACGACCGGCGGGGCCACCTCGTCGTTGCCGAGGAAGACGGCGAGGAAGCCGGTCTCCAGGAGCAGCGACTCCCAGCCGAACGCGTACCAGGTCTGGCCGACGTTGACGATCGAGAGGTACAGCGCCCAGGGAACCAGCCACAGCACCATCCCGGCCCACAGCGGGAGTTCGGAGTCCGCGCCCGCCAGCAGCGCCGCCGACACCGCGCAGCCCGCCCACGCGCAGCCCGCGAAGAGACGGTCCGAGTAGTGCAGCTGGAACAGGCTCGGTGCCCGCCGGAAGGGGACGCGGGCGACGTACCTCGGGATCGGCAGCATCCCGCGCTCGCCGAGCAGGGCCCGGAACTGCAGCGCCGCCGTCAGGAACGCGATGAGGTACACGCCGGCCAGAGCCCGCTGGAAGACCAGCCGGCTCACCCAGTACCCGGGGTCGGTGAACCAGTCCACGGCCGTGCGCTCCTGCCTCTCTCCAGTGTGCGCCCCCGGGACCGGCAGGGGCCTGTCACCCTGTGTACCGCGCATCCCCGCTTGCGTAACCCGGCCGAGTGAAACAGACAATAAGGGAGGAATTGCCCGCAGGGGGTTCCCCTGGCATGGTGGCCCCATGGCTGACCGGGGAGCGAGCGCTCCGTCACTCCCGGACGACTGGCCCGCCCATCTGGACCACCCGATCCTGGCGCTCAACCACATGGGCACCTTCGACTGGGATCTCGACGCCGGCCTGTTCCACATGGACACCCAGGCGTACGAGGTGTTCGACCTGACCCCCGAGGAGTACGACGGCCGCCCCGAGTCGCTCGCCCTCCGGGTGCCCCCGGCCGAGTCCAGCAGGCTCGACGCGGTGGTGTCCCAGGCCATCAAGGACGGCAGCGAGAACTACGGGACCTACTTCCGCATCCGCCGCCGCGACGGCACCCCGCGCTGGACCCACACCCAGGGCTACATCCGGCGCGACGAGACGGGCCGCCCGCGCCGGGTCGTCGGGATCGTCCGGGACGCCACCCGGGAACTGGAGGACAGCGAGGCCCGCAATCTCCGGGACGCCCAGGGACAGGCACTGCGCCGGCAGACCGGCGTCGTCCAGGCGGTCACCGCCGCGCTCGCGCACGCCAGCAGCGTCCAGGAGGTCATCGACGTCCTCAAGGACACCCACGGCATCCCCAACCTGGGCGCCGCCAGTCTGGTGATGGGCCTGGTCGAGGCCGGCCGGATCCGGCTGGTCGCCGAGGGACCGGCCGGCAGCTTCGTGCCCGGCACCCGGATCACCCGGATAGACGAGCCGTACCCGATGGGCGAGGTGGTGCGGACCCTCAGCCCGTGCTTCATCGAGTCACCGGAGGAGTTCGCCGAGGGCTACCCGATACTGTGGCCGCACATCACCGACCTGAACATCACCTCGGCCGCCTACCTGCCGCTGATCGCCCAGGGCCGCCCGATCGGCGCCATGGGCCTGCTCTACAACGACCGGCTCGGCTTCTCGACGGAGGAGCGCGCCGTCCTGGTCGCCCTCGGCAGCAGCATCGCGCAGAGCCTCCAGCGGGCCATGCTCTTCGAGCAGGAGAAGGACCTCGCCCAGGGCCTCCAGCAGGCCATGCTGCCGCGCACCATCCCCAGCGTGCCCGGCGCGGACGTCGCCGTCCGCTACCGCTCCGCGGCCGCCGGCGGCTCCCTGGGCCGGGACATCGGCGGCGACTGGTACGACCTCATCCCGCTGCCCGGCGGCCGGGTCGGCGCGGTCATCGGCGACGTCCAGGGCCACGACACGCACGCGGCGGCCGTCATGGGCCAGCTGCGCATCGTGCTGCGCGCCTACGCCGCCGAGGGACACGCCCCGGCCACCGTGATGGCCCGTGCCTCCGTCTTCCTGGACGAGCTCGACACCGACCGCTTCGCCACCTGCCTGTACGCCGAGGCCGACCTGGCCACCGGCGTCGTCCAGGTGGTCCGCGCCGGGCACATCGACCCGCTGGTCCGCACCGCCGACGGCGGCTGCCACCGGGTGCCCGTCGAGGGCGGGCTGCCGCTCGGCCTGTCCGCCGAGTTCCACAGCCTGGAGTACCCGGTGTCCACCCTGGAGCTGGACCCCGGCGAGACACTGCTGCTGTGCACCGACGGGCTCGTCGAACAGCCCGGCAAGGACCTCGGGGACGGCATGCGGGCACTGGCCGAGCGGGTCGCCAAGGGGCCGGACGGCGTGCGCGACCTCGCCGACCTGCTGATCGAGATGGCCGACGAGCAGGGGGGTGACGACGACGTGGCCCTGCTCCTGCTGCGCCGCCGCGGCTCCGACACCGCGCAGCCCGTCGGCCGCCTCCAGCAGCACGTGGCCTCCGGCGACCCCGAGGCGCTGGCCCTGGCCCGGCACATGGTCCGCGCCGCCGTCCGGGCCTGGGGGGCCGGGGACCGCGCGGACGAGATCGAGCTGGTGGCGGACGAACTGATCACCAACGCGCTGATGCACACCGAGGGCTCCGCGATCGTCACCCTCAGGGTCCTCGTCGGCACCGACCGCCGGCTGCGCGTCGAGGTCGAGGACTCCTCCAGCGCCCTGCCGCGCCGCCGCGAGGCGGGCGAGGACGGCGTCTCCGGACGCGGGTTGCTGCTCGTCGAGCAGATCACCGACGCCTGGGGCGTGGAGGCACGCGGCGGCGGCAAGGCGGTCTGGTGCGAGTTCCGCATGCCGGTGAAACCCGACGGGCGCGCCCCGTAAGGGGCGCTGGGGGTACCCCCGGCCGAAGGCTGGGGGGAACTGCGCGACCGGCCCCCAGCGCG
The DNA here is from genome assembly GCF_040702065.1 of Streptomyces sp. NPDC086777. Taxonomy (NCBI): domain Bacteria; kingdom Bacillati; phylum Actinomycetota; class Actinomycetes; order Kitasatosporales; family Streptomycetaceae; genus Streptomyces; species Streptomyces sp. NPDC086777. Next base: position 95,490 of record NZ_JBFBJI010000008.1, on the reverse strand, counting down.
CCGCAGCCGCAGAACGACGGCCCCTGGGGCACTTCGGCGGACCGCACGCGCAGCGGATGGCACCCTGGACGCATGCCCGAACTGCCCGAGGTCGAAGCGCTCAGGGACTTCCTGACCGAGAACCTGGTCGGCCGCCAGGTCGTACGCGTGCTGCCGGTCGCCATCAGTGTCCTGAAGACGTACGACCCTCCGGTCGGCGCCTTCGAGGGCAGCGAGGTCGTCGCCGTGCACCGGCACGGCAAGTTCCTGGACATCGAGGGCGACCGCGGACTGCGGTTCGTGACCCACCTGGCCCGCGCGGGCTGGCTGCAGTGGAAGGACCGGCTGCCGGACGGGCTGCCCCGCCCCGGGAAGGGCCCGCTGGCGCTGCGGGCGGCCCTGGAGACGGGTGCGGGCTTCGACCTCACCGAGGCCGGTACCCAGAAGAAGCTCGCCGTGTACGTCGTCCGCGACCCGCAGGACGTCCCCGGAATCGCCCGGCTCGGCCCCGACCCGCTCGCCGACGACTTCGACGAAGCCCGGCTGGCCGCCCTGCTCAAGGACGAGCGACGGCAGCTCAAGGGCGCCCTGCGCGACCAGAGCCTGATCGCCGGGGTGGGCAACGCCTACAGCGACGAGATCCTGCACGCGGCGCGGATGTCCCCGTTCAAGCTGGCCGCGTCCCTGACGGCGGAGGAGATGCACCGGCTCCACGAGGCGCTGCGCACCACGCTCACGGAGGCGGTGGAGCGCTCCCACGGCCTGGCGGCGGGGCGGCTCAAATCAGAGAAGAAGAGCGGTCTGCGCGTCCACGGCCGGACCGGCGAGCCCTGCCCGGTCTGCGGTGACACCATCCGCGAGGTCTCCTTCAGCGACTCCTCGCTGCAGTACTGCCCGACCTGCCAGACCGGCGGCAAGCCGCTCGCGGACCGCCGCATGTCCCGGCTGCTCAGGTAGCCGGCGCTCACTTGGGGTCCAGGGTCACCAGGCGCTGCCCGTCCGCGTTGCGCACCTCGTAGCGGTCGATCTCGTCGGGGTGCATCGAGGAGCCGCCCGCCATGGTGCTCACCCGGCCGTCGTGGTCGCGCTCCGCCCAGGTGGTGACGATCTGCTCGGAGCCGTCGTCGCCGACGGCGACCAGCCGGCAGGAGCGCGGCCCGTCCGGGTCCTTCACCTGCAGCTCGATCGTGCTGCCCGACTCCGTGTCCTCCGACTTCACCTGCGCCCAGATGCCGGAGTGCGCGTCGGTGGCCGCGGTGACGTGCACGGCCGGCGCGGCCTCGTGGCCGACGTAGGCCGCGATGCCGGGGCCCGCGACCGCGAACACCACCGAGGCGGCCAGGCCGTACAGCAGCTTGCGGCGCTTGGCCCGGTGCCGGGTGGCGACCTCGGCGAGCAGCCGGTCCAGCAGCCGGGGCCCGGGCTGGGCCATGGGGTGCACGAAGCGCGGCGTGGCCCGGCGGTACAGCATCAACTGCCGTGCCGCGGGGCCGAACTCGGTCACGTGTGCCGTGCAGCTCGGGCACTCCATGAGATGGTCCTCGAAGCGGAAGGCCTCCGCCTCGTCCAGCACGCCGAGCGCGTACGCGCCGACGTCGCGATGCCTTTCCAGGGACCTCATGCCGAATCCTCGTGCCGATGGGTGCGGGTGGGGGTTACGCGTTGTTCCTTGCTCCCACCCGTACGCAGTCGGCAGCCGTTTCACTCAAGCCACGTACAGAATCGTAATCAACGGATTCGGAGCGGCCGGGCCCGCGGATTGGTCCTGAATCAAAAAAGATGGATGGCGAGGTGTCCGAGGGGCAGACCGAGCCGCCAGGCGGGGGTCCACACCTTGGGTCCGTCGTCCTCGCCGAACACCGAACCGCCGCCCGGCACCGCGTCCAGGTCGGGCGCCAGCAGCTCGGTCTCCTCCAGCCAGCGCCAGGCGGCGGTGGCCAGATCCAGGTCCGGTGACGGCCCGCCCGACTCGGCCGTCTCCGCCGTCACCACAGCCATACGTTCGCTGACCCAGTCCCGCCACGGCTGGTCGTACGCCGTGAGCGAAAGCCAGTTCTCCAACTGGGACACGACCCGGATGCCCGACAGTTCGCCGTCCGTGTCGGAGAGGAAGATGGTCAGCGCCAGCGCGTCGCGGCCGGCCCGGAACTCGAAGGACGTCGGTGGCATGAGATCGCCGGTGCGCAGCAGCTCGTCGGCGATGTACTCGGCGTACAACCAGGCCATCGGGACCGCGAGTTCCCCGCTTCCGGCCCCGCCCGTGCTCTCTTGACCTCTGTGCAGCATCCCGTCCTGCCTTCCTCCGGTGCGCGCGTGGCCCCGACCCCGGGTCCGTCCCTCTCCCGGTGCGGAACACGGATGAAGACAGCTGATTGCTCAAACACGGTCCTCAGCAAGGCGCTTTACCGAGGTTTGACCTGGCTTACGGTTTCAGTGCAGGTCGGGTGCATAACCGGGCAGAACCCGACGCAGGGCGCGCAGCGCGTAGTACGCCCGCGACTTCACGGTACCGGGTGGGATCCCGAGGATCTCGGCGGCTTCCGCCACACTCGCCCCCTGGAAATACACCAGCACCAGGACTTCACGGTGCTCGGGGGTGAGAGTCTTCACAGCCTCCCGGACGTCGAGCGTCGCGGCGGCGCGTTCGGCGTGGTCGCCGGCGGCCCGGGCGTTCTCCAGCACCGCGTCGTGCACCTCGGCGGGCCGCGCCTGCCGGGCCCGGCGCGCGTCGATGGCGAGCCGCCGACCGACCGTCAGCAGCCAGGGCAGCACGGAGTCGAAGGCGTCCGCGCGCAGCGCCTCGGGGTGCTGCCAGGCGCGTACGAGGGTCTCCTGGACGAGGTCCTCGGCCCGCTGCCGGTCCCCGTCGCTGAGCCGGAGCAGCAGCGCGAAGAGCGGTCGGCCGTGCGCGCGCTGGAGCGCGACGAGCTCGTGCTCGGCGGTCGTCGTCCCGTGGGGAAGGGTGGTTCCGGCCGTCATGGCCGTATGGCATCGCAGGGCCCGGCCGGGGGACAGGGGGCGTGCCGGGATGGTGCGACGGACGGTCGATCGCGTCGGTGAACGGTGCGACGAACGGTCCCGCACCCCCCGTACCCGACCCGGATGGGTCAATCGGGGCGCCTGAGTTGTTTGCGGCCGCCTAAACCTTCGTACCCATTGATCTGTAAATCGGACAAGGCTTGCGACTCTGGGGTACTCCTGATGATCAATCGCAGACGCCAGGCAGCCCTGGCCCTGACCGCCCTGCTCGCCGCCGCGGCCGCATGCCAGAACCACGTGCGGCAGGAGGGCGCCGCCCCGCCCCCGCAACCGGCACCGGCCGTGCCCGCCACCGGCTTCACCCTCGTCGCCTCCGGTGACGTCATGCCGCTGAACTCCGCGTACGACCACGCGAACTTCGACGCGGGCGGCAACGGCTACGACTTCCGCCCGATGCTGGCCGGGGTCGCACCCGTCGTCTCCCGTGCCGACCTGGCGCTCTGTCACCTGGCGACCGTCACCGGCACCGACGGCGACCGGCCCGGGCTCACCTCCCCGCCGCAGCTCGCGGAGGCGCTCGCCGCCACCGGCTACGACGGCTGCTCCACCGCCTCCGACCGCGCTCTGGACGACGGCGCGGCGGGCATCCAGCGCACCCTCGACGCCCTGGACCGGGCGGGCGTCAGGCACGCCGGCACCGCCCGCACCCAGGCCGAGGCCGGCACCCTCAGCCTGATGAACGCGGGCCGCGCCAAGGTCGCCCAGCTCTCCTACACCTACGACGTCAACGGCAACGCGCTGCCACCGGACCGGCCCTGGGCGGTCGGCCTGCTCGACGAGAACCGCATCCTCGCCGACGCCCGCGCCGCCCGGCAGGCGGGCGCCGACGTGGTCGTGGTCTCCGTGCACTGGGGTGCCGAGGGTACGGACGCCCCCGACCAGCAGCAGCTCACCCTCGCCAAGCGGCTCACCGAGGCCCGCACCGGCGGCCGCCCCGACATCGACCTGATCCTCGGCACCCACGCGCACATCCCGCAGGCCTACGAGAAGGTCAACGGCACCTGGGTGGTCTACGGCCTCGGCGACCAGCTGGCCGGCGACATCTACAACAGCCAGGGCCGGCAGGATCCGCGCGGCAACCAGTCCACCCTCGCCCGCTTCACCTTCAACCCGCCCACCGCCCCGGGCGGCCGCTGGGAGGTCGCCAAGGCCGAGTTCATCCCACAGCTGTACGACGTCGACGCCGGCCGGGTGGTGGACCTCAACGCGGCCATCGACCAGGGCGCCGACTTCACCGCCGCCCGGGACGCCATCCGGGACGTCGTGCTCAGCCGCGGCGCCGCCAAGGACGGGCTGATCATGGGGGAGTAGCGGCGCTCGGGCCGCGCGCCGCGCACCCCACGCCCCGGTCACCCGACGTCGACGTGGTCGAAGGTCACCAGCAGCTGCTTCAGCACCCGCACGCACGCCGTCAGCTCGGCGGCGGTCAGATCGCCGCCGACCTGCCGGTTCAGGGCGTGCTCGCGGGCGAGAATCGCGGTGATGGTGGCCCGGCCCTCGTCCGTGAGCCGGATCAGGGAGGAACGCTGGTGTGCCGGGTTGGGGGTCACCTCGGCCCAGCCGCGCGCCACCGCGTCGTTCACCGTGCGCTGCACGAACTGCCGGCTCAGCGCCATGATCCGGCCCATCTGGGGCACCGTCATGGGCTCGTACCGGCGCAGCAGGTCCAGCACCGAGCGCACCCCGACCGAGGCTCCCTCGATCTGCTCGCCCTGCTCGACCTTGCGGAAGGCGCGCCGGTAGAGCGGGCCGATCAGATCGAACACCTCGGTGATGCGCTCGCCCAGCTCGTCCGGGGCGAGCGGCTTGTCGATGTCGTTCACCCGGCCATGATGCACCGCGCCGCCATGGCAACCGAGGTGTCAAACTCGTCATGACAACCAGGTTGTCAAAATCTCTCCAGAATGACACCTTGGTTGTCATGAATGATGCTCCCGCGGACATCCGCTTCTTCCCGTCCCCCGACGGCGACCTCGCCTACCTCGACACCGGCTCCGGCGACCCGGTGGTCCTGCTCCACGCCGGGTACGTCGACCACCGCTTCTGGTACCGGCAGGTCCCGGCGCTCGCCGCCGGGTACCGGGTGATCGTCCCGGACGTGCGCGGCCACGGCTTCTCGGCCAACGCGAGCGAGCCGTTCCGCTGGGCCGACGACCTCGCCGCACTCCTGCGCCACCTCGACGCCGGCCCGGCCGTCGTCGTCGGCGTCTCCATGGGCGGCGTGATCGCCACCGACACCGTGCTGGAACACCCCGAGCTGGTCCGCGCGGTGGTCACCTGCGGGGCGGTGACGGGCGACTTCCGGTACACCGACCCCTGGCACACGCGACTCCAGGCCGAGTACGCCCGCACCCTGGGCGCCGGTGACATCGAGGGCTGGCTCGACGCCTTCGTGAGGGTCGTGGCGGGCGAGCACCGCACCCTGGACGCCGTCGACCCGGAGATCCCGCGCCGGCTGCGCGAACTGGCCCTGCACACGATCTCCAAGCACACGCCCGACGAGCCCGACCGGCTGGTGCGTGTGACGGACTCCTGGTCACGGGTGCCGAAGATCGACGTCCCGGTGCTCACGGTCAACGGCGGCCTGGAACCCGCCGACCTGCTGGCCGCCGCCGAGCGCCTGGCCCGGGAGGTCCCGGACGGCCGGGCCGAGGTCGTCGAGGGGGTCGGCCACTACCCGAACCTGGAGAAGCCCGACGAGTTCAACGCCCTCCTGCTCGGCTTCCTGCGCGGCCTCTAGCGCTCCGACCGGGAAGGTTCACCGGGTCGGCCGTATCGGCGGGCGGACGTGCGGTGGCGTCGGATCCGACGGCTGAGGGTGTGGCGGCTCGGCTTTTCGTCGGCCGCCGATGCATCGGGCACGGAGCCGAACAGGGCGCTTCCGTTCGCGGTGTGTCGGTGCGCCTGTCGGTGCGCTGTCGGTCGCCCGGAACGGGTGCAGCCGAGGTGTCGGCGCTTTGTCGGTGGGGGCTGGAACGTTTTGCCGAGATCCTGCCGGCGTTCCTCCGGCAGGCGTGAGCATGTGAGGAATCACCATGAGCAGTCACGTCACGATCATCGGCGCGGGACTCGGCGGTCTCACGCTCGCCCGTGTGCTGTACGTCCACGGGATTTCGTCCACGGTCTACGAGGGAGAGACTTCCGCGACGGCGCGCACGCAGGGGGGCTGCTCGACATCCGCGACTGCAACGGCCAGCCGGCGCTGGAGACCGCGGGGCTGACCGAGGAGTTCCGCGGGCTCGTCCTGGAGGGACGTCAGGCGATGCGGCTCCTGGACCGGGACGGAAAGGTTCTGCTCGACGTGCCCGACGACGGTACGGGTGGCAACCCCGAAGTGCAGCGTGGCGAACTGCGGCAGATGCTGCTCGACTCGCTCCCGGACGGCACCGTCCGGTGGGGTCACAAGGCCGGCAGCATCCGTGCCGCCGGCGACGGCCGGCACGAGGTGGCCTTCGCCAACGGCACCACCGTCACCACGAGCCTGCTGGTCGGCGCGGACGGCGCCTGGTCCCGGGTCCGATCACTGCTCTCCGGCGCGGTCCCCGAGTACACCGGCTTCTCCTTCGTCGAGACCCACCTGTTCGAAGGCGACACCCGGCACCCGACCAGCGCGAAAACCGTCGGCGGCGGAGCGATGATGGTGCTCGAACCGGGCAAGGGGATCTTCGCTCACCGGGAGCGCGGCGGGAACCTTCACACCTGGGTGATGCTCGCCAGGCCGCAGGACTGGTTCGCCGGTATCGACTTCACCGATCCCGCCACGGCCACCGCACGGATCGTCCGGGAATTCAGCGGCTGGGCATCGGAACTCACCGCTCTGGTCACCGACGGCGAGACCCCGCCGGTCCTGCGCCACATATACACCCTGCCCGTCGAGCACCGGTGGGACCGGACGCCCGGGGTGACCCTGCTCGGCGACGCCGCACATCTGACGGCCCCCAACGGCGAAGGCGCCAACCTGGCCATGTACGACGGCGCCGAACTGGGCAAGGCCATCGCCGCGCACCCCGACGACATCGAGACCGCACTCGCCGATTACGAGCAGGCCATGTTCGTGCGCAGTGCCGCCGCCGATGCCGAGGGCCCCGATCTGCACGACATGCCGGGTGCCGGCACACCCCACAACCTGATCAACGCCTTCACCGGGAGCCAGGGCTGTGACCGGGTAGGTCCGCCGGTCCGGCGGCCAGCCGCGACCTCTTGTACGAGTAGCCGAAGTAGATCACGCACCCGATCACGAACCAGACCGCGAACCGGACCCAGGTCTCCCACTTCAGGAACGTGATCAGCCAGATCGAGAAGACGACACCCAGCGCCGGCACGAACGGCATCCACGGGGTGCGGAAGGTGCGCGGCAGCTCCGGCTGCCGGTAGCGCAGCACGATGACCGCCGTGCACACCACCACGAACGCCAGCAGGATGCCGATGTTGGTGAGTTCGGCCGCCTCGCCGATCGGGACGAACCCGGCGAGCAGGGCCGAGGCCACCCCGACGATCCAGGTCACCCGGGTCGGCACGTGCCGCGTCGGGTGCGTCTTCGCGAACCAGCCGGGCAGTAGACCGTCCCGCGACATGGAGAACCAGACACGGGTCACGCCCAGCATGAACGTGAACATGACCGTCAGGATGCCGATGATCGCGCCCACTGCGATCACGTCCGCCAGACCGCTCAGCCCCACCGACTTGAACGCCGTCGAGAAGCCGCTCTCCGGGTCGATGTCCTGGTAGTTCTGCATGCCCGTCAGGACCAGGCAGGCCGCCACGTACAGCACCATCGAGATCGCCAGCGAGTAGATGATCGCCTTCGGCATGTGCCGCTGCGCGTCCTTCGACTCCTCGGCCGCCGTCGACATCGCGTCGTACCCGAAGACCGCGAAGAACACGGTCGCCGCACCGGTGAACGCGCCGCTGATGCCGAACGGGAAGAAGGGGTGGTAGTTGGACGCGCTGAGGTGGAACACGCCGACCGCGATCACCAGTAGCACCACCAGCACCTTGAGCACCACCACGAACGTCTCGAACCGGGCCGCGCTGCGGATGCCGAGGTTGAGCAGGTAGGCGATGAGGAGACAGAGCAGGGCGGCGAACAGGTCGACCCGGTGGCCGTCCCCGGTGCCGGGCGCGCCGAGCATCCAGTGCGGCAGGTCCGCGCCCATCTCCTCGACCAGGAAGCTGAAGTACCCCGAGATGCCGATCGCGACCACCGCCACGATCGCCGTGTACTCCAGGAGCAGGTCCCAGCCGATGAACCAGCCCGCGAACTCGCCGAGCACCGCGTAGCCGTACGTGTACGCCGACCCCGCCTTCGGGATCAGCCCGGCGAACTCGGCGTACGACAGCGCGGCGCAGGCGCTCGCCAGCCCGGCGATGAGGAACGAGACCAGGACGGCCGGCCCGGCCGTCTCGTTGGCGACCGTGCCGGCGAGGGTGAAGATCCCCGCGCCGATGATGCCGCCCACGCCGATCGCGGTGAGCTGCACCAGCCCGAGCGATCTGTCGAGCCCGGCGCCCTCGGTGACCTCGGTCTCCTCGATGTGTCCGATGGGTTTGCGACGGAGAATTCCTTCACCCATGCGGAGCTTGGCCATGTGCCTCACCTCTTCGCGGATCGCGAACGGCTGACGGCCGATCATGATGGCCCAGGGGGCGTCAAGGACGGAAGACGCCACGCACGGTCTCGGCCCAGCCCGGCGTCCAGGTCCGGGCGGCGGTGCGCGGCGGGCGGGCCTCGGTGAGACGGGTGCGCAGGGCGATGAGCGCCGGGTGCGGGTTGGCGGTGGCCCAGAGCAGCGAGTGGGGGTAGAGGGGCGTCGGGTCGAGCAGCGGGATCCGGCGCAGGTCGTGACCGTCCGGCCAGGTCAGCCTGGTCTCCCCGGTGACCAGGGTGGCCACGGCGCCGGAGGCCGCGAGGGCGTCCTGCAACGCCCCGGAGAAGTTGGCGCCGGAGGAGTCGATGAGGAGTCCGAACTCGGCGGCGAGGGAGGCGTAGTAAGCGGCCCACTCGGTGCCCTCCACGATCCCCGGGATCCAGATCCGGTGCCCGGCCAGCTCCGCGGGCGTGACCGAGGCCCGGCCGGCCAGGGCGTGCGCCGGCCCGGTGAGCAGCTGGAGCGGCTCGTCGTGGACCCGGACCGCCTCGATGCCCCTCGGCAGCGGCCGCCCCGGCATGGCGACCGCCCGGAAGGACGCGTCGACCGCACCGGAGCGCAGGGCGGTCAGCGCCGACTCCACGTCGAAGAGGGTGACGACGCCCAGGGCGAGGTCCGGGCGCGCCTCGTGGAAGCCGCGCAGCAGCGCCGCCGGGGCGAGCCGGGCACCGACCACGTCGACCCGCAGGGGGCGCCGGCCCCGCCGTACCGAGGCGGCCGCCCGCTCCTCGGCCAGCAGCAGCTCGCGGGCGGGCGGCAGGAAGGCCCGGCCGTCGGCGGTCGGCTCGGCGCCCCGCGGGGTCCGAGTGAACAGCCGCACCCCCAGCTCCTTCTCCAGCGCCGCGATCCGCTTGGACACGGCCTGCTGGGTGACCCCCAGCACCGCCGCGGCCTCCTGGAACTGCCCGGAGTCGGCCACGGCGACGAAGGTGCGCACGGCGGTGAGATCCACCTCCTCACCGTACAACCGATGGTTGTGGCGCGGGGCCCGGCGGTTGTTTGATCCGACGGCCACCTGCGCGTTTTCATGTCCCGGGTCAACGGGAGGTTGTGCATGGGGCGGCGGTTCGGGTGGCTGTGGGCCGCGTACTCGGTGAGTGCGCTCGGCACCTGGCTCGCCTTCGACGCGTTCTCGGTGATCGCCGTCATCGCGCTGCACGCGGGGCCTGCCGAGGTGGCGCTGCTCGCCGCGGCCGGGCCCGCCGTGGGCGCGGTGGCCGCGGTGCCGCTGGGGCCGTGGGTGGAGTTCCGGCGCAAGCGGCCGGTGATGACGGCGATGGACCTGATCAGGTTCGCGGCCCTGCTCACCGTCCCCGTCGGCTACGCGCTCGGCGTCCTCGGCCTCGGTCAGCTGCTGCTGGTCTCGGTGGTCGTCGCGGCCGCCGACATCACCTTCAACGCGGCCTCCGGTGCCTTCCTGAAGTCCCTCGTCCCGGCGGACCGGCTGCTCACCGCGAACGCCCGGTTCGAGTCCACCAACTGGACCGCGCTGGTCCTCGGCCCGCCCCTCGGCGGCGCCGCGATCGGCCTGTTCGGACCGGTGACGACCGTCGCGGCGAACGCGGTCAGCTTCCTGCTGTCCGCACTCGGCATCCGGGCCGTCGGCGACGGCGAGCCCCGCCCCGCACCGCGGGACGTACAACGGCTGCGCGCCGCGGACCTGCTCGACGGCTGGCGGCACATCCTCGCCAGCCCCGCCCTGCGGCCCCTCTTCTTCAACAGCCTCGCCGGCAACGCCCTGATCATGGTCGCCGCGCCCCCGCTGGCGGTCCTCATGCTCGGCCGGCTCGGCTTCACCCCCTGGCAGTACGGCCTCGCCTTCGCCGTGCCCTGCCTGGGCGGTCTCCTCGGCGCCCGCGCCGCCCGGCCGCTGGTCGCCCGCTACGGGCAGTGGCGGGTGCTGCGCGCCGCGAGCGCCCTGCGGGCCGTCTGGCCCCTCGGACTGGCCTTCGTCGGGCCGGGGCTGCCCGGACTGCTGCTGGTGATGGTCCTGGAGCTCGGGGTGATCACCTGCTCGGCCGTCTACAGCCCGGTCTACGCCACCCGCCGCCTGGAGCACACCCCGGACGGCCGGGTCGCCCGCACCCTGTCCGCGTGGTCGGTCACCGGCAAGGCCACCACGGCCGCCATGACCGCCCTGTGGGGCCTGCTGGCGAGCCTCACCGGCCCGCGTACGGCGATCGCGCTCGCCGGGATCCTGCTCCTGGCGACCCCGCTGCTGCTCCTGCGGGAGCCCGCTACGGCACGACCGTCACGGGCCACTGTCCCGCCTTCACCAGACGGATCGCGACCGAGCCGATGAACCGGTGGCCGGCCTGCTCGGAGGCGCCCACCACGACCGCGTCGGCCTTCAGCTCGTCGGCCGCCTTCACCATGCCGCTGTAGGCGTCGCCCCGGAAGGTGTGGAACTCCCAGCGCACCTCGAATATCCCCCTGAGCCGGTCGGCCGCCTCCCGGATCTGCGCGACCAGGTCCTCCGCGATCTCGTCGGTGGTCTCCGCCACCGGCGCCCCGAGCGCCGCGCCTGCCGCCAGGACCGGCTGGACGTACACGATGGCCAGCAGCGCGTGCTGCCGCCGGGCCAGACCCGCGGCGTAGGAGGTCGCGCGCCACGAGGAGTCCGAGCCGTCCATACCGACCACGATGACCTTGGGGCCGTCCGTGCCCCGCTCGAACTGGTGTTGTTCCGCCACGATCCGAGGCTATCGGAATACGCAGGTCCGGTGGGGTTCTGGGCGGGCCGACGTTCGGCCCGCACCCGCTCGACGGGCGGGCCGGGCGAGGGCTTCCTACAGTCGGAGACATGAGTGCCGCCGTGCAGCCCGCCACGGGCAGAGAGCCGGCGGGGCCGATACGCCCGCCGCGCGGCGGGCGGCTGACCTGGGTGCCCGAGGCCTTCGGGACGTTCTTCGGCGCCCTCGCCCTGCTGTGCGCCCTGCTCTCGTTCATCGCCCCGCTGCGCGTGCTGCTCCACCCGGTCGTGCACTTCGTCGACACCGTCGTGGTGCCCGTCAGCCCCAACCTGGCCTACGCCGTCTTCCTGTTCCTGCTCGGCGGCGCCACCGCCGCCCGCAAGAAGGTCGCCTGGTGGCTGGTGGTGATCTACCTCGGCCTCCTGGTGCTGGCCGACGTGCTGACCGTCGCCTTCGGCTTCGGCTGGTACCCGTTCAGCTCACTGGTGGTCTGCGGACTCGCCCTGGCCCTGCTGATCGTGGCCCGCCGGGAGTTCTACGCCGCCTCCCGCAGAGCCGCCGTCCGCCGCGCCCTCGCCGTCCTGCTGATCGGCCTGCTCGTGGCGATCCTGGCCGGCTGGGGCCTGGTCTCGCTCTTCCCCGGCTCGCTCCCGCACGGCCAGCACCTCGCCTGGGCCGCCGACCGGGTCTGCGGCGGCCTCGTCTCCGGCGGCAGCTACGGCGGCCGGCCGCCCCGCTTCGTCGCGTTCCTGCTCGGCCTCTTCGGCGCCCTCGCCCTGCTCAACGCCGCCGCCACCCTGTTCCGTTCGCAGCGCCTGGAAGCAGCCCTGCACGGCGACGAGGAGGCCCGTATCCGCGCCCTCCTCAAGGCCTACGGCGACCGCGACTCCCTGGGCTACTTCGCCACCCGGCGCGACAAGGCCGTGGTCTTCTCGCCCAGCGGCAAGGCCGCCGTCACCTACCGGGTGGAGGCCGGGGTCTGCCTGGCCAGCGGCGACCCCGTCGGCGATCCGGAGGCCTGGCCGCACGCCGTCGCAGCCTGGCTGGACGTGGCCCGGCGGCACGCCTGGGTGCCCGCCGTGATGGGCGCCTCCGAGGACGGCGCCAAGGCCTACGTACGCGCCGGGCTCGGTGCCCTGCAACTCGGCGACGAGGCGATCCTGCACGTCGCCGGCTTCGACCTGGGCGGCCGCGAGATGCGGGTCACCCGGCAGGCCGTCAACCGCGTCCGGCGCACCGGTGCGACCTGCCGCATCCACCGCCACGCCACCCTCACCGAGACGGAGATGGAGGAGGTCGTCGACAAGGCCGACGCCTGGCGCGACACCGAGACCGAGCGCGGTTTCTCGATGGCCCTGGACCGGCTCGGCGACCCCGCCGACGGCGACTGCCTGCTCGTCGAGGCCGTGTCCGAGGACGGCCGGCTGCTCGCCCTGCTCTCCTTCGTGCCCTGGGGCGTCGACGGCGTCTCCCTGGACCTGATGCGCCGTGACCGCACCGCACCCAACGGCGTCATGGAGTTCATGGTCGCCGACCTGTGCGAGGCCGCCCCCAAACTGGGCGTGCGCCGCATCTCGCTGAACTTCGCCGTCTTCCGCTCGGTCTTCGAGGAGGGCGCCCGCATCGGCGCCGGGCCGGTGCTGCGGCTGTGGCGCGGGCTGCTGCTGTTCTTCTCCCGCTGGTGGCAGTTGGAGGCCCTGTACCGCTCCAACGCCAAGTACCGCCCCGAGTGGTACCCGCGCTTCCTCTGCTACGGCGACGCCGGCTCCCTGGCCCGGATCGGCCTCGCCTCCGGGATCGCCGAAGGGTTCGTCTCCGTACCGTCCCTGCGCAAACTCTGGGGAAAGGGGCACCCGCAGAGCGGACCGCGTCCCGTCGAGGCACCGCGGTCCGCGCCGGTGTCCGGTGTCGACGGAGGGGACGGAACCGGGCCCGGCGCACCGGATGCCGGCCTGCCGGACCAGTTCCGGGTCCGGCGCCGCAAGCTGGACCGGCTGCGGGCGGCGGGCGCCGACCCCTTCCCGGTGGCCGCCGGCCCACCGCCCCGCGCCCTCGCCGAGGTGCGCGAGGGGGAGACGGCCACCGTCGCCGGTCGGGTCATGCTGGTCCGCGACTTCGGCGGCATCGTCTTCGTGACGCTGCGCGACTGGTCGGGCGATCGCCAACTGGCCCTGACCCGCGACGGGTCGGGCCCCGCCCTCGACCGGTTCACCGCCGACACCGACATCGGCGACCAGATCACCGTCACCGGCCGCATGGGCGTCAGCGACCGGGGCGAACCGACCCTCTTCGCCACCGACTGGCAGCTCACCGCCAAGTGCCTGCGCCCGCTGCCCGACAAGCACCGCGGGCTCGCCGACCCCGAGGCCAGGGTCCGCCGCCGCTACCTCGACCTCGCCACCAGCCCCGCCGCCCGCGCCGTCGTCCGCACCCGCTCCACCCTCGTACAGGCGCTGCGCCAGGGACTCCTGGACCGGGGCTACCTGGAGGTCGAGACCCCGATCCTCCAGCAGATCCACGGTGGCGCCAACGCCCGGCCCTTCACAACCCACAGCCACGCCTACGACCTCGACCTGCACCTGCGCATCGCCCCCGAGCTGTACCTCAAACGGCTCTGCGTCGGCGGTCTGGAGAAGGTCTTCGAACTCGGCCGGACCTTCCGCAACGAGGGCGTCTCCCACAAGCACAACCCCGAGTTCACGATGCTGGAGGCCTACCAGGCCTACGCCGACTACGACGTGATGCTCGACCTCGCCCGCGAACTGGTCCAGGGCGCGGCGACCGCCGCCTTCGGTGCACCGGTGGCCCGCAGGGACGGACAGGAGTACGACATCTCGGGCACCTGGCCGGTGCGTACCGTGTACGGGGCGATCTCCGAGGTGCTGGGCGAGGAGATCGGCCCCGGCACCGAACTGCTGCGGCTGCACCGGCACTGCGACCGGACCGGGGTGCCGTACACCGCCGACGACGGGCCCGCCGACGTGGTCCTCGAGATGTACGAACGCCTGGTGGAGGAGCGCACCCGGCTGCCCACCTTCTACAAGGACTTCCCCACCGACGTCTCCCCGCTCACCCGGCAGCACCGCACCGACCCCCGGCTCGCCGAGCGCTGGGACCTGGTCGCGTTCGGCACCGAACTGGGCACCGCCTACTCCGAACTGACCGACCCGCTCGAACAGCGCCGCCGGCTCACCGCCCAGTCACTGCTCGCCGCCGGCGGCGACCCCGAGGCGATGGAACTCGACGAGGACTTCCTCGACGCCCTCGAATACGCGATGCCGCCCACCGGCGGGCTCGGCCTCGGCGTCGACCGGCTGGTCATGTTCCTCACCGGCCTGACCATCCGCGAGACGCTGCCCTTCCCGCTGGTCCGCCGCCGCTGAACCTTCTTGGCCATTTCTTACCGAAACCTTTTACTGCTGGTCCGTGCGGGTGTTTTCCCACCGCCGCACCGGTGTTGATGTGCTGCGCCGGAGTCCCGCCGGGCGACTGATGAGTCATGCAGAAGGATCAGTTGTTCACCCGGCGCCGGCTGCTGCTCGCCGGCGGCGCCGCTCTGGGAGCCGCGGGCACCGCGGGCATCGTGGTGGCGGGCAACGCCGCGGAGACGGCCGGCGGGGCCGCCGCCCCGGCCGCCGGACCACCGGCCCGCCCGGCACTCAAGTCCTCCGCCTTCCGGCTCCAGCCGCTCACCGGGTACGGCCCGCCCCGCACCGCGCCCCGCAAGCTCAAGGTCCGCAAGGAGCCCATCACGGAGATCTCCCGCAGCGGCCGACGCATGATGCTCACGTTCGACGACGGCCCCAACCCGAACTACACCCCGCACATCCTGGACACCCTCGCCAAGTACGACGTGCGGGCCATGTTCTTCCTGTGCGGCGAGTGCATCGTCGTGAACCGGGAACTGGTCGCCCGGATGGCCGAGGCGGGCCATGTCGTGGGCAACCACACCTGGACGCATCCGCTGCTGACCACCCTGAACCGCCGTGAGATCCGCGACGAGATGACGAGCACCAGCGACGCCATCGAGGACACCTACGGCGAACGCCCGCAGTGGTTCCGCGCCCCCTACGGCGCCTGGAACCGCGCCGCCTTCCAACTCGGCGCCGAGATGGGCATGGAGCCGATGGCCTGGACCGTGGACAGCACCGACTGGACCGAACCGGGCACCCGCACCATCGTCGACACCATCGAGAACGGCGCCGCCCCCGGTGTCGTGGTCCTCTCCCACGACGCCGGGGGCGACCGCTCGCAGAGTGTCCAGGCCCTGCGCGAGTACCTGCCCTATCTGCTGGACAACGGCTACCGCCTGACCGTGCCCCGCCGCCGCACGTGAACGGTCCCGCGCCCGCCCGGTGGTGGCCTCAGCGGGCCTGGACCAGGCGGGCGAAGACCACGACGTTCCCGTCGTAGCCGTTCTGCTTCGAGAAACCGCCGCCACAGGTGATGACCCGCAACTCCGGTGTGCCCTTGGAACCGTAGACCCGGTCGCCCGGGAAGCCGGCCTTGGCGAATACCTCGATTCCGTAGATCTCGAACACCGCCGTCCTGCCGTCCTGGCGGTCGACCTCGATCCGGTTTCCCTTCTTCAGGGAACCGAGCCCGTAGAAGACGGCCGGGCCCTTCGTGTTGTCGACGTGGCCCACGACGACGGAGGTGCCCTTCTCCCCGGGGGAGACGCCGCCGGTGAACCATCCGGCCAGGTTCGGGTCGTCCGGCGGCGGCGCCGCGATCCAGCCGTCCGTGTCCAGACCCACCGGCATCACCGGCGCGTCGACCCGGATCGCCGGGATCCGGATCCGGTCCGCCGCGGCGAACGGCAGCGCGGCCGGCGCCGTGGCGAAGGTACCCGGAACCGTGATACGGCTGTCCGGGGCGGCGGCCGAGGCCGGCTGTGGCGGACCGACGTCGAACTCTCCCGAACCGTTGCGAATGAGTGCCAGACCGGTCAGCAGAACGAGCGCTATCACGCCCCAGGGGGCACGCTTCCGCCGCCGCTCCTCCTCTTCGGCGAGCTCGGAAAGATCGGACGCAGACATTCGCCATCCCCTCTCGACGCGGCCGCCCTCGGGTCCGTATCGCGCATGGGAAAAAGCTAAGTCCCCGAGGCACGGGCGGCGACGGGGCGACGGGCGAACGGGTGGCCCGCGGGTATTCGGGTGCGCCATCCGAGTTGCCGTTCTCAGGTTTTTTCTGACGGTCCGTGACCTGCGGCAATATCTGATTGTGCGCTTTTCGTTCGGCGTGTCCCCTCACCAGGACGGACCATTCTCGAAATGCGGGCGTGTTCCGGGCAACTGAGGGTCTATTCGGGAGGTGCTTTCTCGCCGATCCACCGGGGACCGTTCCCGGGGCGCCTTCCGCGGAGGAAGAGATGCGAAACTCACGTGCGCTGGCGGCCGCGTGCACCGTGGTCGCCGTTCTCGGCGCCGCCGCCCCGGTGGCCGTCGCCGACGGCCTGGGCAACCCAGGCGGCCCGCCCAACACCCAGGCCCCGGTCGTCGGTGGGGCGGGCGTCGCCCCCGGGACCGGAGTCGGCGGGGTCGGCGTCGCCCCCGGTGTCGGCGGTGTCGGCGGGGTCGGGGTCGCCCCAGGCATCGGCGGGGTCGGAGTGGCTCCCGGGTTCGCGGTCCCGGGGGTCGTGGTCCCGGGATACGGGGTGGGCGGGTTCGGCGACGGGCGTTTCAACAACGGCTCCCACGGCCGGGGCAACGACGGACGCTCCGACGAGTTCGGCGGCCGGGGTGACGACGGGCGTGACATCGACGTCCAGCCCCGGTCGATCGCCACCGGCCAGCGGCTCACCGTCACCGTCAACAACTGCCGCAGCGGCGTCATGACCTCCCGCGCCTTCCGTACGACGTCGCTGTACCCGTTCGGCGGCGACATGGCGCGGGGCGTCGCCACCATCGACCGCAACGCCAGCCCGGGCCCGTACGACCTGACCGTGCGCTGCGACGGGCGCACCCTGCTCCGGCGGGACGCGTTCTTCGTGCTCGGCGGGGTCCACGGCGGACTCGGCGGCAGCGTCTCCAGCGGGGCCACCCCCGCGGACATGGCGATCGGCGGCGGCCTGGTGGGCGCGGCCGTGCTCGCCGGCTGCGGCTTCTGGCTGCGCCGCCGGAGCGAGAAGCGGTTCTGAGCCGGCGGGCCCCGGTCCCGGTCCCGCGGCGGACCGGGACACGGACCCGTCCGGCCGCACCGCGATCAGGCGCCCTCCTCCTCGCCGGCGTGCCTGCGCGAGCGCCGGTACGCCGTACCGACCGACATCACGACGAGTGCCGCGCCGAGGCCGATCTCCCCGGGATCGAACCCCGCGACGCTGCCGCCCTCACCGGCCTGGACACCCCGTCCGGGCGGCAGGGGCTGCGGGTCGAGCACCTGCCGGCTGCCGGAACCGGCCGGGTCCGCACGGCCGTCGGCGACACCGTCGGCCCGGCCGCCCGTACCACTCACGCCGTCGCCGTCACCGCCCGTGCCGGCGGCCGTACCGCTGCCGGTGGCCCCGTCCGGGCGTCCCTCGCTCCGGCCGTCCGTACCTGCGCCGGCCTGCTGGTCGGTGCGCCCGTTTCCGTCGCTGTTCGCGGCCGCGTGCACGTCGTCCCGGCCGGCCGACGTGCTGCTCGCGATGGCCAGCTCGGTCGACGCGCTGGAGCCGTCGCAGTTGAACGTCACCCGGTAGGACGCCCGCGACGTCGCCGTCCGGTCGACCGTGGCCGTCACGGAGTCCCGCCCCGACGGGATCCGGACCGTGTCGAAGAGACCCGAGGTGACCGTCGCGGCGCCCCGGCAGCCGCTGCCGCGGTCCAGGTGCAGGCTCACCCGGCCGCCCGCCGTGACGGTGGTGGGCGTGATCCGGAAGCCGAAGGGGGTGCCGCTGTCCCGGCCGGGGTCCCGGCCGCCGGCCCGGGCGCTGTTGCTCGTGTCGCTCGCGAGGATGACCGGGGCGCAGAGGGCGAGGGCGCCGAGGCCAAGCAGGGCGGCCGAGGCAACGCGTATCGCGCGCATGGTGGTTCCTCCGGTCCCCGAGGAGCGGCATGCGGACCTGTTCCGCCGGTGCCGGGAATGCACCTCGATGATCGGAACGCTAGAAACCTCCGCACATGCGCGCGAACGCTGTAGGGCGAACGGGGGACCGTGATGGGCCGTCCGGGGGACACGGGCGGCGTGCCGCGCCGCGGTGCGATGTCCCCCGGGGTGGGCGCTACCCCTTGATGTGCGGGAAGAGGTTCAGGAACGGCTGCGCCGTCGCGGTGATCCCCCGGCTGTACGGCTCGTCGAAGTCCCAGATCAGGAACAGCATGAAGGTGATGGTCGCGGTGAACAGGCCGGCCAGTGCCAGCTCGCGCCGGGAACGCCTGATCTGCAGCGCGAAGACCATGCCGATGGTGATCGCGGCCCCGGTCAGCAGCCCGATCCACACCACGCTCGGCATGGTCGCCCCGGTCGAGTCGGCCCGGGCGCTGCGGGCCTGGTCGAGCGCGGCCACCTGGTCCACCAGCGGCTGGTAGGCCTGCGCCTGGAAGTCCGTCTTCGGCTGGTAGTCGGTGACGTCCTGACGGATCTGCGCGAGCAGTTCGGCACCGTGCTGGGACAGCCGTCCGTGGTCGGCCATCTCCTTCCACTCCTTGTCGACGACCTGGGCGACGTAGGCGTCGACGTCCGCCCGGATCCGGTCACGCGTGTCGGGCGGATACACCCGCACCCGTTCGTAGATCTCGTGCAGCGCCTGCGCCTCCGACTGCACGTGGTCCTGGGCGGCGCTGCGGGCCTCCCACACCCCGGCCACCGCCAGACCCAGGACGATGGCGTAGATGACGCCGATCCACATGGTCATGTACTCGATGACGTCCGGCGTCTCGGAGGGATCCTCGTCCTCCGCCGCCCTCTTGTCGCGGACGAGGGTGATGATGACCACCACGGCGACGGCCGCGAGCATCGCGAGGACGAGAACAAGCCAATCCGGCAACGGAAGCCTCCAGGAATCAGTGGGCCGGCCGTCAGCGCGCGCGGAACGCGGCGACGGCGATGATCGCGGGTACGGCGATGAGCAGGACGTAGGTGACCGGGGAGGTGCGGTTCGGGGCCGTCGCACCGGTCGACTGGACCTGGTACGGCGGATAGGTCACCGGGGTCGGCGAGGGCCGCGGGGTGGGCTTCGGCGACGGGGTGGGGGTCGGCTTCGCCTTGGGCCGCGGCGGCGGTGGCGGGGTGGGGGTGGGTGTGGGCTTCGGGGCCGGTGCCCGCCGGGGTGGCGGCGGGGGTGCCGGGCGCGGCGCCGGCGGGGTGGTGCGCGGCGGCTTCGGGGTCGGCGTGGGCTTGGGTTTCGGGGTGGGTTTCGGGGGCGGGGTGGGCGTCGGAGTGGGCGTGGGGGTGGGGCAGGGCGGCGGGGTGGGCGGCGGACACGGCGGGGGAGTGGGCCAGGAGTCCCCGGCGACGGCCACCGCCTGGATGCCGTCGGGGCCCGTCGAGGCGTAGGCGCAGGCGTCGGCCGACGCCGTGCCGACGGGGCAGCCCGCCAGGGCCCACGTCAGCGTCAGCAGGGCCAATACCCTTGGGACGGGCGCGAGTCTGGTCGCTTGGGGTGCGTGCACGACGGAGATCATGGGTCGTCGGGCGCCGTCGCACGCCGGAGTACCGGATGATTGGCCCGAACGGGGGACATGTGGCGTAAACCGGTTTGAATCACACCGCATCGCGAGTGGCTCGAAGCGTACGCCCGTGCGGGACGCGGTCCGCGACCACAGTGTCCCGAAAGAAATTTGTGCGCCCGTTGAACACTTCTGGCCCCGGCATCCGTACCTGGTGTCGTGCGGCGGCGCAGAGGCGCTGCAATAACCAGGCGATTATGGGGAGTTGACGATGAAGACCTCGTGGAGGAGCGCCTCGCTGGTGGCCACGGCCGCGGGGGTGATGGTGTTCGCGACGGCGTGCGGTCAGGACAACACGACCACTCCGTCCTCGGCGGCCCAGAACGTCGGCGCCACGGCGCCGGCCGGCATCGGCAGCATCACCAACCCCTCCGCCTCCACCGGCGCGGGCAACGGCTACGGCGCCGACGGCAACCAGGCCTCCAGCTCCCCGGCCTCGGTCGCGCCCGCCGGCAAGCTGACCGTTGCCAGCAACCCCGACCTGGGCAAGGTGCTGACCGACGGCAGCGGTCTCACCCTCTACCGTTTCGACGCGGACACCGCCAATCCCCCCAAGTCGAGCTGCGACGGCGACTGCGCCACCACCTGGCCGCCGGTGCCCGCCGACGACGCCTCGGCCGGTGCCGGCATCGACAAGTCGCTGCTCGGCGAGGTGACCCGCTCCGACGGCACCAAGCAGCTGACCGTCGCCGGCTGGCCGATGTACCGGTACGCCAAGGACGTCAACGCCGGTGACGTCAACGGCCAGGGCGTGGGCGGCAAGTGGTTCGCGACCGCCCCCGACGGCAAGAAGGCCACACTGGCCGACCTGCCCGGTCTGTCGGTCCGCAAGGACGCCAAGCTCGGCGACATCATCGTCGACAAGAACGGCATGACGGTCTACCGCTTCATCAAGGACAAGGCGTGGCCCAAGGTCGTCTCGAACTGCACCGGTGACTGCCTCACCAAGTGGCCTGTCGTCGCGGAGGTCGCCTCCAGCGACACGAAGGGCATCGTGAAGAAGGGCCTGATGGGCTTCACCCGCCCCGACAACGGCGAGAAGCAGCAGACGGTCAACTGCTGGCCCATCTACACCTTCTCGGGCGACACGAAGGCCGGCGACACCAACGGCCAGGGCGTCGGCGGCACCTGGTACGCCGTCTCGCCCGAAGGAAAGCTCGTCGGCGCGCCGGCCAGCTAGGGATCACCTTCCCAGGTCCGACCGCCCGCCCCCTCCACACCGCACGGAGGGGGCGGGCTCTTTGGTGTACGTGAGACGAGGCGCCCCTTGAGGGGCGCGGGGAACTGCGCGAGCGACCACAACGCACCCGCACCCGACGCAAAGCCCGAACGCGCCCAAATCGAACACCGAATTCCCAGGCAGTGACCGGGAACGGATGGTCAATTTCCGTTTCGGCTACCCCCGTTCGCGGGCGATCAGTAGCCTCAGCTCGAACACCGGATCGCCTCAGCCTTGGAGAGATACATGGAGCGTCCCGCCTGGGCCCCACGGAGCATCGACATCTCGGTGCCGAGCGTTTCGCGTATCTACGACTTCTACCTGGGCGGTTCGCACAATTTCGAGGTCGACCGGGAAGCGGCCCGCAAGGCGATGACCCACCTGCCGGGACTGCCGAAGATCATGCAGGCCAACCGCGCCTTCATGCGCCGCGCCGTCCGGCACGCGGTGGGCACCGGCATCGACCAGTTCCTGGACATCGGCTCCGGCATCCCCACCTTCGGCAACGTCCACGAGGTCGCCCAGGCGGCACACCCCGGCGCGCGCGTGGTGTACGTCGACCACGACCCGGTGGCTGTGGCGCACAGCAACGCCGTCCTCGTGGGCAACGAGGACGCGGACGTGGTCGCCGCGGACCTCCGCAAGCCCCAGGAGATCCTGTCCAGCCCTCAGGTGGAGCGCCTGATCGACCTGAATCGGCCAGTGGCGTTGCTTCTCGTTGCCATACTGCACTTCGTGGAAGACGCGGACGACCCGTACGGGGCAGTGACACAACTGCGCGACGCACTCGCGCCCGGCAGCCTGCTTGTTCTGACGCATGCCTCGTACGAGGGAATCCCGTTGCCGGCCGAGCGGGCCGAGGGCGCGGTGGACGTGTACAAGGACATTCGCAACCCGCTGATCATGCGCTCGCGCGACGAGATCGCGCGGTTCTTCGAGGGGTACGACATGGTGGAACCCGGACTGGTGCCGATGCCGCACTGGCGGCCGGAGTCGGCGCCGGAGGACGAGGATCCGTTCGCCTTCTCCGGATTCGCCGGCGTGGGGATCGCGGCGTGACCGCCGAGCCGGGCGGCCCGGAGGACAGACTGCGCAGGTTCGCGACGATCTGGAGCCGGGCGGTGTTCCCGGTCACCTCGACGTCCCTGACCCGCCCGGAGTTCGAGGAACAGCTCCTCCCGCTGGCCCGCCGCCTGAGCGAGATCCTGCTGGCGCACGGCTTCGACACCGACGAGGCCCGGCAGGTGGGCGCCGCGCTCATCGACGCGCACTGCACCGACCCCGAGGCGCTGACCCGCTCCCTCGACTGCGTCGACGCCTACCTGGTCCTGTACTGCGGCGAGGACGGCCCCCAGGACGAGCTGCGGATGCGGTCCTCGCGGATCCAGCACGCGATGGCCGCCGGGTTCGCCCAGGCGCTGCGCGAGCGCACGCTGGCCGAGCAGGAGGCCATCGCGCAGGCCGCGTTGCGCGCCCAGGGCGTGGTCGCGCAGGCGCTGCACGCCAGCGAGGCCCGCTTCCGTGCCGTCTTCGAGGGCGCGGCGATAGGGATCGGCATCGCCGACCTCGAAGGCAACGTCCTCCAGGTCAACGGCGCGCTGCTGCGCATGTTCGGCGGCTCCGAGCAGACCCTGCGCGGCCGCAAGGTCATGGAGTGGGCGCATCCCGAGGACGCCCCGCAGACCTGGCGGCTCTACGAGGAGCTGGTGCGCGGCGAACGCGAGCACTACCACGTCGAGAAGGCCTTCAACCGCTCCGACGGCACGGTCCTGTGGACCAACCTGACCGTCTCGCTGCTCCGGGACGCGGACGGCGACCCGCAGTACCAGCTGGCCCTCATGGAGGACACCACCGAGCGCCGCCTGCTCAACCTCCGGCTGCGCTACGAGGCCACCCACGACGCGCTCACCGGCCTGCCCAACCGCACGCTGTTCTTCGAGCGCCTGGAGAAGGCCCTGTCGGCCGGCGACGGCCAGCGCTTCGGGCTGTGCTACCTCGACCTGGACGGCTTCAAGACCATCAACGACAGCCTCGGCCACTCGGCCGGCGACCGGCTGCTCGTGGAGGTCGCCGACCGGCTGCAGTCCTGCGCGACCGCGCCCGGCGAGATGGTCGCCCGGCTCGGCGGCGACGAGTTCGTGGCCCTGACCACGGGGCCGGCCACCCAGCGCGAGGTCGACGACCTGGCCGACCGCATCATGAACGCCTTGGTCACACCCGTCAGCATCGACGGGCGTGAGCTCCTGGTCCGCGGCTCCATCGGCATCGTCGAGGGCCCGGCCGGCGAGCGCACCCCGGCCGAGGTGCTGCGCAGCGCCGACATCACCATGTACCGGGCCAAGTCGGCGGGCGGCAACCGCTTCGAGCTGGCCGACCCCGAGGCGGACGCCCGCGCGATCACCCGGCACGGCCTGACCACGGCGCTGCCGGCCGCCCTGGACCGGGGCGAGTTCTTCATCGAGTACCAGCCGCTGGTCCACCTCGGCGACGGCAGCGTCCGCGGCGCCGAGGCCCTGGTCCGCTGGCTGCACCCGCAGCACGGCGTGCTGGGCCCGGACCGGTTCATCCCGCTCGCCGAACACACCGGCCTCATCGTCCCGTTGGGCCGCTGGGTCCTGGAGGAGTCGATCCGCCAGGCCCGCGAGTGGCGGGAACGCTACGGCGAGCACGACGGCGCGGGCCCGCTGCGGATCAACGTCAACCTCTCCCCGTGCCAGCTGTCCCACCCCGGCCTGGTCCAGGACACGGTGGACATCCTGGAGCGGACCGGAATGGCCCCCGAGGCCCTCTGCCTGGAGGTCACCGAGTCGGCGCTGATCGGTGCCGACGACGACCTCCTCAAACCCCTGCGGCGCCTCGCCGAGATGGGCGTGGACATTGCCCTGGACGACTTCGGCACCGGCTACTCGAACCTCGCGAACCTGCGCCGCCTGCCGGTGAGCATCCTCAAGCTGGACCGCTCCTTCACCCAGAGCATGCAGCAGTTCCCCGCGGACCCGGTCGACCTCAAGATCGTGGAGGGCATCGTCACGCTGGCCCACAGCCTCGACCTCGCGGTCACGGTGGAGGGCGTGGAGACGGGTGCGCAGGCGGAACAGCTCCGGATACTGGGCTGCGACACGGCCCAGGGCTGGTACTACGCCCGCCCGGGCCCGCCGGAGCGACTCCACGACCTCGCATTGGTGGATGCCACAGGCTGAGCGCCCAGAAGGGGGGCGCTGGGGGCACCCGGCCGAAGGCTGGAGGAGGAACTGCGCGACCAGCCACGTACGACCCCGCGCCCCGACCGGTGATCAGCCGCAACGGCGCCGACGGGCACTCTCACCGCTCCAGCAGCATCCTCTGCAGCTCCCGCGCGGCCCGAGGCGGAGCCACATCGCTCCGGTGCGCCAGCGCGATCGTCCGGTGCAACCCCGGCGGAGCCAACGGAGTGACCCGCAGCCCCCGCCCCGACCGGGCGGCGACCATCCGCGGCACCACGGCCACCCCCAACCCGGCCCGTACGAACCCCAGCACCGCGTCCATCTCGCCGCCCTCGACAGCAAATCCAGGCTCGAACCCGGCGGAGCGGCACGCCGCGACGGTCAGCTCCCGCAGGTCGTACCCGTGCCGGAACATCACCAGCCGCTCCCCCTCCAGATCGGAGATGTTCACCCCGCCCCGCCCCTGACCCGGCACCGTCGCCTCGGGCGAGGACACCACCACCAGGTCCTCCCGCAGCAGTTCCACCGTCGTCAGCGCGGGCGACGCCGGCGGCAGCGGCAGCACGATCAGCGCCAGGTCCAGCACCCCGCGCGCCAGCTCCCGTACGAGGTCGTGGGAGCCGCTCTCCTCGATCAGCAGCTGGATCCCCGGATACCGGTCGTGGAACGCCCGCAGCACGTCCGGCAGCAACCCTGTGCACAGACTCGGCGTCGCCCCCAGCCGCACCCGGCCGCTCCGCAGCTGCACCAGCTCCTGCACCTCGTGCCGGGCGGTGTCCGCGTCCGCGAGGATCCGCCGGGCCAGCGGCAGAAGTGCCTCGCCCGCGTCGGTGAGGGTGATGTTGCCCCGAGCGCGCAGGAACAGATCCGCGCCCAGCTCCCGCTCCAGCGCCTTGATCTGCTGGGACAGCGACGGCTGGGCGACATGGACCAGCTCGGCGGCCCGGGTGAAGTGCCGGGTCTCGGCCACGGCGACGAAGTACTGAAGCTGCTGGAACTGCATGGGCACACGATAGCTTCCAGCTATGGAATCCAGCTGGACCATGTCTTGGACCGATCGGGTGGTCCGGCCCTAGCGTCGTCGGCATGGCTCTGGCAACGCGGACGGACCGACGACGGTCCACGGCTCGCACGATGTGGGACTCGACGATCGGCAAGAAGACCGTGATGGCGGTCAGCGGCCTGGTCATGCTGTCGTACCTGGTGGTGCACCTCTACGGGAACCTGAAGATCTTCTTCGGGCCCGCAGAGATCGACGGTTACGCCGTGTGGCTCCGTAACGTCGGGCAGCCCTTCATGCACCACGAGTGGGTGCTCTGGCTCGCGAGGGTCGCGCTGGTGGCCGCGGTCGTGGCCCACGCCGTCTCCGCCTACCAGCTGAGCCGGCGGGACATCGCGGCGCGTCCCGTCAAGTACGTGCACCACAGGACGCGGTCGACCTACGCCACACGCACCATGCGGTGGGGCGGGGTCATTCTCGGACTGTTCATCGTCTGGCACATCCTCGACCTGACCACCGGGACGGTGCATCCGGGCGGCTTCCAGGACGCCCACCCGTACGAGAACATCGTCGACACCTTCTCGACCTGGTACGGCAACGTCATCTACATCGTCGCCATGCTGGCCCTCGGCCTGCACGTCCGGCACGGCGTCTGGAGCGCCGCACAGACCCTGGGTGCCGGCAGCCGCGCCTGGGACCGCGTTCTGAAGACCTCCGCGAACGTTTTCGCGCTGCTGCTCACGGCCGGGTTCATCTCGATCCCCGTGGCCGTCATGACCGGATTGGTGAGCTGACATGACCTCGTACACGGACTACGCCACCGGTGCGCCGGTAGCCGACGGCAAGGCCCCTTCCGGACCGGTCAACGAGCGCTGGGACAAGCGCCGTTTCGAGGCCAAGCTGGTCAACCCCGCCAACCGGCGCAAGCACACGGTGATCGTCGTCGGCACCGGCCTGGCCGGCGGTTCCGCCGGCGCGACCCTTGCCGAACAGGGCTACCACGTCGTCCAGTTCTGCTACCAGGACTCCCCGCGCCGCGCCCACTCGATCGCCGCGCAGGGCGGGATCAACGCCGCGAAGAACTACCGCAACGACGGCGACTCCGTCCACCGGCTGTTCTACGACACCGTCAAGGGCGGCGACTTCCGGGCCCGCGAGTCCAACGTGCACCGCCTCGCGCAGATCTCCGTCGAGATCATCGACCAGTGCGTGGCGCAGGGCGTCCCGTTCGCACGGGAGTACGGCGGCCTGCTCGACACCCGGTCGTTCGGCGGCGTCCAGGTCTCCCGCACCTTCTACGCCCGCGGCCAGACGGGCCAGCAGCTGCTTCTCGGCGCCTACCAGGCGCTCAGCCGGCAGATCGCCGCCGGCAACGTGGAGATGCACCCGCGCACCGAGATGCTCGACGTCATCGTCGTCGACGGGCGGGCCCGTGGGATCGTGGCCCGGGACCTGATCACCGGGAAGATCGACACCTACTTCGCGGACGCCGTCGTCCTGGCCAGCGGCGGCTACGGCAACGTCTTCTACCTGTCGACGAACGCCATGAACTCAAACGCCACCGCCGTCTGGCGGGCGCACCGGCGCGGCGCGTACTTCGCCAACCCGTGCTTCACGCAGATCCACCCCACCTGCATCCCGCGCACCGGCGACCACCAGTCCAAGCTCACCCTGATGAGCGAGTCGCTGCGCAACGACGGCCGCATCTGGGTGCCCAAGGCCAAGGGCGACACCCGGCCCGCGAACCGGATCCCCGAGGACGAGCGCGACTACTACCTGGAGCGCATCTACCCGTCCTTCGGCAACCTGGTCCCGCGCGACATCGCCTCCCGCGCCGCGAAGAACGTCTGCGACGAGGGCCGCGGCGTCGGCCCCGGCGGACAGGGCGTCTACCTGGACTTCGCCGACGCGATCAAGCGGATGGGGCGCAAGGCCGTCGAGGCCAGGTACGGCAACCTCTTCGACATGTACCAGCGGATCACGGACGAGGATCCGTACGAGGTGCCGATGCGGATCTACCCCGCCGTGCACTACACGATGGGCGGGCTCTGGGTCGACTACGACCTCCAGACCACCGTTCCCGGACTGTTCGCGGTCGGCGAGGCCAACTTCTCCGACCACGGCGCCAACCGACTCGGCGCGAGCGCGCTGATGCAGGGCCTGGCCGACGGCTACTTCGTCCTCCCGGCCACCATCAACGACTACCTCGCCCGCAACCCCCACCAGGACGCGGTGACCGACGAACACCCCGTCGTCCAGGAGGTCCTGGCCGAGACCGAGGAGCGGCTGAACCTGCTGCTGTCGGTCGACGGCGACCGCACCCCCGACTCCTTCCACCGCGAGCTCGGCGAGCTGATGTGGGAGTTCTGCGGCATGGCCCGCACGGACGCCGGACTGCGCAAGGCACTGGAGCGCATCCCGCAGATCCGTGAGGAGTTCTGGCGGCGGATCAAGGTGCCGGGGACCGGCGAGGAGTTCAACCAGTCCCTGGAGAAGGCCAACCGCATCGTCGACTACCTGGAACTGGCCGAGCTGATGTGCCTCGACGCGCTGCACCGCGCCGAGTCCTGCGGCGGCCACTTCCGGGAGGAGTCCCAGACGCCGGACGGCGAGGCCGCCCGCAACGACGACGAGTTCGCGTACGCGGCCGCCTGGGAGTTCACCGGCACCGGGGACGCCCCGGTGCTGCACAAGGAAGACCTGGTCTTCGAGTACGTCCACCCCACCCAGCGGAGCTACGCATGAAGCTCACCCTGCGCGTCTGGCGGCAGCAGAACGCCGACGCCGACGGCGCCATGTCCACGTACGAGGTGGACGGCATCTCGTCGGACATGTCGTTCCTGGAGATGCTCGACACCCTCAACGAGGAGCTCATCCTCAAGGGCGAGGATCCCGTCGCCTTCGACCACGACTGCCGCGAGGGCATCTGCGGCGCGTGCTCCCTCGTGATCAACGGGGACGCGCACGGCCCCGAGCGCACCACCACCTGCCAGCTGCACATGCGGTCCTTCAAGGACGGCGACACGATCGACATCGAACCGTGGCGGGCGTCCGCGTTCCCGGTGATCAAGGACCTGGTGGTGGACCGGTCGGCGTTCGACCGGATCATCCAGGCCGGCGGGTACATCACCGCGCCGACCGGGGCGGCGCCGGAGGCGCACGCCACGGCGGTGCCGAAGGCCGACGCCGACTTCGCGTTCGAGCACGCGGAGTGCATCGGATGCGGGGCCTGCGTGGCGGCCTGCCCGAACGGTGCCGCGATGCTGTTCACCTCCGCCAAGATCAACCACCTGAACGTGCTGCCGCAGGGGGCGCCCGAGCGGGAGACGCGGGTGCTGGACATGGTGGCGCAGATGGACGACGAGGGTTTCGGCGGCTGCACGCTGACGGGGGAATGCGCGACCGCCTGCCCGAAGGGCATCCCGCTGCTGTCCATCACCAGCATGAACAAGGAGTGGCTGCGGGCCACCCGGAAGGCCGGGAAGCGGTAGCGCCGCGGGAGGCGCGTACATGAACGTTCGCCGACGAGTGCGGACGAGCGGGGCCGGGGCTGGTGCTCTCCGGCCCCGTTTCGGCGTTCACCGACCGTAGTGCCACGGGCGCGCAACGGCCCGCCCGGGTCACGGTAACGTTGCCTCAGTGCGTCCATCAGGACACGCGCGGGGGTGCGTCACCCCCCGAATCCCGGCATTCAGCAGCCGCACATCCACGGGTCCCGCGCACGTCACGCCGAGTCCAGCCTGCCACGGAAGAAAGCAGGTGCAGATTTCCTCAGCTTCCGCTCGGCGCAGGAGACCTCCATGACCGCCATGCCCGCCTCACCCCCCGCTCTCGCCGCCCCGCCCGGGGACTCCGGCTACCTGGTGCAGCTCGCCCGCGACGAGGACGACGTCCGGGCCGCACAGCGACTGCGCCACCAGGTGTTCGCCGGAGAGATGGGCGCCCGGCTCGACGGGCCGGAGCCGGGACTGGACGTGGACGCCTTCGACGCGTACTGCGACCACCTCCTCATCCGCGAGGCCCTCACCGGCGAGGTCGTCGGCACCTACCGGCTGCTGCCGCCGGAGCGCGCCGCGGTCGCAGGCCGCCTCTACTCCGAGGGCGAGTTCGACCTGAGCACGCTCGCCCCCATCCGCTCCGGACTGGTCGAGGTCGGCCGGTCCTGCGTGCACCCCGCCCACCGCGACGGTGCCGTCATCGGCCTGATCTGGGCCGGCATAGCCCGGTACATGGTCGACCGCGGCCACGAGTGGCTGGCGGGCTGCTGCTCCGTCCCGCTGGCCGACGGCGGCGCGCTCGCCGCCGCCACCTGGGACCGGGTGCGGGCCAAGCACCTCGCCCCGGAGGAGTTCCGGGTACGCCCGCTGAAGCCCTGGGTCCCCGGCGTGCCGGCCCCGGAGGGCCGCACCGAGCTGCCCGCGCTGCTGCGCGGCTACCTCCGCCTCGGCGCGTGGGTGTGCGGCGAGCCCGCGCACGACCCGGACTTCGGGGTCGCGGACATGTACGTGCTGCTGTCGATGCGCCGCGTCAACGCGCGCTATCTGCGGCACTTCCTCTCGCTCGTCCCGGCCTGATGAGCGTCTGGCTGCCCAGCGCGCCCTGCACCCCGGGCGCCTGCGTGGAGCGCGCGGGGTCCCTGACCACGCTGCCCCGGGCCGTGCTCCGGTTCGCCGCGGTCGTGGCCCTGATGCTCGTCGCCGTCGCGCTGCTGCCGCTCGGTGGGCGGATCCCCACCGAGTGGGTGCGGCGGTTCTCCCGCACGCTCGTCCGGGCCGCCGGGGTCCGGGTCCGGATCACCGGAAGCGCCCCGGCCACCGGTGGGGTGCTGCTCGTCGCCAACCACATCTCCTGGATGGACATCCCGCTGCTGGCCGCCGTCCGCCCGGCGCGGATGCTCGCCAAGAAGGAGATCCGCGAGTGGCCGGTGGCCGGCGCGCTGGTGGCCGGCGCCGGGGCGCTGTTCATCGACCGCGACCGGCTGCGGGCCCTGCCGGACACGGTCGGCCGGATCGCGGGGGCGCTGCGGGAGGGTGCCGCGGTGGTCGCCTTCCCGGAGGGCAGCACCTGGTGCGGCCGGGCCCAGGGGCGCTTCCGGCGGGCCGTGTTCCAGGCCGCGCTGGACGCCGGTGCGCCCGTCCAGCCGGTGCGGCTGCACTACCGGCTGGCCGCGGGATCGGCCAGCACCGTGCCCGCCTATGTCGGCGCGGACACGCTGCTGGCCTCCCTCTGGCGAGTGGTGTCGGCCCGCGGCCTGGTGGCCGAGGTGGACATCCGGCCGCTGATAGCGGCCGGCAGCCACCAGGACCGTCGTACCCTCGCCCGTGCCGCCCAGCCGGTGACCCACGAGCCGGCCTGGACGCACGCGGCCCTGGTGAGCCCCGAGCGGGCCTCTCAGTGGTCGGTCTCCAAGTGGAGCCTGAGCAGGTCGACACCGTAGTCGCCGCCGTTGGGCGTGCGGACGATCGTGGGGATGTGCTGCTGGGTGGGCGTCCCGTTCGGGCCGCCCCTGCCGCCGCCCGGCCCGCCGGTGGGCATACCGCCGGAGGGCTGCCCCGTGGGCCGTCCTGAGGGCTGCCCGCCGCCGGTGCCGGTCTTCGTGCCGTAGGCCAGCGGGGACTGGGCGTCGTACTCGATGAGCACGACCGGGCCGTGCACCCGGTAGTAGAAGGCCGAGGAGTCCTCGGTCCCGCCCAGCCAGTAGAAGTACGTCCGGTCCAGGTGCTTCTCGACCTCCGTCATCCTCACCCCGGCATGCCCGTCGTCCAGGTAGCCGACGTACACCCTGACCAGGTCGAGGAGCTTGTCCCGCTGTGCCGGGGTGAGTTCGGAGCCGGGCAGGCCCTGGTAGGCGAGCTTCGCGTTGTCGGCGCCCGCCTTCATGTCGGTGCCGGACCTGCTCGCCCCGGAGTCGATCACCTTGGCGCGCTGGGCCGCGGTGAGGGAGCGCAGCGGGGCCGGACCGGCCCTGGTCTCCGGCTCGAAGAGGGTGATCCTCTCGCCCTTGTAGGTGGCCGAGGTCGGTTCGGAGCCCATGAAGGTCGGCGTCATCACCACCTGGTCGCCGAGCACGAAGTAGTCGATGGCGACGTGATGGCCCTCGTACTGGAAGCCCCACGGCCCGCCGGTCGACGGGGTGCCCATGAAGGTGAAGAAGCAGGCGCCCTCGGCGAGGGTCTCCCGGTTGCCGCCGTTGTAGTCGCCGAGGAACTGGTTGAACTTCATGATGTTGCGGGTCTGGGTGAGACCCTTCGCGGAGAGCGCCGAGCCGAGCAGCGCGTAGCCCGGCTCCCGCTTCCTGTCCCTGATGTCGCCCATCCGGACGCCCTTGCGCTCGTAGCCGTCGACGTTGCTCCAGGCCAGCCACTCGTCGTCGTCGACGTCGAAGGTGCAGGACGTGCGTTCCTTCGCACTGAGCCCGTCCAGGCACGCCTGCGCGGCCTTGACGACCCTGCTCCGTGGAAACGCCGATCGAGTGGATCGAGTACAGGTCCTCCACGACCGTGCCGTCCGTGGTCAGGCCCGTGAAGTCCTGGTACTTCACCTCGGTCTGGCCGGGGCCCGTGCCGCCGGCTCCGCCGGGGCCGCCCGAGGGCATGCCGCCGTTCGGAGCCCCGGAGGGCGAACTCGACGTGTCCGAGGCGCTGTTGGAGCAGCCGGTCATGGTCGCCGGCGCGGCGGCACCGCCGGCGAGCAGCACCTTGTTCATGAACCAGCGGCGGCTGCGCCCGGCTTCGGGGGTGCGGAGGTGGTGTCCGTGCGTGCGCCCAAGGTCCCGGGGCAACCTGAAGCGTTCCTGAAGACCCTCAGGGCAGCGAACGGGACAGATAGGGCGCGGTGACGCTGTCCCCGGCCCGGGCCACCTCGGCCGGCGGCCCGGCCGCCACGATCCGGCCGCCCTTGTCCCCGCCGCCCGGCCCCAGGTCGATCACCCAGTCGGCGTCGGCGACGACCGTCATGTCGTGCTCGACCACCACGACCGTGTGCCCGGCGTCGACCAGCCCGTGCAACTGCCGCATCAGCACCTCGACATCGGCCGGATGCAGCCCTGTCGTCGGCTCGTCGAGGAGGTAGAGGCTGTGGCCGCGCCGGCCGCGCTGCAACTCGCCCGCCAGCTTGATGCGCTGGGCCTCGCCGCCGGACAGCTCGGTGGCGGGCTGCCCGAGCCGCAGATAACCGAGGCCCACGTCGAGGAGCGTGGCCAGGCTGCGCACGGCGGCCGGGGTGTCCGCGAAGAACTCCGCCGCGCCCGCCACGGTCAGGTCCAGCACCTCGGCGATGTTCCGCCCACGGTAGGTCACTTCGAGCGTCTCGGGGTTGTAGCGCGCCCCGCCGCAGTCCGGGCACGGCGCGTAGGTGCTCGGCAGGAACAGCAGCTCCACGCTGACGAACCCCTCGCCCTGGCAGGTCTCGCAGCGGCCGCCGGCCACGTTGAAGGAGAACCGCCCGACGCCGTAACCGCGCTCGCGCGCCTGACCGGTGGCCGCGAACACCTTGCGTACGACGTCGAACAGGCCGGTGTAGGTGGCCAGGTTGGAGCGCGGAGTGCGGCCGATCGGCTTCTGGTCGACCGAGACCAGACGGCCGACCCCTTCGGGTTCCTCGGTGATCTCGCCGATCAGCGTCGTCTTGCCGGAGCCGGAGACCCCGGTGACGGCGGTGAGGACACCGAGCGGGAATTCGGCGGTGACCCCACGGAGGTTGTGCCGGGTCACCGGGCCCACCGTCAGCCAGCCCCTCGCGGCCCGCGGGGCGCGTACCGGGGCGGGATCCCGCGCGAACAGGTAGCGGGCGGTGGCGGACTCCGCGACGCCGGCCAGGTCCGCCACCGGTCCGCTGTGCAGCACCTCGCCGCCGTGCTCGCCGGCCCGTGGCCCCACGTCCACCAGCCAGTCGGCACCGCGCACCACGTCCAGGTGGTGCTCCACCACGAACACCGAGTTCCCGGCCGCCTTCAGCCGCTCCAGCACGGTGAGCAGCGCCTCGGTGTCCGCCGGGTGCAGACCTGCCGACGGCTCGTCCAGGACGTAGACGACACCGAACAGCCCGGACCGCAACTGGGTCGCCAGGCGCAGGCGTTGGAGTTCGCCCGCGGACAGGGTGGGGGTGGCCCGGTCGAGGCTGAGATAGCCGAGACCCAGCTCGGTGACGGGCGCGATGCGGGCGGTCAGGTCCGCGGTGAGCACCCGCACGGTCTCCGACCCGCTCTGCGCTTCGAGGAGCCGGGACAGCTCGGTCAGCGGCAGCGCGACGAGCTCCGCGATCGTACGGCCGGCGAACGTGACGGCGAGGGCCTCGGGCCGCAGCCTGCTGCCGCCGCACACCGGACAGGGCGCACTGGTCAGGAACCGCTCCGCCCTCGCCCGCAGGGCCGGGCTCCTGGAGTCCGAGAAGGTCTTCAGCACGTACCGCCGGGCGCTCGTGTACGTGCCCCGGTACGGCCGTTGGATGCGGTCGGCGTCCCGGACCGGGTGCACCGTGACCACCGGCTGCTCGTCCGTGAAGAGGATCCACTCGCGCTGCTCGGCGGGCAGGTCCCGCCACGGCCGGTCGACGTCGTGGCCGAGGGCGTCCAGGATGTCCCGCAGGTTCTTGCCCTGCCAGGCGCCGGGCCAGGCGGCGATCGCACCCTCGCGGATCGACAGCGACGGGTCGGGGACCAGCGACTCCTCGGTCGTCCCGTGCACCCGGCCCAGTCCGTGGCACTCGGGGCAGGCGCCCGCCGCCGTGTTGGGGGAGAACGCGTCGGAATCGAGCCGTTCCGCACCCGGCGGATGGTCCCCGGCACGCGAGAACAGCATGCGCAGGGAGTTCGAGAGGTTGGTGACCGTGCCGACCGAGGAGCGGGAGGTGGGGGCCGAGCGGCGCTGCTGCAGCGAGACCGCCGGCGGCAGTCCGCTGATCTCCGCCACCTTCGGCGCCCCGACCTGGCGGATCAGCCGGCGCGCGTACGGCGCGACCGACTCGAAGTAGCGCCGCTGGGCCTCGGCGTAGATCGTGCCGAACGCCAGGGACGACTTCCCCGAGCCGGACACACCGGTGAAGACGGCCAGCACGTCCCGGGGGATGTCCACGTCGACGCCCCTGAGGTTGTGCTCACGGGCGCCGCGCACGCGGACGTACGGGTCGTGGGGGCTGTGCATCGGACGGACACTCCGGGACGGGCGGCTCGCGGGGCAGGGACAGACCCCGCGAGCCTAGCCCGCGCGGTCGTCTCCTACTGCGGAGGGTTGCCCTGCCTCCGCTCCCGTTCGATGTAGTCGTCGGCCTGCTTCTGCGCCGTGTCGACCTGGGACTGGTACTTGTTCCCGGTCCGCTGGTCGATCATGTCGCCGCCCTTTTGGACGCCCTGTCTGGCCTGGTCCTCGTGGCCCTTGAGCATCCCCTTGAGCTTGTCCAGCATGGACATGGCAGCCCTCCTCGCTGGTTGCGGCTTCCACCCCCAGCGTCACCGGGCGGAGCGCCGTCCGCATCTCGGCGGCCGTCCCCGTGCGCGCCCGGCGTGCCTGTGCGAGCTTGGAAGGCGCGGATCGCCGCCGATCGCGGAGCCCTCCGGAGAGGCCCTCGCGCAGCCGCCGCGCGGCGCCGCCCCGCACAGCTGTCCGCAGAAAGGCCCGGCCCCATGAGTACTTCCGGTTTCGGATTCGGACGCAGCCCCTTCGAGGAGTTCGACGAGCTGATGTCCCGCTTCTTCGGCAGCGCGGGGGCGGGTGCCCAGCCCCGCCGTCCGCAGCGCGTGGACATCGGCAGTCTGCTGTCCGAACGGGCCCGGGAGCTGGTCGCCGATGCCCGCGACCTCGCCGCCGTCGAGGGCGGCGACGAACTGGACGCCCGGCATCTGCTGGCCGCCGCAACCACCCACGACTCCACCCGGCGGCTGCTGGCCGAGGCGGGCGCCGATCCCGACCAGCTCAGGCAGCGGCTCACCGCAGGTCACGGGGGCGGCGAGAAGTCCGAGCCCACCGCCCTCACCCCGGCCGCCAAACGCGCCCTCCTCGACGCCTACCAGATCTCCCGGGCCGAGGGCGCCTCCTACATCGGCCCCGAACACCTGCTGCGCGCACTCGCCGCGAACCCGGAGTCGGCGGCCGGCCGGGCGCTCGGCGAAAGCGGCTGGGAGCCGACCCGGATGCCGGCCGAGGGCGCCGGGGAGCGCAGGAAGCCCAGCACGACGCCGACCATCGACGAGTACGGCCGTGACCTCACCGAGGACGCCCGGGCCGGGCGCCTGGACCCGGTGATCGGGCGGGACGAGGAGGTCGAGCAGACCATCGAGGTGCTCTCCCGGCGCAGCAAGAACAACCCGGTCCTGATCGGTGACCCGGGGGTCGGCAAGACCGCCATCGTGGAGGGCATCGCGCAGCGGATCGTCGCCGGGGACGTGCCCAGGACCCTGGCGGGCAAGCGGCTGGTCTCCCTGGACCTGGCCGGCATGGTGGCCGGCACCAAGTACCGGGGCGAGTTCGAGGAACGGCTCAAGAAGCTCCTCGACGAGGTGCGCGAGCACAGCGACGGACTGGTGCTGTTCCTGGACGAGTTGCACACCGTGGTGGGCGCGGGCGGCGGCGGGGACGGCTCCCTCGACGCCGGCAACATCCTCAAACCGGCCCTCGCGCGCGGCGAGTTGCACCTCATCGGCGCGACCACCGTCGACGAGTACCGCAAGCACATCGAGAAGGACGCGGCCCTGGAGCGCCGGTTCGCGCCCATCCTGGTCGGCGAGCCCACCGTCGACGACACCATCGAGATCCTGCGCGGCCTGCGCGACCGCTACGAGGCCCACCACCAGGTCCGCATCACCGACGAGGCGGTGGTCGCGGCGGCCGAGCTGTCGGACCGCTACATCACCTCGCGGTTCCTGCCCGACAAGGCGATCGACCTGATGGACCAGGCGGCGGCCCGGGTCCGGCTGCGCTCGAAGACCCCGCCCACCGACACCCGGGACATCGAGGACCGCATCGCCGCCCTGAACCGGGAGAAGGACCAGGCCGTCGCCGACGAGGAGTACGAGCGGGCCAAGGAGCTCCGCGACCGCATCAGGGCCACCGAGGCCGAGCTGGAACAGGCCGGCACCGACGAGGAACACGCGCCCAGGGTCACCGCCGAGGACATCGCCGAGGTCGTCTCCCGCACCACCGGTATCCCGGTCGCCGAGCTCACCGAGGAGGAGCGGGAGCGGCTGATGAAGCTGGAGGAGCACCTGCACGAGCGGGTCGTCGGCCAGGACGAGGCGATCACCGCCGTCGCCCGCGCGGTCCGCCGCGCCCGCGCCGGCATGAGCGACCCCAACCGGCCCGTCGGCAGCTTCCTGTTCCTCGGCCCGACCGGCGTCGGCAAGACCGAGCTGGCCCGCGCCCTGGCCGCCGCCCTCTTCGGCGACGAGGCCCGCATGATCCGCCTCGACATGAGCGAGTTCCAGGAGCGCCACACCGTCTCCCGGCTGGTCGGCGCCCCGCCCGGATACGTCGGCCACGAGGAGGCCGGCCAGCTCACCGAGGCGGTGCGCAGGCAGCCGTACGCCGTGCTGCTCCTCGACGAGGTGGAGAAGGCGCACCCGGACGTCTTCAACACCCTGCTCCAGCTCCTCGACGACGGCCGCCTCACCGACGCCCAGGGCCGTACCGTCGACTTCAAGAACACCGTCGTCATCATGACGTCGAACATCGGCGCCGACCGCATCCTGGCCGCCGGCACGGAGGACTACGCCAAGGTCCGCGAGGCGGTCATGCCGGCCCTCCAGCAGCACTTCCGGCCGGAGTTCCTGAACCGCATCGACGAGATCATCGTTTTCCGCGGCCTCGACCGCACCCAGCTGCGCGAGATCGTCGACCTGCTGCTGGAGCACACCCGGAGCCGGCTACGCGCCCAGGACGTCTCCCTCGAAGTCACCGACGCGGCAGCCGAGTTGCTGGCCAACCTCGGCCACGAGCCGGACTTCGGCGCCCGTCCGCTGCGCCGTACCATCCAGCGCGAGGTCGACGACCGCCTCGCCGACCTGCTGCTGTCCGGCCAGCTCGTGGCGGGCGAACGGGCGGTGGTGGACGCGGCGAACGGCGAGATCGTGATCCGCTCCGACAAGCCGGCCACGGTCTGACCGGTCCGGTCAGGAGGCCACCAACCGGGCCAGCCGGCGGTACGAGTCCAGCAGGGCCGCACGGTCGTACGTGCTCGTGGTGACCAGCACCTCGTCGGCACCGGTCTCCTTCAGGACCGTCTCCAGTTCGTGGGCGACCTGGTCCTCGGTGCCGGCGATGTGCCCGGCGAGCCCGGACTCGTAGAAGCCGCGTTCCCTCGCGGTCATCGTCCGGGCCTCGACGGCCTCGGCCGGGGGCAGCGGGGGGAACGTGCCGTGGGTGCGCGAGTACGCCATCGACCAGGCCTCCGGGACGAGCAGTCGGCGGGCCGCCTCGGGGGTGTCGGCGACGGCGACCGTCCCGGAGATCACGACGTACGGCTCGGCCGCCCACGGGGAGGGCCGGAAGCGGTCGCGGTAGTGGTCGATCCCGCGCCGCATCTTCTCCCGCCCCCGGAGATCGCCGATGACCATGGGGAGCCCGGCCCGGGCCGCGATGTCCGCGCCCTCGCCCATCGCCAGCACGAACGGCGGCACCCGCAGCCCCTCCGCCGGGCGGGCCCGCACCCCCGTCGGCGAGGTCCCCTCGAACCAGCCGAGCAGCTCGCCGAGCTGCGCCGCGAAGTCCTCGGCGTCGCCCTTGTCGCGTCCCAGCGCCCTGCGCACCCCGTCGGTGAAGCCCACCGACCGGCCGAGCCCCATGTCGATCCGCCCGGGGTACAGCGACTCCAGCACGCCGAACTGCTCGGCCACGACGAGTGGCCGGTGGTTGGGCAGCATGACCCCGCCGGTGCCGACCCGGACGGTCCGGGTCGCGGCGGCCACGGCCGCGGCCAGCACGGTCGGCGCCGAGCCGGCGACCCCGGGCACCCCGTGGTGCTCCGACACCCAGAAGCGGTGGTAGCCGAGCGCCTCCGCCTCCCGGGCCAGCGCCACCGTGTCCCGCAGCGCCGCATCGGGCGCGTGCCCCTCGCGGGTGCGGGAGCGGTCGAGGACGGAGAACCGGGTCCGGGCGATGGTTGCGTTCACACAGGGTTCAACAGCCGCGCGGCCCCGGGATTCCCGTCGAGCCGGTCCGCCGTGGGCACCGTGCGGCCGCCGCCGGCCGAACCGCCGGGGGCGCCGCGTTCTAGGGTTGCGGGGTGACCGAGAGCAGCAGGCGCCCGATCGCGGTGTTCGACATCGACAACACCCTCGCCGACACCGCGCACCGGCAGCGGTTCCTGGAGCGCAGCCCCCGGGACTGGGACGGGTTCTTCGCGGCCGCGCCGCACGATCCGCCGATCGCCGAGGGGGTCGCGCTGGCCGTGGCGGCCGCCGGGGAGTGCGACATCGTCTACCTCACGGGGCGGCCCGAGCGCTGCCGCCGTGACACGCTCGACTGGCTGGCCGCCCAGGGGCTGCCGGAGGGGCGCGTGCACATGCGGCGCAACGCCGACCGCAGGCCCGCCCGGCAGACCAAGCTGGAGATCCTGCGCCGGCTCGCGGAAGGCCGTTCGGTCCGGTTTCTGGCCGATGACGACGAGCTGGTGTGCGACGCCGCCGAACGGGCCGGGTTCACCGTCGTACGGGCCCGCTGGGCCGACCGCTCGGCCGCGCTGGAGCAGGCCCAGGAGGGGGAGGGGCGGACCTGACGGTACGGCGGCAGCCCTGCTCGGCCCACTGCTTCAGCCCTCCCCGGCCTTCTTCAGCCCTCTTCGTCGATGCGGAAGCCCACCTTCAGGCCTACCTGGTAGTGCTCGATCTGCCCGTTCTCGATCTGGCCCCTGACCTGCGTGACCTCGAACCAGTCCAGGTTGCGCAGGGTCTGGTTGGCGCGTGCGACACCGTTGCGGATGGCCTGGTCGATGCCCTCGTGCGAGGTGCCGACGATCTCGGTGACCCGGTAGGTGTGGTTCGTCATCGGGAAGCTCCTCTCGTCGTCACTCCACGGTGCCGCATCCGGAAGCGGAGCGCGAGGCGTCGGTTCCGAAACGCCGACAACCCTTGACCCTCCGTATTGGTCCATACCAAAATCCCGTACACCCGTACGAGACCCAGTGCTCGTTCCCCCACGTCGGGCCTCTTCGCCTGTCCGCCAGACAGAAACAGGAACCCCCGTGAGACATCGCCGCCCGCTCGCCCTCGTCTGTGTGTCCGCCGCCCTGCTCAGCGCCTGCGGGGTGCTGCCGGGCGAAGGGGGTGGGCGCCACACGGTCACGGTCTGGCTCATGCGCAACAGCGCCTCGGCGGACTTCCTGCGCCGCTTCACCGCGGACTTCGAACGCACCCACAAGGACATCCGCCTGGACATCCGCATCCAGGACTGGACCGGCATCGTGGACAAGGTGCAGACGGCCCTGAAGAGCGACTCCGCCGACGCGCCCGACGTCATCGAGGTCGGCAACACCCAGGTCCCGCAGTACGTCGAGGACGGCCGGCTCACCGACCTCACCCTGGAGTCGATACGCGACTGGGGCAAGGACCACTGGCTGCCCGGCCTCGCCGAGCCCGGCTCGGACGACTCCCGCCAGTACGGCATCCCCTGGTACGCCGCCAACCGGGTCGTCATCTACCGCAAGGACCTGTTCGAGAAGGCCGGGATCACCGCCCTGCCGAAGACCCGCGCGCAGTGGCTGGCCGACACCGAGAAGCTCAACTCCGGTGGCAACCAGGGGATCTACCTCGCCGGGCAGGACTGGTACACCCTCTCCGGGTTCATCTGGGACGAGGGCGGCGACCTCGCCCAGGAGACGGACGCC
This sequence comes from Streptomyces sp. NPDC086777, assembly GCF_040702065.1. Taxonomy (NCBI): domain Bacteria; kingdom Bacillati; phylum Actinomycetota; class Actinomycetes; order Kitasatosporales; family Streptomycetaceae; genus Streptomyces; species Streptomyces sp. NPDC086777. The sequence continues at coordinate 55,247 of NZ_JBFBJI010000008.1, read as the reverse complement.
GAGTGGAAGGGCACCCTCGACAGCCCGGCCGCGCTGCGCGGGATGGACTTCTACCGGCAACTCCAGTCCCTCGGCAAGGGCCCGGTCGACGCCGACGAGGAACACCCGCCCCAGGCCCAGGTGTTCGCCGGCGGACAGGTCGCGCAGATCGTCGCGGTGCCCGGGCTCGCCCAGTCCGTCGTGCAGGAGAATCCCGAACTGAAGGACGAGATCGGCTACTTCCCGGTGCCGGGACTCACCGCGGACCACCCCGGTGCCGTCTTCACCGGCGGCTCCGACCTCGTCGTACCGCAGAACACCGACCGGCCCTACGACGCGACCGCCGTCGTGGGCGCGCTGACCGGCGCCAAGTGGGACACCGACCTGGCGCGCACCATGGACTACGTGCCCAACAAGACCACGCTGGCGGGCGCGGTGGCGGGCGAGGAGGGGGCCGCCGCCATGGCGGCGGGCGCCGCGCGAGGGCGGGCGACCCCCCACACCCCGGACTGGCCGGCGGTGGAGGCCGACAACCCGATCAAGGGCTACATGACCAAGGTGCTCGGCGGAGCGGACCCCGAGACCGAGGCCCGCCGCGCCTCCCGCCGCATCACCGAACTACTCGCACCGGACTTCGGGTGACCGGCGCCCGGTTCCGCAGCGCCCCACAGGCGCATGGGGAACTGCGCGACCAGCCATGACGGCGTCGCAGACCACCGACGACACGGCGCGTCCGCGGAGCACTCAGCGGGCCACGCTCAGCGACAGCGCGAAGCGCTCCTGCGCGTCGGTCCACCAGTGCGTCAGCTCCAGCCCGGCGCCGGCCAGTTCCGTGGTGACCCCGGCCCGCCGGAACTTCGCCGACACCTCGGTGCGCAGCTCCTCGCCCGCCGCGAAGTCCACGGCCAGATCGAGCGCCGGCACCTTCACGGTCTGCGCCACCCGGGACCGCAGCCGCATCTCGATCCACTCGTTCTCCGCGTCCCACAGGGCGACGTGGTCGAAGGCCTCCGGGTCGAAGTCCGCGTCCAGCTCCCGGTCCACGACGGCGAGGACGTTCTTGTTGAACGCGGCCGTGACCCCGGCCGCGTCGTCGTACGCCCGGACCAGCACCCCCTCGTCCTTGACCAGGTCGGTACCGAGCAGCAGCGCGTCGCCGGGCGCGAGCCGCCTGCGCATCGCGGCCAGGAACTCCGCCCGCTCGGCGGGCAGCAGGTTGCCGATCGTGCCGCCGAGGAACACCAGGAGCCGGGGTCCCGGCGTCTCGGGCAGTTCGAGGCGGCCGGTGAAGTCGGCGATCAGGGCGTGCACGGACAGCCCCGGCCGCTCCGCGACGAGCGCCTCGCCGGCCTGGGTCAGCGCGCTCTCGCTGACGTCGACCGGGACGTACACCTCGAGGGCGCTGAGCGCGTCGATGAGCAGGCGGGTCTTCTCGGAGGAGCCCGAGCCCAGTTCCACCAGGGTGCGGGCACCGCTCGCGGCGGCGATCTCGCCGGACCGGGCGTGCAGGATCTCCCGCTCGGCCCGGGTCGGGTAGTACTCGGGCAGCTCGGTGATCTGCTCGAACAGCTCGCTGCCCCGGGCGTCGTAGAACCACTTCGGCGGCAGCGTCTTGGGCGTGGCGGTGAGGCCGGTCAGGACATCGGCGCGCAGCGCGGCGTCCGTCGCGTCCTCGGGAAGGGTGCGGGTGACACGGAAGGGACTCACGTACAGGGCTCCTTAGGTGGTACCGATGCCAGGTCCTCGACCGGGTTCTCGACGGGCGTGAGGACGACGCCCGCGCGGCTCGCGGTGAGCAGCGTGCGGTCGGGGACCTCCTGCCAGCGCGGGTCGTCGTCGTACGGCTCGGAGGCGACGACGGTGCGCAGGCCGGGTTCCGCGAGGTAGTGGAGGCTGTCGCCCCAGGCGGTGGCGGTGATGGTCTCGCCGTCGGTGAGCAGGAGGTTGAGCCGGGCCGAGGGGGCTGCCTCGGCCACCTGCTGAACCGTTTCGGCAAGGGCGCGGCCCGGCTCCGTGCCGGACCGCAGCCGGTGCAGGGCCAGCGCCCAGACGAACGCCGAGTCGGTGCGGGCCTCCAGCGACAGCAGGTCGGCCGGGGGCAGCAGCGGGACCAGGGGTGCCATGGCCCCGGGCCACCCGGGGATCGCCCCGTTGTGGCTGAACAGCCAGCGGCCCGCGGCGAACGGCGCCGCCGCGGCCTCCGCGTCCGCGCCCGCCAGGGTCGCGTCCCGGACGGCGGCCAGCAGCGCGCCGGTGCGCACGACCCGGGCCAGGTCGGCGAAGGACTGATCGGCCCAGACCGGCCCGGCGCGCCGGTAGCGGGCCGGCTGCGGATCGTCCGGGGCGTACCAGCCCACGCCGAAGCCGTCCGCGTTCACCGTCCCGTACCGCTGGCAGCGGGGTGCCCACGACTGCCGGTACAGGGAGTGCTCGGGCTCGACGAGGACCCGGCCGAGCGGCTCCTCGGGTCCCAGACAGGCCAGGTGACGGCACATCAGGAGGCCTCCGCCGACCGCGCGGTGCGGAATCCGGAGAAGATCTGCCGCCGGATCGGGTAGTCCCAGTTGCGGAACGTCCCCCGGCAGGCCACCTGGTCCACGGCGAACGAACCACCGCGCAGCACCTTGTACTCGGGCCCGAAGAACACCTCCGAGTACTCCTTGTACGGGAAGGCGGTGAAGCCGGGGTAGGGGAGGAAGTCGCTGGCCGTCCACTCCCAGACGTCGCCGATCAACTGCCTTACGCCGAGCGGCGATTCGCCCTCCGGGTAGCTGCCCGCCGGGGCCGGGCGCAGATGCCGCTGGCCCAGGTTGGCGTGGTGCGGCGCCGGGTCGGCGTCGCCCCACGGGTAGCGCCGGGACCGGCTCTCGCCGGGGTGGTGCCGGGCGGCCTTCTCCCACTCGGCCTCGGTGGGCAGCCGGCGGCCGGCCCAGCGGGCGTAGGCGTCCGCCTCGTACCAGCACACGTGCAGCACCGGCTCCTCGGGCGGCACGACCTCCGTGACCCCGAACCGGCGGCGCAGCCACTGGCCGCCCTCCCGGTGCCAGAAGTGCGGCGCGGTGATCGAGTGCTTCCGGACGTGCGCCCAGCCCTCGGGCGTCCACCAGCGCTCCTGCTCGTAACCGCCGTCCTCGATGAACGCCAGGTACCGACCGTTGGTCACCGGGGTGGTGTCGATCCAGTAGGGCGCCACCTCCCGCCGGTGCGCGGGGCGTTCGTTGTCCAGCGCCCAGGGCTCGGTGGAGGTGCCCATGGTGAACGGGCCTCCGGGGACCAGGACTTCGGACGGGCCGGTGAACGGCGGCGCCGGAGCCGGGTCCGGGGCGGTCAGGGCCTGGGGGCCCTTGCGGAGCTGATGGGTGATCAGCATCGTCTCGTCGTGCTGCTGTTCGTGCTGCGCGATCATCCCGAAGGCGAAGCCCGCCTCGGTCAGCCGGGTGCCGCTGAACGCCGCGCCCTCCAGCAGGTCCAGGGCCCGGCCGCGTACCTCGGCCGCGTACTGCCGGGCCTCGGCGGGCGGCAGCAGCGGCAGCGAGGGCCGCTCGGAGCGCGGGTGCTCGAAGGCGTCGTAGAGGCTGTCGATCTCGGGCCGCATCGCCTCCCGGCCGCCGACGTTGCGCAGCAGCCAGAGCTCCTCCTGGTTGCCGATGTGCGCGAGGTCCCAGACCAGCGGGGACATCAGCGGGGAGTGCTGGGCGGTGAGGTCGGGCCCCTCCACGCAGCTGGTCAGCAGCGTGGTGCGGTCGCGGGCCGTGGTCAGGGACTTCAGCGCCCGGTCCCGCAGGGTCTCGATATCGATGTCGACGTCGGTCTCGGTCATGCGCTGATGTCCTTCCCATGGGCGCGACCGGCCGTGCCGCGCAGTCGGTCCAGCAGGTCGTCGGCCGGGCAGCGGCCGCGCAGCACGTACCGGTCCCGGAACGCCGCCACGGCGTCCACCACCTCGGAGCTCGCGCCGATCCGTGGCAGGGCGGCGAGCGCCGCCGTGAAACAGGCGACGGCTGCCTCGTGCAGCTCCGGGTCGCGGAGCCCGGAACGGGCCGCGTCGAGCCACAGCGGGTTGTTCGGGGCGGGCCGTGACCCCGCCCGCTCGGCCAGCGGTTTCACCGTCCGGTACGCGGTCTCCGCGGCCTCCGGGTCGTCGAACAGCGCCGCCGTCACCGCCAGCGGCACGATCCACCCGTCGTCACCGGGCTGCGCGTCGATCATCCGCAACTCCAGGTGACCGCGCGGCCTGACCGGCGGGAACAGCGTGGTCAGGTGGTACGCGAGATCCGCGCCGGTGGGCGGGCCGGGCGTCCCCGACCGGGTCCAGTCCCGGAAGGTCAGCCCCTCGGGGACTTCCCAGGGGCCGCCGTCCCGCCGTACGCACATCACCGGTGCGTCGAGGACGTGCCGGGCCCAGGCGGTGCGCGGGTCGCCGTCCAGCGGGGGCGCGCCTGCGCGGCCCGCGCCGATCTCCATCCACAGCAGCTGCCGGGTGGAGACCCAGCCGGTGGGCCGGTGCCCGACCAGTGGGGAGTTCGCGAACGCGGCCACCAGCACCGGGCCCAGCTGATGGGCCAGCCACCAGCGCCGGGTGTGGCCGAGCGGGCCGGGCTCCTCGTGGCCGGCGTCCACGCAGACCTGGACGGACGCCGAGGAGCACATCATGTGGCGGCCCGCCGTGCCGGTACGGTCCAGGCAGCGCTCCATCGCGTCGTAGCGCGGCTCGCGCAGGAAACGGCGGGGAGTGTGCCAGGGATCGTGACCGACGCCCACGAGCCCGAGGTCCTGTGCTGCGAGGACCTTGCGGACGGCGTCCAGGTCGGCGGAGACGGTGCCGACGCACTCCGTGAGGGAGGCGGCGGGCGGCGAGCTGAGCTCCAGCTGGCCGCCGGGTTCGACGGTGAGCGCCGACCCCAGGGGCACCGTGCGCAGTGCGGCGTAGGCCGCGTCGAGTCGTTCGGGTGTCACCGGGAGCTGCGGTGCGCGCAGCTCGTGGACCAGCCATTCCACCTCGACCCCGAGCGTGCGGGGTGGGCCGGTCTTGAAGCAGATGCCCTTGACCAGGGCTTCCACCTCGGCTTCGGTGACAGCCGTGCGGTCGTCCGAGAAGTCGGTTCGCACCGACCCGTCGGTACAGTCGCCGCTGTCGGATATCGAGTCGGACATGTCGGGATCCTCCTGAGATTCCACCATGCCGCCGTCCCGGCCGGGGATACGCCCGGGGCGGCATCGTCCGTCCCACCCAAGACCGTCACGTCGATTCGCACAAGGGTGCCTATCGGGACGTTCTAGATCGGTAACCTCGGCTTCCTTGCGTGTTTCCGGCCGTTTCGGGCCAGGGAAACTCCGTTGCACGGCACCACCAGCATCACCCAGGATGCGTGCATGAGCACGACGGGGGAGGCCGCGCGGGCCGCGGCCATGGCGTCCACGGGGGTGGCGCCATGAGCGCGCGCCTGCGCGGCATCGCACGGCAGACCGAGGAGATCGTGGCGGCGGGCAGCTACCGCACGCCCGACGGGCGGGAAGTCCTGCTGGCCGCCGACATCGCGGCCGCCCGGGCGGGGACGCGGCTGTACGGCCCGGCACCGGTACCGGTCCCCACAGCCCCCGGCCCGGACTCGGACACCGTCTTCGAGGTCACCGGCGAGAGCAGCCTGGAGGCCGCCCGCCGCCTCGCCGACGCGCCGGTGGCCGTGCTCAACTTCGCCTCCGCCCGCAACCCGGGCGGCGGCTACCTGAACGGCGCCCAGGCGCAGGAGGAGGCCCTCTGCCGGGCCTCCGCGCTGTACGCGTGCGTGCGCGAGGCCGCCGGTTACTACGAGCACCACCGCGCGCACCGCGACCCCTTCTACACGGACCGCGTGATCCACTCCCCGGCCGTTCCGGTCTTCCGTGACGACCGGGGCGCCCTGCTCGCCGAGCCCTACCGCGCGGGCTTCCTCACGGCCGCCGCGCCCAACGCCGGCGTGATCCGGCGTACGGCCCCGGAGCGGGTCGGTGAACTACCGGGGGCCCTCGCCGCGCGTGCCGAGCGGGTCCTGGAGGTGGCCGCCGCGCACGGCTACCGGCGGCTGGTCCTGGGCGCCTGGGGCTGCGGGGTGTTCCAGAACGAGCCCGCACAGGTCGCGGACGCCTTCCGGGGGCTGCTCGGCCCCGGCGGACGGTTCGCGGGGGCCTTCGCCCACGTGGCGTTCGGGGTTCTGGACCGCACACCGGGATCGGTGGTCCGGGGTGCCTTCACGGAGGCGTTCCGGACGGTCGCGCCCCGGTAGGGGCGCGGGGCTGCAGCGGGGACGCGGCCACCGCCGCGTGGGCGCGGCCGGCCCCCACCGGCCCGCGGTGAATGACCCGCGCAACCGGCGGGGCCCCCGGGTCAGTTCCAGCCGTAGCGCTCGTGCAGCCGGTGGCGGACGAGGTTGAAGCGGCCCCGGTCGAGCGCGCAGGCCTCGCGCCGCATGCCGTCCTCGTGCAGCCGCAGCACGCGGTCCACGTCCACCCAGGAGTCGCGGCCCGTGCGGTCCCACGGCCCGCTGCCTATCGCCACCCACTCGCGGTCGTTGTCGTGCCGCTTGCTGGACAGCTGGACGGCGAGCAGGGTGCCGGCCGCCTCCCGGGCGACGACCAGGACCGGCCGGTCCTTGCCCCGCCCGTCGTTCTCCTCGAAGGGCACCCAGGTCCACACGATCTCACCGGGGTCGGGGTCGCCGTCGTGGGCGGGGGCGTACTCGGTGCGCACCGTGCCGACCTCGCGCGGGTCGGCCTCGGTGGTGGCGGTGGAGCCGTAGCGGCCGGGGATGTTCTCGTCGTCGATATACGCAGTCACGAGGGCACCTTAAGGGGCCTCAGCCGGCGAGGGCAGGCGGGGTCCCGGTGCGGCGCAGCTCCGCCTCGATCAACTCCGCCGTCACGTCGGGGCGTTCCAGGTGCGGCAGGTGACCGGCCTCGGGGACCGGCTCGAACCGGCCCTGCGGGAAGGCCTTCGCGTAGGCGGCCCCGTACCCGGGCGTGACGATCCGGTCGCTCTCGCCCCAGATCAGCAGCGCGGGTACGCGCACCCGCCCCAGCCGGGGGAGCAGCTTCGGGTCGGTCATCCTGCCGCCGTCGGTGAGCAGCCGCATGGTCTCCATGTTGGCCTGGCGGCGTGCGAGTTCGGCGGCGGGGAGGGTGGCCGGGTCGACGTAGAAGCGGTCCGGTTCGTGCCAGGAGTGCTCGGCCTGGGCGCGCGGGTCCAGCGCGAAGAAGTCCGTGACCGGCTCGCCTTCGATGTCCGCGCCGACCGCGTTGACGAGGACCAGGCCGGTGATCAGCCCGGCCGTGTCGCGTATCGCCATCTCGGCGGCCAGTCGGCCGCCCAGCGAGGAGCCGATGACCAGGACGTCGGTCGACTCCGCGTCCTGGAGCAGATGGAGATAGGCGACGGCGAGGTCGTCGACGTCGGTCAGCCAGTCGGGGCGGGGCGTGCCGTCCCAGCCGGGGTGGACCGGGGTGATGGTGTGGGCCGCCCCGGCGAGGCGGGCGGCGAGGCCGGCGACCGTGGCCGGGCCGCCGCCTCCGTGGAGCACGAGCACCGGGCGGCCGGAACCGGCCTCGGTCAGGGAGACGGGAAGGTCGGGGTACACCTGGGCGGTGCGGTTCGTCGTCATGCCGCTCAATCTAACTAAGGATGTTGATATAAACAAGCTTAGTCATCGGATACAGTGGAGCCATGCACGATGACCTGCAAGTTCTCGGAAGAGCGGTGAAACAGGCCCAGTACCGCCAGCACCGGGCGATGGACAGCGCGCTCGCCGCCGTCGGCACCACCCTGGCGCAGTGGGACGCGCTGCGCGCCATCGACCGGTCGCCCGGTGCCTCGGCGCGCGAGCTGGCCGCGGCCACCTTCCAGAGCGAGCAGGCCTTCGGCACGCTGGTGGGGCGGCTGGCCGCGCAGGGGCTGGTGGAACGGCGGCCGGGGCACGGACGGCGGATCCAGCACCACCTCACCCCCGACGGGGAGCGGACGCTCGCGGCCGGGCACGGGGTGGCCGGCGAGGTGCTCGACGGCTGCTTCGCCGCGCTGTCGGCCGCGGAGCGGGCGACGCTGCTGGAGCTGCTGCGGCGGCTCAACGCCCAGGAATGACGGGGGGGTGCCCCCGGCCGCGGCCGGAGGCACCCCTGCGCTTGGGTCGTTCCTCGGCCGTTACTCGCCGCCCTCCTCCACCTGCACCTTCTGCGGCTTCGGAGCCGTGACCCCGTTGAGGACCGGCGAAGTCGCGCCCGACGGCTGCCCGCTCTGGTTCATCGACGCGAGCAGCTGCCGGGCGAGTCCGAGCCCCGTGCCGCCCATGGTGAGCGCCTTGGCGAACAACTCGGCCATGCCGTCGGCGCCGTTGAGCAGCACCATGTTGTCGACGTTGCCGAAGGCGGAGGCACCGGCCTTGACGATCTCCGGCCAGTTCTCGGCGAGTTGCTGGGCGACGACCGCTTCCTGGTTCTCCGCGAGGGCGGCGGCACGGGCCTTGATGGCCTCCGCCTCCGCGAGCCCCTTCGCCTTGGCCGCCTCGGCCTCCGCCAGACCCCTGGCCTGTGCGGCGGCCGCCTCGGCCTCACCGGTCGCCCGGGTCGCCGCCGCGCTGGCCGTACCCCGGGACCTGGTCGCCTCGGCCTCGGCACCCGCGGCCGTCTTGACCCGGGTCGCCTCGGCGGCGGCCGCCAACTCGGTCTCCTTCGCCTTCGCCTGGGCCGCCGAGATACGCGCGTCGCGCTCGGCCTCGGCCAGCGTCCGCTTCTCGTACGCCCTGGCGTCCGCGGGCTTGCGGACGTCCGCCTGGAGCTGCTGCTCGCGCCGGTGCGCCTCCAGTTCGGCGACCCGCGTCTCCTGGACCACGACCTCCTGCCGGGCGGCCGCGTCGGCGAGCGGACCCGCTTGACGGGCCTGGGCGGCCGCCTTGTCCCGCTCGGCCTGGTAACCGGCCTGGAGGATCTCGCTGTCCCGGGTGGCCTCCGCCATCCGGGCGAACGACTGCTGCTCCGCCTCGGTGGCGAGCCGGTTCGCCTCCGCCTGCGCGATCCGCGCGTCCCGCTGCACGGCCGCCGCGTGCGGCATCGCCAGGTTCTGGATGTACCCGGTCGGATCCTCGATCTCGTGGATCTGCAGGGAGTCCACGATGAGCCCCAGCTTCTCCATCTCGGTGCCGCAGGCGGCCCGGGTCTGCCCGGTGAGCTTGTCCCGGTCGCGGATCATGTCCTCGACCGTCAACCCGCCGACGATGGACCGCAGATGACCGGCGAACACGTTGTGCACCCGCTCGGACATCATCTTCTGCTGGTCCAGGAACCGGCGGCCCGCGTTGGCGATCGACACGAAGTCGTCGCCCACCTTGAAGATGACCACACCCCGCACCTTCAGCGGAATGCCCTGCTGGGTCACGCAGTCCACCGACAACTCGGTCTCGTTGAGGTCCAGGGACAGCTTGCGCACCGCCTGCACGCCCGGCAGTACCAGCGTGCCGCGCCCCGTGACGATCCGGAACCCCATGCCCTCTTCGAGCCCCTCGGTCCGATGCTTCGAACCGGAGATGATGAGCGCCTCGTTCGGCTCGGCGACCCGCCACATCATCTTGAACACACCGATCAGCACGAGAACGGCGAGAACCGCCACCCCCGCAACGACGCCGACAACCATCGGCATACGCCCCCTTTGAATGGTGCCCTTTCGGCACCGAACGAAGGGAGTGTGCGCCCGCGCGAGCGCCGGGTGAAGACGCTGACGATTCCTTGTTGCAATCTTGACGCATGCGCCCCTCACCTGGGGCTATGACCGCTCAACTGTCGTATGCGGGCGTGACGTAGACCGTCCGCGGCGGCAGGTACTCGACCACCATCACCACCGTGCCCCGCTCGATCCGGCCGGTGCCGTCGGCGGCGTACGCGAGGAAGTGCTCGGCGCCCCCGCGGACCCGGACGATCACCTCGCCGACGAGCCCGGGCCCGATCGCTCCGCTGACCCGCCCCACGAGCCCGACCATCGACGCATCGTCCATGGTCAGAGGGTACGGGCAGGTCAGGCGGCGGGAAAGGGAGTTGTGCGGGCGGCGGGGAAGCGGCCCGCGTCCGGCCCGCCCCCGCCTGCCGCTACGCCGCCGGGGCGTCGACGGCCGTGGCGCGTGGTGGCCAGAGCTCGTGCCAGCGCCGTTCGGCCTCCACCTGGGCGGCGACGGAGACCAGCAACGGCTCGCTGTCCGCCGGCCCGAGCAACTGCGCGCCCACCGGGAGCCCGCCCCCGACGAACCCGGCGGGCACGTTCACCCCCGGCCACCCCAGTACGTTCCACGGCCAGGCGTAGGGGCAGGCGGCGATCATCGCCCGGTCGGTGGCGAACTGGCCGAGCCCCAGCAGTGCGCCGACGCGGGGCGGGGGAGCGGCCGTGGTCGGCGCGAGGACCAGGTCGTACGACGCGAAGAAGGCGCCGATCCTGCCCCGCAGGGTGGCCTCGGCACGCCGGGCGGCCCGCAGCGGGGCCCCGCCGAGCAGCCGGCCCAGGCGGGCCGCCTCCAGGGTGCGCGGGTCGAGAAGGTCCGGGTGCGGCACCTCGCGGACCCGCTCGGCGATCCCGGCCGTGGCGCGCGGGACGAAGGTGAGCCCGATCTGGCCGTAGGGCGGGTCGGCCTCCTCGACGGTGTGGCCCAACTCGGTGAGCGTTTCGGCGAGTTCTACGACACGGGTGCGCACCTCCGGCTGCAGACGGGCGGGGAGCGCGGTGAACGGCGGCTTGAGGGAGAGGGCGATGCGCAGCCGCCCGGGGTCCCGGCCGACCGCCTCGGTGAGCGTCACCCGGGCCGGCCGGTGCGGATCCTGCGGATGGTTCCCGCTCGCCGCGTCCAGCAGCAGTGCCGCGTCGGCGACCGTGCGGGCCAGGGTGCCGTTGACCGTGATGCCCTGGAAGGACTCGCCGTGCGGCCAGGTGGAGATGCGGCCGCGCTGCGGCTTGATGCCGACGAGGTGGGTCCAGGCGGCCGGGATGCGTACGGATCCGGCACCGTCCGAGCCGAGCGCGGCCGGCACCAGACCCGCCGCGACGGCTGCCGCCGACCCGCCCGAGGACCCGCCCGGAGTGTGCCCGGGCTGCCACGGGTTGCGGGTGGCACCGAAGGCACGCCCCTCGGTGAACGGCCACTGCCCGAGCTCGCACGTGTTGGTCTTGCCGACGATCACGGCCCCGGCCGCGCGCAGCCGTCGCACCGCCTCCCCGTCCTCGGCCGCCGGCGGGAACTCGCCCGGGCAGCCGAAGGCGGTCGGTTCACCGGCCACGTCCGTGTCGTCCTTCACCGCGACCGGCACCCCCAGCAGGGGCCGCCGCGCTCCGGCGGTCAACTCCCGGTCGGCGGCGTCCGCTTCGGCGAGGGCGGCGGTACGGCGCACGATCCGGAAGGCGTTGAGGGAGTCCTGGGTGGCCTCGATGCGCGCGAGACTCTCCTCGACCAGCTGACGCGAGGTCAGTTCACCCGCGGCCAGGGCGCGTACGGACTCGGCGAGCCCTGCGGAACGGTCGTACGGCATAGGGGAACCCACCTCCGGGGCGCGGTGTTTACCGGAGAGTAACGTCGATCCGGGTCCGTCGGGACAGGTTTCGCACAGGCGGCGTCCAGCCGAGCCCCAGTCCTGCCCAAAGCATTGACGTGCACCTGGCGTGACTCCTACTTTCTGCGTCGACTCCTCGAACCCAGTTCGAGATACCGGACGCAATGCCGTGTCCGTGTCTGCACGAGCCCCGGAGAGCCGCCGTGACCACACCTCCCCCCGCCCCGTCCCGCCGCACCCTGCTGCGCGCGCTGGCCGCCCTGCCCGCGTCGGCGCCGGCCCTGGGCGAACTGCCCGGCCTGCTCGACACCGCCGACGCCGCCCCCGCGAGCGGCTACGCCACCCGCTACACCATCGTCCCGTTCCTCAACAGCGACGACGGCACGGTGAACGTCTACCAGTCCGACGACGCCACCGACTTCCGCCTCCTGCAGTCCTCGGCCTACACGCCGCCCGACAACCGCATCCGGGACGCGAGCATCTTCAAGCACACGGACGGCTACTACTACGTCACCTACACCACCCACACCTGGCAGGACGAGAGCACCACGATCGGCTTCGCCCGGAGCGCCGACCGGGTCGCCTGGACGTTCCTGTACGACTACCCGATCCCCCTCACCGACCTGTCGCGGGCCTGGGCGCCCGAGTGGTTCGTGGACGACGACGGCAGCGTCAACGTCATCGTGTCCTGCTCGACCACGGACGACGAGTGGATCTTCACCCCGTACGTCCTGACGGCGACCGACTCCGCCCTCACGGCGTGGACCTCACCGACCGAGCTCTCCGGCATCGGCCCGAACCACATCGACACGTACATCGTGAAGATCGGCTCGACCTACCACGCCTTCACGAAGAACGAGACGGCGAAGTACATCGAGTACGGCACGGCCGGCGCTCTCGAGGGCCCGTACACGATCTCCAGGACCGGCGACTGGGCGGGCTGGGGCAGCTACCGCGAGGGCCCCTCCGTGATCCAGCTCGACAACGGCGGCCGGCGGATCTTCTTCGACGGCTACGGCGACGGCACCTACTACTACAGCGACAGCCACGACACGTTCGCGACGTGGTCCGCGCCGACCGCCCTGCCGACCCTCTCGGGGACGGCCCGGCACTTCACGGTGATCAAGGAGACGGTGCCGGGCGGCCCGTCGGTGCCGAAGAACGCGACCCGCTCCCTGCGGTCGGCCAACTACCCCACCAGGTACTGGGAAGAGGTGTCCGCCCTCCTCAACCTGCCGGTGGTGACCAGCTCCAGCGCCACCGCCGACAGACAGGCGGCCACCTTCACGGTCGTCGCGGGCCTCGCCGACGCCGACGGCTGCTCCTTCCGCGACGCCTCCGGCAACTACCTGCGCCACTACGACTTCCGCGGCCGCTTCGACACGAACGACGGCACGACGACCTTCGCCCAGGACGCCACGTTCATCGCCCGCACGGGCACGGCCGACGGCTCGGTCCGCTTCGAGTCCTACAACTACCCGGGCCACTACCTGCGCCACTACAACTACCAACTCCGCGTGGACATCACGAACGGCACCGACCTGTTCCGCCGGGACAGCTCGTTCGTGCCGGTGACGGCCTGGGCCTGACCTGGGCGAACGCGTCGGCGACCCGCGGGAGGGAGCTCCGGGTCCCGGCGCGGGGCTCGGGAAGCGGGCGCGGTGCGCGGTGCTGCACGAGGTGCCGATGTCAGTGGGCCCGCGTACGTTCTGGTCGAGCGCCCGGCCGGGCGGCAAGGAGGGGGAGACATGACGTGGGTCGGGGACGCGCGGCTGGCGGCCGGGCCGGAGGCCACCTGGTACTTGGAGACGGCCTTCACGCCCGGTGCGCACCTGGGGACGGTGTACGACGATCCGACCACGCCCGTCGTCGTGACGAGCGTCGAGGAGGTGACGACGATCCGTGTACCCAGCGGCCGTCTCGTGGTCGACGCGCCGTGGGACGACGAGGACGGCTGGAGATACGAGCGCGGGTTGCCGACGAGGCCACCGCGGGAGCTGGCGGTGCGCATCCCCCCGGGCGTCCACCGGGTGGAGATCGCGTGGACCGCGGGCCCGTACGAGTTCTTCGGCGAGCACTTCGACGGTGTCGAGTGCGCGGCGACCCGGTTGCGCATCAGCGACGCCGCCGTGGTCGGGTGGGAGATGGCACTGGGTCTCGGCGAGGACGTCGACCAATTGCCGCCGGGCGAGGTTCCCCGGTTCGGCGCGGACCACAATGTCGGCTGCTTCGCCGACGCCGGCGCGTGGACGACGTTGTCCGCGCCGTTTCGCACCTGTGTGGACGGCCGTTGGGCGCCGCGTGACGGTGGAGAGCTGCCAGACGGGTGCGAGCGGATCAGCGACGAGTCGCGACAGGCCGATCTGGTGACGTTCACGGCGCAGTCGGGCGGCGTCGTCTGGCTGGGGCGGAGCGCGACCGGCGACGTGGCCGCGATCGTCGTCACCAGTGGCATGGCCGGCGCCCAGGCCTGACGTCGGTGCCGCCTCTCCCGGTCCGGGGCCGCCGCCGTGGCGGACGTGGAGCCGGGTGCCTGCCCGACGACGACGGTCGTCACGGCGGCGAGCCGCACCCGGCTCGACGGGCTGCTCCCGGAGCCGTACACGCATCCTCCAGCACGCCGCGACGACAGCGGACGGGTCCGCGGACGCCGAGGCCGCAGCGGTACCGTTCCGGTCATGACCTCTCCACGGGGCCGGCGCGGCCGCGTGGGGCGCGCCGACTCCGTCGTCGGCCGCGCCTACGCGGCGCCGTCGGTGCCGCTCGCGGACAGGAGCCGTGCCAGCCAGTCGGTGCGGGTGCGGCGGGCCGTGGCGGAGATGCGGGCCTGCGGGTAGAGGGCGTCGAAGCCGTGGAAGCCGCCGGCCCAGACGTGGAGTTCGGCCTGTCCGCCGGCGGCCCAGATGCGGCCGGCGTAGTCGGTGTCCTCGTCGCGGAAGACCTCGGCGGAGCCGGTGTCGATGTACGTGGCGGGCAGGCCGGAGAGGTCGTCGGCCAGCGCGGGGGAGACATGGGCGGGCACGTCGTCGCCGGTGCGGTCGCCGAGGACGGCGTGCCATCCGAAGGCGTTCATCTCGCCGGTCCAGATCCCGGGTGTGCCGGTGAACTGGCGGCTGGAGACCGTGGTGTTGCGGTGGTCGAGCATGGGGCAGATCAGCACCTGCGCGGCGATCGGCGGGGTGCCCAGGTCGCGGGCCAGCAGCGTGAGCCCGGCGGCGAGACCGCCGCCCGCGCTGGCACCGGCGACGATGATCCTGGCCGGGTCGATGCCCAGTTCGGCGGCGTGTCCGACGGTCCAGAGCAGGCCCTGGTAGCAGTCGTCGACGAGCGTGGTGCCGTTGGCCTCCGGCGCGAGCCGGTAGTCGACGGAGACGACGACCGCGCCGAACTCGTCGAGCCACTCCAGCGGGATGTCGATCTGCGAGAAGCGGTCGCCCATGACCATCCCGCCGCCGTGGATCCAGTAGACGCAGGGTGCCGGGGCGGCGGCATGGCCGGTGTGCGCGGGGCTGAGCACCGAGAGGCGGATCTCGGCACCGTCCTCGGCCGGAACGGTGATCTCCCGCCGGACGGCCCGGCGGTGCGCGAGGAGGTCGTCGACGGGGGTGGAGGGGAGCAGCCGCAACCGGGCGAGGAGTTCAGGGGTGAGCTGGGACATGAGGGGCATGTCGGCGAGCAGTTCGCTCAGTTCGGGGTCAAGGGCGGGGCGGGCGGCGCTCATGACGGCGGGCCTTTCTGCGAGTGACGGGTGTCGGGTGGCGGCTGGCGATGAGGGTGAGGGGGAGGCTGAGGGGGACAGGAGGCGACGGGGGGCGGTTCAGAAGGCGGTCCTGCCACGGACCGGGACGTAGTCGGTGTACTCGGCTTCCTTGGCCAGCAGTCCGCCGATCCGCGCCACGATGGCCTGGGCGGCTTCGCCGGCGAAGATCCGGTGGTGGTCCTCCTCGCTGGTCCACCCCTCGGTGACGTGGACGACGTCCGGGTCGGAGGCGGAGCGGGAGACGAGGTAGACGACGCAGTGTTCGCTCGCGCCGGGGCTGCCCTCGTCCAGGCCGGTCAGCAGAAGGTCGACCAGCTGGTCCCCGTTTCCGGGCGCGGCGGTCAGGGTGGCGCTGAAGCCGTAGGCGGCAATCATGGAATCCTCTTTCGAGTGGTGGAGTGCGGTGATTCCATTCAAGCCCGCTGACCTGGGCAGATGTTAGAGCGATCCTCGCTTGCCCGTGCACGATCCTCGCGGCCGGGGGAGTGTTCGGCGGGGCGGTGGTGCAATGGGGGCATGCTTCTCGACGAGTTCCGCGGCCTGCTGGACCGGCACGCCCGGCCCGACTGGACCACCGCCATCGACGGCGTCCTCATCTCGAAGATCGACCGGCCGGACCCGCCGGCGCCCTCGATGACCGGAACCGTCCTGGCGGTCATCGCCCAGGGCGCCAAGCGCCTCGCGCTCGGCGACCGGGTCTACGAGTACGGTGCGGGGCAGTATCTGGTCGCCTCCGTCGACCTGCCGGTCACGGGGCAGTTCACCCGGATCGGTCGCGAGCACCCGGCCCTGGGGTTCGGTCTCACCCTGGAGCCGTCCGCCGTCGCCGAACTGCTGTTGCAGGCAGGCCCCGGCGACCTTCCGCGGGCCGGCGGCGGCGTGCCGTCGGGGATCGCGGTCAGCGACGCTCCGGCCGCGCTGCTCGACGCGGTGGTCCGGCTGCTGCGCCTGCTCGACGAGCCGCGCGACCGGGCCGTGCTCGCGCCGCTGGTCAAACGCGAGATCCTGTGGCGGCTGATCACCGGCGAGCAGGGGGCGACGGTACGCGAACTCGGCCTGGCCGACAGCGGACTCAGCCATGTCTCGCGGGCCGTGCGCTGGATCCGCGAGCACTACGCGCAGTCCTTCCGCGTGGAGGACGTGGCACGCATGTCCGGTATGAGCGTCTCCGCGTTCTACCGCAACTTCCAGGCGGTCACGGCGATGAGCCCCATCCAGTTCCAGAAACAGATCCGGCTCCAGGAGGCCCGCCTGCTCCTGGCCACCCACCCCGGCGACGTCACCGGGGTCGGCCGGCGGGTCGGCTACGACAACGCCTCGCAGTTCAGCAGGGAGTACCGCCGCCAGTTCGGCACGCCCCCGAGCCGGGACGCCACCCGGCTGCGCGGCGCCCCTCAGGCGCCGGCAAGCGCCCTCCCCTGATCGGACCGGAGTGCTGTAGAGGTTCGCGTTGTAGAGGATCGTGCAGGAGTGAGCGAGGATAGTTCTACTGTTTATGCAGATCGCGGCGTTTCAATGGGGATTACCGATTCCGCGGCGAAGCAGGAAAGTGCCTGTCCGACCGCGGATCCCCTCCCGTCGTGAGGACCACACCATGAAGACCGTACTCATCACCGGCACCTCCTCCGGCTACGGCCGCCGGACCGCCCTCCACTTCCACGAGCAGGGGTGGCACGTCGTCGCCACCATGCGCACCCCCCGCCCGGACACCCTGCCCGCCTCGGACCGGCTGCGGGTGATCGCACTCGACGTCACCGACCCGGAGAGCATCGCCGCCGCACTGGACGCGGCCGGCCCCGTCGACGCCCTGGTCAACAACGCCGGGGTCCCCTCGATCAGCGTGTTCGAGGGCACCCCGATGGCCCGGGTCCGCGAGGTCTTCGAGACCAACACCTTCGGCGTGATGGCGACGACCCAGGCGGTCCTGCCCCTCTTCCGGGAACGTGGCAGCGGCGTGATCGTCAACGTGACCTCCAGTGTGGTGCTCGGGCACATGCCGCTCTCGGCCGTCTACAAGGCGAGCAAGATGGCCGTCGAGGGGTTCACCGCGTCCCTCGCCCTGGAACTCGCGCCGTTCGGGGTGTTCGCCAAGACGGTCGAACCGGGTGCCTGCCTGACGACGAACTTCGCCGCCAGGGCGACGAACGGCACCCCGCCCGACGAGCTGGTCCCGGCGCCGTACGCGCCCTGGGCGAGGAAGGCCATGGCCGACTTCACGGGCCAGGAGCTGTTCACCCGGGAGAGCGACGTCGCCGAGACGGTGTGGCGAGCCGTCCACGACACCACCGGCCAGCTCCGCTTCCCGGCCGGCCCCGACGCGGTCCAGCTCGCCCAGGCCAGGTGACCGGCACGGCCCGGCCGCACGCCACCGCCGTTCAGGATCGTTCCGCGGAGAGACGGGAAGGCTGCGGCGGGCCGTCGGGTACGGCCCGGGGCACCAACTCGGCCACGAGTGCGGCGACCTGCTCGGTCTCGATCAGGAAACCGTCGTGCCCGTGGGGGGATTCGATGACCCGGACGTCGTCCGCCGAGGCGATGCCCGCCGCCAGTTCGGCCTGTTGGGCGAGCGGGTAGAGGCGATCGGAGTCGACGCCCGCTACCAGGGTGCGGGCGGTCACGCGACCGAGGGCGGCTCGGACACCCCCGCGGTCCCGGCCGACGTCATGCGCGTTCATCGCCTCGGACAGCACCAGGTAACTGCCCGCGTCGAAGCGCCGGACCAGCTTGGCGGCATGGTGGTCGAGGTACGACTCGACCTGGTATCGGCCGCCGCCGAACGGGTCCTCGGTACCCTGGGGCGCACGGCCGAAGCGGACTTGGAGTTCCGGCTCGCTGCGGTAGGTGACATGGGCCAGGCGGCGGGCGAGGCCGAGGCCGGCGTGCGGGCCGTGGCCGGTGTCGTGGTAGTCGCCGCCCTGCCAGTGCGGATCGCTGCGGATGGCGTGTAGCTGGATGTTCGCCCAGGCGATGTGCTCCGCGCTCGCCGCCGCCGTGGTGGCGAGCAGCAGCAACGCGCCGGTGCGCTCCGGGTGGGTCACCGCCCATTCCACGGCGCGCATCCCGCCCATCGACCCGCCGACGACCAGCGCCCACCGCTCGACACCCAGTGCGTCGGCCAGCCCGGCCTCGGCGGCGACCTGGTCGCGCTGGGTCAGGAACGGGAAGGCGCCGCCCCAGCGCCGACGTCCGTCGGGACGCGGCGAGGCCGGTCCCGTACTGCCCTGGCAGCCGCCCAGGACGTTCGGGGCGACGACGAACCAGCGGTCGGTGTCCAGCGCCAGCCCCGGCCCGACGAGCCCGTCCCACCAGCCCGGGGTCGGATGGCCGGGCCCGGCGCTTCCGGCGACATGGCTGTCACCGGTGAGGGCGTGCAGGACGAGCACGGCATTGGAGCGGTCCGGCGCGAGCCGCCCCCACGTCTCGAACGCCAGCCGGGCGCCGGGCAGTTCACCGCCCGCCTCCAGGGACAGCGGCTTCTCGGCCGCGTACCACTGCCGGTGCCCGGCCGGATCCCCCTCCCGCCAGGCCCCGGTGGCCGGCGGAAGGGGAACCCCGGTGGTGGGTACGGCGTTCAGGACGCGCCCTTGGCCGCGCGGAAACCGGCCTCCAGGTCGGCCCTGAGGTCGGCGAGGTTCTCGATACCGACCGACAGGCGCACCAGGCCCGGCGAGGTCCCGGTCGCCGCCAGCTGCTCCGCGTCCAGTTGGCTGTGGGTGGTGGAGGCGGGGTGGATGATCAGGCTGCGCACGTCACCGATGTTGGCGAGGTGGCTGAACAGCTCGACCGCGTCCACGAACCGCTTGCCCGCCTCGACGCCGTCCCGCAGCTCGAACGAGACCACCGCGCCGGCACCGCGCGGCAGGTACCTCCGCCCCGCCTCGTACCACCGGCTGGACGCCAGGCCCGGGTAGTGAACGGCGGCGACCTCGTCCCGCTGCTCCAGCCACTCGGCCAGCGCCAGCGCGTTCGCGGAGTGCCGCTCGATGCGCAGGCTCAGCGTCTCCACGCCCTGCAGCAGCAGGAACGCGGAGTGTGGGGAGAGGGCCGGGCCGAGGTCGCGCAGCAACTGCACGCGCAGCTTGATCGCGAAGGCGCCGGGGCCGAGCGCCGGCCAGTACCGCAGCCCGTGGTAGCTCGGGTCGGGCTCGGTGAAGTCGGGGAACCGCTCGGCGTGCGCACCGAAGTCGAAGGTGCCGCCGTCCACGACGACGCCCGCGATGGCGGTGCCGTGTCCACCGAGGAACTTGGTGGCCGAGTGCACGACGATGTCCGCGCCGTGCTCGATGGGCCGCAGCAGATAGGGAGTCGGCACCGTGTTGTCCACGATCAGCGGCACGCCCGCCGCGTGCGCGGCGTCCGCGACGGCCCGCACGTCGAGCACGTTGCCGCGCGGGTTGCCCAGCGTCTCCGCGAACAGCGCCTTGGTGCCTGGCCGGATCGCCGCCCGCCAGGCGTCGACGTCGTCCGGATCGTCGACGAAGGACACCTCGATGCCCAGCTTCGGGAGCGTGTGCCGGAACAGGTTGTACGTGCCGCCGTAGAGCGACGTGCTGGAGACGATGTGGTCCCCGGAACTCGCCAGCGTCAGGATGGCCAGCGTCTCGGCCGCCTGACCGGAGGACAGCGCCACGGCCGCGACACCGCCTTCCAGCGCGGCGACGCGCTGTTCGAAGACGTCCTGGGTGGGGTTGTGGATGCGGGTGTAGATGTTGCCGGGCTCGGCCAGGGCGAACAGGTCGGCGGCGTGCTGGGTGTCGCGGAACACGAACGACGTCGTCTGGTAGATCGGCGTCGCCCGGGCTCCCGTCGTGGGGTCCGGCACGGCCCCGGCGTGAATCTGCTTGGTCTCGAAGGACCAGGCCGAGGTGTCGGGTCCGGCGGGCGTCTCGTCGGTGGTGTGACCGGCGGTGACGGAGTCGACGGGCTGGCTCATGGCGGGTGCTCCTTGTGCGGGCAGGCGTGAGGGTGCGACGGCGCGCGTGTGCGGGCACGCGGCCGTGGCGGGGTGGAGAGACGGAACGGACGGAACCGAGGGAGAGAAAGCCCAGGGGAGATGAAGGAAGGGCCGGAGCGGAGCGTCAGCTCTCGGCGCGACAACCTGTCGTGGTGACACGCACGTAGTCCACGTGGCGGCGGGTCACAAGCACGGTCATGGAGACAGAGAACCACACAGGAGCAGCCAACGCCAGCACGACCGGGGCCTCTTCACCGAAGTGACGCAGGCGGACACACCGTCCCGCAGGGATGAGCCACCCCGCCCGGCGCGGCGCCCGATGGCCCGTGCAGGCGCGGACGAAGGCGTGCCGGACGGCCCCGCGGTGTGTCCACGACGACCGGGCGCCGGACGAGCCCGGTGCGGCCGCTCGCATGCCGTGCCAGGCCGGGAGTGGGGCACCGGCGGACGGCCGCCGGAAGCGTGCGGCGGCCCGGCTCCGGCTTGAGGCCGTCGGCGATCGGATGGACAGTGAGAATCATGAACCGGCACCGGCAGCCATCACGGCGGGCTCCGTGGATAGCGGGCGGAGCGGCCGTGATCGCCCTGGGGGGCGGTCTGGCAGCTTGGGCGCTGCTGTCGTCCGACCACGGCGGCAACGCCTCCCACCCGACGCCGCCCCCCGTGGTGACACCGTCGGCGCCGAGTCCGTCCCCGTCCCTCCCGCCGCGGTCGTCGGCCCCGAGCTCACCGGCCCCGACGACGCGGAAGCCCACCCGGACCCCCGCACCGAGGCCGACCCGGACCGTACCGCCGGTGCTGCCCCCGGCCGTACCGCCGGTGCCGGCCGGCACCCGGTCGGCGGCCCAGCCGACGGCCCCGGTTCTCCCGCCGCCGGTGCACACGCCGACCACGAAGCCGGCCCTTCCCCACACACCGACGCCCACACCGTCCGTGACCCCGCACGGGCCCAGCGCGCCCCCGCCCTCGGCGCCCCCCACGACCACGCCGCCGAGCCCGCCCTCGGTGCCCCCCACGACAGCGCCGCCGAGCCTGCCCTCGGTGCCCCCCACGACCGCGCGGCCGAGCGCGCCCCCGCCCCCGCCGTCCGCCATGACCGCGCTGCCGAGCGCGCCCCCGCCCTCGCCGTCCCTCACGGCGACCCGGCCGAGCCCACCCCCGGTCACCTCGCGGCCGTCGCGGACTCCTGGGCCCATGACCCCGGCCCCGACGCCTACCGGTATCGCCCCGGGAACGACCATCTGGGTCACGTCGCCGCAGGCCGTGGCGGCCGCCAAGCGGATGGCGGATGCCAGGACGGTCGGCGACCCGGTCTGCTCGCTGTCGGCCGTGGGACAGCCGAACCCGAGCCTCGTGCCGCAGGTCGGGCGCATCGGCATCGGGCACTACGGCGACTACTGGTGCCTGATCTGGTAGCCCGCCACAGGCGCCGCTGCGAGCGGGCCGGGCCGACGGGCCGGGTGTCCGGTGCCGCGTTCACCCGAACGGGCCACCGGGCGGCCGCGCTTCCGTGCACCGCACGTCATCCCCTGATCGGCCCAGCCCTGCCGGACGGACTTCCGGCCCGTGGTTCACGGTCCGGTCCCGCGGGCCACGCCCGCGTCAGCCGGCGGCCGCTGCCGCGCCCTCGGCCTCCCAGCGCAGCAGGTCGCCCGGCTGGCACTCGAGTACCTCGCAGAGTGCGGCAAGGGTCGCGAAGCGCACCGCCTTGGCGCGGCCGTTCTTGAGCACCGCCAGGTTGGCGGGCGTGATTCCCACGCGGTCGGCCAGCTCGCCCACGGACATCTTCCGCTTGGCCAGCATCACGTCGATGTCGACGGCGATCGGCATCAGATCACCTGGTCCAACTCGGCCTGCATCTGGACCGCTTCGACGTCCCGGGCGACGGCCTGGGCGAGCAGCATCCGCAGCACGAGCACGATGAGTGCGACCCCGAGAACGGCGACGCCGATGCCGCCCATGATGAGGGTGACGCCAGGGTCGTCCCGCTGGCCCGGCGCGTTGACGGCCGTGACCGCGAACCACCCGAGGGCAGCTGCCACGATCGAGCCGATCACGCCGTCCACGTATCGGAAGGCGGCGTGGGAGAACACGGTTCCGCGCCGCACCATCGTCACCAGCCGCCATACGCAGACCACCGCGACCTGGACCGTGACCATGCCCAGGATGGTGATCAGGCGCAGTGCGGTCAGCGGGAGCGTCCCGTCCTCCGGGTCGTTCCCGCTGACCAACGTCCAGACCATCATTGCCTGTATGAGCCCGGTGCCGGTGAGCACCAGCGCGAGCACGGCGCGCAGCGTGTGCACTGCCAGCTTTCCCACGACCTGTCCTTCCATCGAGTTGCGATGGAAATCTATCGAAATTCGATAGGTGTCACAAGGGTTGCGGGTGATGCCGTCCGCCTGTCGCGCGGCGGGGCGGTCACGGGCCCGCGGTCAGCGCCGACGCCGGTACGACCGGGCGGTGCCGATCCCCGCCACGTGCAGGGCCAGGGCGGTCAGCCCCAGCAGCATGACGTTCGTCGAGGTGAACGTGTCGTTGGTGCTGATGTCCGCGGCGTTGATCAGGAAGGCGATGAAGAACAGGACTGCTGCGACGATGCCGGCCATGAGCGGGCTCCTCTCGAAGGGTGGAATCCCGTATGCCCGCACATCACCTCCACAAGCCCGTCGCCGGGCGGTCATGAGCATGCGGCGGTCGCCGTGGGGGACGGAGCCCCGGCGACGCGGGGCGCCCGGGCGGTCGGACGACCGCGCGCGAGGGGCAGGGCGGTCGGGGATCGCCGGCGGTTTCCGCTGATACCGGGTCAATTACCTTGCGGATTTCTCAATTCGGCGCGACAACCGGGGAAGACCGCCAGAATGTGGCGGTGAGGCCGGTGGTGTGGGGCGTCGGCTGTCGCGTGCTGTGAAAAGGGAGTCCCGTATCCGGGCAACGGCGTACGCTC
The DNA here is from genome assembly GCF_040702065.1 of Streptomyces sp. NPDC086777. Taxonomy (NCBI): domain Bacteria; kingdom Bacillati; phylum Actinomycetota; class Actinomycetes; order Kitasatosporales; family Streptomycetaceae; genus Streptomyces; species Streptomyces sp. NPDC086777. The sequence continues at coordinate 32,057 of NZ_JBFBJI010000008.1, read as the reverse complement.
CGCGTCGAAGGAGGGTGCCATGGCCGCTCACGCGAAAGCGATCGGGATCTGGTGGCTGGCCACGATGGCCGCCCTGACCACGGCGGTCATCGCGGTCGTCCTCGTCGTGCAGGCCGACTCCGGCGAAGCGTCCCCGCCGCCGCCGTCCCCCCTCACCGCACCGCCGGCGAACGCCTCCCGGCCGGCGGGCACCGCCCCCTAGTGGCGTTCCGTCAGACCGTCGAGAGGTCGATCGCGCGGTCCAGGTCGTGGGGCCGCAGGACGCGCAGGATCGCCTCGAGGAGGTAGTAGTCGGCGTACGGGAGTGAGATCTCGATGCCGTCCTCGGCGGGGCGGTTGCGGGTGCAGCGGGCCACGACGGCCTCGGCGCGGGTGGAGCCGGTGGTGAGGCAGGTCTCGCACAGGGCGCCGAGGATGCGCAGCGCGGTGGTGCGGTAGGACCGGTTGCCCGTGGCGGCGGCCAGGTCGAGCAGCCCGCAGGCCATGACGGTCCCGGCCGAGGCGTCCTTGACGTCGTACGGCTGCTGCGGTGCGCGATAGTCCCAGACGGGCACGTGGTCCGAACCGAGGGCCTGGACCGCGTAGTCGGCGAGTGCGCGGGCGGTGGCGAGGAACTGGTGGTCGCCGGTGCGGCGGTACATCGTGGTGAAGCCGTAGATGCCCCAGGCCTGTCCGCGGGCCCAGCAGGAGGTGGGGCTGTAGCCCTGGACGGTGTTCGGGCCGATGGGGGTGCCGGTGGCGGGGTCGAGGTCGTAGACGTGCGGGGTGGAGCCGTCCGGCCGGGGGAAGAGGCGCTGCGCGGTCTGCGCGTGTCCCACGGCCGCGTCCATGAACGCGCTCTCGCCGGTCTCCCGGGCGGCGAAGACGAGCAGGTCGAGGTTCATCATCGTGTCGATGATCATGCGCCCGGCGTTGTCGGAGGTGCCGAGGGCACCCCAGGCCCGCAGGTAGCGGCCACGGGGGTTGTAGCGCTGGAGCAGTGAGCGGGCCGCCTGTACGGCGCCGTCCCGCCATGACGTGTCGCCGGTCAGCCGCCAGGCGGTGACCCAGGACGGGGTGAACAGGAATCCGAGGTCGTGCGTGCCGGTGTCGTACCTGCGGGGGGCGAGCTTCGCGGCGGATGCCAGGGCTAGGGTGCGCAGGCGGTCGTCGCCGCTGTGGAGCCAGCTCATCCAGAGGACGCCGGGCCAGAACCCGCCGACCCAGTCGCCGTTCTGGGAGTAGACCCACTTCTCGAACTTCGTCCCGACCGGAAAGGCGCTCACCCCGGACGCGACGGCCTGCACCTTGGCGACCGCGTAGTCCGCCGCGTCACGCAGCACCGCCTCCGTCGCGGCCGGCGGCCGGCCGGTGAGCGCCTGCGCGGACTGAGGTACGGCGGCGTACGCCGCCGCGGCGCCGCCTGCGGTGGCCAGCACGGCCCTGCGGGACATGTGCATGGGTGCCTTCCTCTCCAACTGAACTGGTGAGCGCGGGAGTTGAAGGAGTCTCGCATGCGGCGACGCACGCGTACATACATGTGCGCAAGGTTCAGAGATGTGAACCACCCGTTGGGGTGGGTGGCCGATCAGCCCGCCTGCGGGCTGCGGGCGGTGATGTCGCCGCGGGACGTGGCGGCGCGGATGTCGAGTTCGGCGGTGCCGTCGTTCCTGAGGGTGTTGCTGACACGCCCGCGGCCGGTGCCGGCGTCCGGGGTGGCCGAGACGCCGGTGGCCGCGGTGACCGAGATGTCGCCGTCCTGGGTGCGCGGTACGACCGTGCCGCGGGTCGCCTCGCCGATCCGGATGTCGCCCCGGGCGGTGCCGATCTCCGCCGCGCCGCCCAGCCGGCCGACCTCGACGTCGCCGTCAGTCGCGGTGAGGCGGAGGCTCGCGACCTCGTCGATCTCGACCTCGCGGTAGGCGCCGTCGAAGACGATGTCGCCGAGACGTCCGACCCCGCGCAGTTCGGTGCCGGCCGCCTTCGCCTCGACGCCGGAGCCGGCGGGCAGCCGGACGGTGACCTTCACCGAGCCGGAGGCGCCGAAGAGCTGGTTCCCGGAGGCCCCGGCCGCGATCCGCAGGACGCCGTCGGCATAGGAGACGGCGGTCTGCTCCGCCGCCTTGACGTCGCGGCTCCTGGCGGGGTCGGCGGGCAGGACCTCGACCGTGGTGTCGGCGCGGTCCGCGGCGATGAGCTGGACGCGTCCGGCGGGGATGTCCAGGACGGCGGAGATCGGGGGCGGGGGTGTCGAACTTCTGCATCGTGGTCTCCCGTCTTGGTGGTTCGCTCACCGTTCACCACCCCCTCACCTGTGCGAAGGCGGCCGTTCCGGCTGCGCAGGAAGGGTCCTGGCGGCCTGTCACAACGAAACCCCAGGACGGATTTCGTGACCGAATCACGTGCTCGCCGGTGGCGTCGCAGCCTCCGTGTTCTGCTCGTCGCCGTCGTCGGACCGACGCTCGCCGTCGGCGCCCTGACGGCGTCCCCCGCCCACGCGGCGGCGGCCGACGACATCCGGATCAACGAGGTGGTGACCACCGGGGACGTCAACGACTCCGTGGAGCTCTACAACAAGGGCACCGCCACGGTGGACCTCTCCGGCTGGATCCTCCGGGACGACAACGACAGCTCCAAGTACGCGATAGCGTCCGGGACGACCCTCGCGCCCGGCGGCTTCGTCGCCTTCGACGTGCACAACGCCTTCGGCCTGGGCTCCGACGACGAGGCGCGCCTCTACCTCGCGGACGGCACCACCCTGGTCGACAGCTTCAGCTGGACCGAGCACTCCGACCCGTCGTGGTCGCGCTGCCCCGACGGCACCGGTGCCTTCGGTTCCGCCGCGCTGACCCTCGGTGCCCCCAATGCCTGCGGCTCCGGCGGCATGTCGGCGACCGCGTGGCCGGGCGGCAGCTCCGTCGCCACCGCCGACACCAAGAACGCCTTCGGCTCCGACATGAGCGGCCTCTACCAGGAGGGGAGCGTGCTGTGGGCGGCACAGAACAGCGGCAAGCTCTGGCGCCTGGTGCCAGGCGGCTCCACCGCCTGGAAGGCCGACACCGCCGACGGCTGGTCGTCCGGCAAGACGCTCAGGTTCCCGAGCGGTTCGGGCACGCCCGACGACGAGGGCGTCACACTGACCGGCTCCGGCTCCGGCGGCGGCGTGTACGTGGCGAGTGAGCGCAACGCCGACTCGTCCGGCACCAGCAGGCTCTCCGTCCTCAAGTACGACGTCAGCGGCACCGCCACCACCATCACCGCCGCCACCGAGTGGAACTTGACCTCCGACCTGCCGTCGGTCGGCTCCAACCTCGGCCTGGAGGGCATCACCTGGGTCCCGGACGCCACCCTGACCGCCGCCGGGTTCAAGGACGCCTCCACCGGCGCCGCCTACAACCCCGCGAACTACGGCTCGCACGCCGGCGGCGTGTTCTTCGTCGGCGTCGAGGGCACCGGCATGATCTACGGCTACGTCCTCAAGGACGGCGGCACCTTCACCCGGGTGTCGTCCGTCAGCAGCGGCATGGCCGGTGTCATGGAGCTCCAGTGGGAGCCGCAGGCGTCCCGTCTCTGGGTGGTCTGCGACGACACCTGCTCCGGCCAGCACCGCACCCTGCAGATCAACTCGTCCGGCGTCTTCGCCACCACGGCCGTCTACAACCGGCCGTCCGGCATGGACAACTTCAACAACGAGGGCTTCGCCGTCTCCGGCTCCGACGCGTGCAGCGGCGGCACCAAGCCCGTGTGGTGGTCCGACGACAGCAACGACAGCGGTCACGCGCTGCGCAGGGGCACCATCACCTGCTGAGGGCTGCCCGGCCGCCCGTACCGCGCTGTATCGTACCCGCGGCATCACACGCACCACCGGAACGCGCGTCAACTCCCCTACCGGCACGTCGACTTGACCGACGTGCCGGTTCCTTCCGCCGCCCCCCGGAGGAACCGTGGCAACCAGCCGCCCCCACCGTTTTTGTGTGCCTCTGACCCGACGCAGATCCCTCGCCGTGACGGCCGCCCTCGCCGCCGTCTGCGGTGCCGGCCTCACCCAGCCGACCGCGGCCCACGCGGACGCCGCCGCCGACCGCGCCGCCCTCGCCCAGTGGTGGGCGCCGGTCAACTTCCAGGACGTCGACTCCACCGGCGAGACCGCGCTCGGCGGCAAGTCCGACTACATCACGTCCTACGACTACGACGGCGACCTCAACGGCCGCAACAACTGGGAGAACACCAGCCAGTTCCCGCTCGCCGCGCACGTCTACTACTCGGTCGTCCAGACCCCGTCCTTCTCCTACCTGCTGTACACGTACTTCCACCCGCGCGACTGGTCCGACGGCGTCCTCGACAACTACCAGGAGGACCTCACCGAGCACGAGAACGACGCCGAGGGCGTCCTCGTCGTCGTGGCCGACGACGGCTCCGCGCACGGCCGGTTGAAGGCCGCGATCACCGTCGCGCACAGCAACTTCTACTCCTGGGTGCCCGCCGGCAGCGACTTCACCAGCGGCCAGGAGAGCGTCGACGGCACACTGAAGCTGCAGGGCGACCCGCACGACGACGGGCACGGCCGCCCGTTCACCACCCAGCAGCCGAACACCCACGCCGCGTGGGCCGAGGGCTACCTGTCCCAGGAACGCAGCCAGTACGCGAGCGGTGACGGCATCGTCTACTACCCCGGCTCCACCGCCGAGGTGCCGTCCGGGTCCAACGACCGCGACGTGCAGTACACGCTGACCGACGTCTTCGCCGCCGACGGCATGTGGGCCAACCGCACCCTCACCACGCTCTTCGCGACGCCGGACAACTTCGCGGGCGACGACAGCTCCAACCCCTACGGCGCCAAGTGCGGCGCCGGCGGCGTCCTCGGCCCGGCCAACGGAGCGTGCGACACCGACGCCGCCAACCCGCCCTGGGCCTGGGACGACGGCGACGACCTGCCCGGCCGGGGCTACCTCGCCACCAACCCCGCCGAACTCGTCTGGGACTACTTCAACTGGCCCGGCAAGCCCTCCGCGCCGGACCTCGCCTACACCTGGGACCAGTACAACGGCATCACCTCCTGATCGGGGCCGGAGCCGTAGGAGCCCCTTTCCCGTGCCCGGCGAGCGGCGCGGGCGAGGGGCGCGGGGAAGGGGCGCGGCGACGGGCGGCCTCGACGCGCGCGATCGGCCCGGAGCTGGTGTGCTGGGTGAGGGGGCTTCGGACCCCACCCGTCGTACCCGTTCCGGGAGAGACGCATGAGTACCTACCGAGTCGCGCAGGTGACCGCCCTGGGCGGGCCGTTCGAGATCGTCGAGCGGGAGGTGCCGAGACCGGGCCCCGGCCACGTACGGATCGCCGTCGAGGCCTGCGGCATCTGCCACAGCGACACCTTCTTCGTCACCGCCGCACTGCCCGGTGTCACGTTCCCGGTGGTGCCCGGCCACGAGATCGCCGGACGGATCGAGGAGATCGGCGAGGGCATCGAGGACTGGGGCTGGCGGCTCGGCGACCGCGTGGGGGTCGGCTGGTTCGGCGGCAGCTGTGGCCACTGCAAGCCCTGCCGCCAGGGCGACTTCATCGTCTGCGAGAACCTGAAGGTGCCCGGCTGGACCTACGACGGCGGCTTCGGCCAGCAGGTGATCGCGCCCGTCGACGCCCTGGCCCGCATACCCGACGGGCTGACCTCGGCCGACGCGGCGCCGCTGGGCTGCGCGGGCGTGACCACCTTCAACGGCCTGCGGCGCAGCCCGGCCGAGCCCGGTGACCTGGTCGCCGTCGTCGGCCTCGGCGGACTCGGACACCTCGGCGTGAAGTACGCGGTGGCCATGGGCTTCGAGACGGTGGCCATCGCCCGCGGTGCCGAGAAGGCGGACTTCGCGAAGCAGCTCGGCGCCCACCACTACATCGACTCCACCGCCGAGACCCCGGTCGCGGAGGCCCTGCAGTCGCTCGGCGGTGCCAAGGTCGTACTCGCCACCGCGGGCAACTCCCAGGCGATCTCGGCGGCCGTGGACGGGCTGGGAACCAGAGGCGAGCTGGTGGTGATCGGCATCGACCCCGAGCCGCTCGGGATCAGTCCGCTCCAGCTGCTCAGGGCCGCGCGGGAGATCCGCGGCCATCCGTCCGGCACCGCGCAGGACGTGCAGGACACCATGGAGTTCAGCGCCCTGCACGGGATCCGCCCGACGATCGAGACCGTACCGCTGGAGCAGGCGGACGAGGCGTACCAGAAGATGCTCACCGGAGCCGCGCGCTTCCGCATGGTCCTCACCTACGACTGAGCGTCACGCACCGACCGCGCCGCCCTCCTCGTACGGTCCGGGACGCAGCATCGGCCGGGACGTCAGGCGCAGCACCCCGGCCGAGGCCGCCGCGACCGCCACGGCCGCGTAGCCCTCGCCGGTCAGCGCCCACAGGGCCGCCGGCAGCAGCACCCGCTCGTACATGTGCAGTCCGACGGCCCGGTCCGGCCGCCGCCGGACGGTGACGAGCACCGCGGCGGCCGTGGCCGCGCCCGCCAGGACCAGCGGCAGGAACACCGGTGCGGTACGCGGCCCGGTCCGGACCGGGAGCAGCGGCGCCCCGGCGTACTCGGCCACCGCCAGTGCGGCCAGCACGGCCCACGCCCGGCCGGAGCCGTGCCGTACCGGCAGGGTGCCGCAGCCCGCGCGCAGGTCGTGCGGGCGGTCGTCGGCGGCGAGCAGCAGATTGCCGAAGGTGCCCTGCACGCCCAGCAGCAGCGCCGGCGCCGTCAGGTGGGCCGGCGGCCAGGGCGCGGTGCAGCAGGCCCCGGCGAGCAGCGGGCACGACCAGCCCGAGAAGCCGACCGCCACGTCCCCCCACAGCCCCCGGTCCTTCAGGCACCGCCCGTAGGCGTCCTGGGCGAGGACCGCGAGGCCGACGAAGAGCAGGGACCGCCAGGCGAGGAGCGTGGCCAGGACGAACGCCGCCAGCCAGAGGAGGACCGCGCACCGGCGTGCGGCGGCGGCCGGCAGCCGCCCCGAGGGAATGGGGCGGTGCGGCTTGGTCCGGGCGTCCTCGTGCCGGGTGAGGTAGTCGGCGGCGTAGAGCGCCCCCGCACACGCCGTGAGCCCGAGCGCCGCCGCCGGCAGCAGCCGCCAGGGCGGCACGGCGGGGGCGGCCAGCACGGCGCCGAGCGCGGTGACCACCGGGGCGACCACCAGGTCGTACGGGCGCAGCGTCTCCAGGTGACCGGACAGCCGCGTCGCCGTCAACCGACACCGCCCGCGCGCCACGGCCCGGGTGCCAGCGCCTCGGCCGTCCGGCACAGCGCGGCCCGGTGCGGGCCCCGCGGCAGCGCCTCCAGCTCCCGCCGGGCCCGCTCCACGTAACTGCGCCCCAGCCGCGTGCACTCCGCCAAAGCGCCCGTCTCCACCAGCAGTCGCCCCACCTTTTCCGGATCCCTCGCGACCGGCCCGGCCAGCAGCAGGGGCAGGCTGGGCCGGTCGTTGCGCAGATCGCTGTCCGCGGGCTTGCCCTCCCGCCCGGCCTCCGGGCCGTACGGCAGCAGGTCGTCACGGATCTGGAACGCCACTCCGAGCGCCTCGCCGTACCCGGCCAGCGCCCGCGCCTGCTCCGGCGAGCCGCCGCCCAGCACCGCGCCCGTGGCGCAGCACGCGCTCAGCAGCGCCCCCGTCTTCAGCCGGACCATCTCCAGATACCCGCCGACCACGTCCGGCGCCGGGACCGGGTCCAGTTCCCTGGCCACCCCCCGCGCCATCCGCCCGCCGGCCCGCGCCAGCAGGCCCACGGCCCGGTTCACGGCCGCCTCCGGCACCCCGCGCCGACCGCACTCCACCACCTGCTCGAACAGCGCGAACATCAGCGCGTCACCGGCCAGGACGGCTGCGTCCGCCCCGAACCGGGCATGCCCCGACGGCTTGCCGCGGCGCAGCCGGTCGTCGTCGAGGACGTCGTCGTGCAGCAGGCTCGCCACATGCACCAGCTCCACCCCGACCGCGGCGGGCATGACCCGCTCGTAGGCCCCGCCCACCGCCGCCGCCGACTCCAGCAGCAGCACCGGCCGCAGCAGTTTGCCCGGCGGGTGCAGCGCCCAGTGGTGCACCTCCGTGAGCGGGCCCTCGGCGTGCCGGGACAGCCAGTCCCGCAGCGCCTGCTCCACGGCGGCCGCCGTGCCGTTCTCCTCGTGCCCCATACCCGGTCCTCACTGCTGGTCGATCCCCTGGCGGTGAACGAGCCGCGCCCGGCGGTGTCACCGGGCAGCCGGGGGCACGGCGGGCGCGCGCCCCGGCGTACGGGCGTGCGCTCAGCCGCGCACCGCGCGCGCCGCGAGCAGCGCGATGTCGTCCTCGGAGCCGGCGGCGAGGCGCCCGAGGACCGTGTCCAGGATCTTGTCCAGCGGATCGGTGGGACACAGCGACAGCCCCGTCAGCCGGGCCAGACCACAGTCGATGTCCTCGCCGCGCCGCTCCACGAGGCCGTCCGTGTACAGGAGCAGCACACCGCCGCGCTCCGGGGTGACCCGCTGCTCGTACCGGCCGAGCCCACTGCCCAGCGGCGGCCCGACCGGCACCGGGACCAGCTGTGTCCCGCCCTGCGGGGAGAGCCAGACCGGCGGCAGGTGGCCGGCGCTGGCGTAGGTGAGGGTGGCGACGTCCGAGTCGCCGAGCGCGAGGAAGCAGGTGGCCACCCGCTCGAAGCCGGAGTCGGCGACCATGCGGTCCGCGTGCTGGAGGATGCGGCGCGGCGAGAGCCCGGCGAGAGCCAGGGCGCGCAGCGTCGAACGGTAGTGGCTCATCGCCACGGCCGCGTCCACCCCGTGGCCCATCACGTCCCCGATGACCAGCATCGTCCGGCCGTCCGGCAGCGCCAGGACGTCGTACCAGTCGCCGCCGATCATCGAGCCGTCGTCGGCGGGACGGTAGCGGCCCGAGGTCTCCACACCGCCGTGCTGCCGCAACTGGCCGGGCTCGGTGAGCAGGGCCCGCTGCAGCTCCAGGGCCATGGTGTGCTCGCGTTCGAAGCGGACCGCGCGGTCCAGTGCGCGGGCGGCGCGGGCGGCGAGCTCGCGGGCCACCGTGGCGTCCTCGTTCGAGAACGGCGCGGAGTCCCCGGCCCGGGCCAGCAGCAGGATGCCGAGCACCCGGCCGTCCGCGACCAGCGGTGCGAGGAGCACGGAGTGGACCCGGGCGGTCAGACACGCCCGGGCGGGCGCCCAGCGCGGGACCAGCGACCGCCACTGTGCCGCGGTGATCGCGCTGCGCCGCCAGATCCGGCCGGCCGCCAGGCTCCGCCGGGTCCCGGTGCCGCGTGGCCAGCCGACCAGGTCGCCGCGCGCGTCGAGGGCCGCGAGACCGGTGGCCAGCCCGGGCCGGGTGGCGTACGCCGCGAGCCGGGTCGGCGTCCGCCGCGCCGGCACGGTGTCCGGCGGGCTGAGCTCCACTCCGGCCGCGTCCGCCAGTTCCGGTACGACGAACTCCGCCAGCTCCCGGCAGGTCCCGGCGACATCGGTGCCGGTGCCGATCCGGGACGCGGCCGCGTCCAGCAGCGCGAGGCGGCGGTGGGCGCGCTCGAGCTCGTACACGTACTGCTGCGGCTCGCTGATCTCCAGGCCCACCGCGGCCAGGCCCACCACCCGGCCCGCGCTGTTCACGAGCCGGTGGTAGACGCACCGCCACTCCCGGACCTGGTACGGCGAGTCCACCCAGGTGCGGCCGGTGACGACGGCCTCGCGGGGCCGTCCGTCGCGGATGACGTCCCGCAGCACCTGGTCGGGTCGTTTGAGGTGCGGCAGCACCTCGCGCTGGGCGCGGCCCGGGTAGGCCGCGGCGGGCACGCCGGTGGCCCGGGCCATGTGCGGGTTGACGTAGAGGTAGCGCAGGTCGGTGTCGAGCACGGCGACGCCCACGGCCGCGTCCTCGACGATGCCGCGCAACATGTCGGCGTAGCCGATGCCGGCGGGCGGTGCGTCCGCGGCTGCCGGTGCCGGTCTGCCCGGCGCGAGGGGTGCGTCCGCGGCTGCCGCTGCCGGTGTGCCTCGCGCGAGGGGTGTGACCGGCGGTTTCGGGGTCTTCCGCGAGCCCGGTGATTCCGGGGTGTCCCGGGCGGCCGCTCCCGTCGGGGCCGTCGGTGCGATCGGCGGCGCCGCTGCGGCCCGCCGTCGTGAGGAGGTGTCCCTGTCCACCCGGTCCTCCTCGCCTGCCCCTCCCTCGGCCGCCCTCATCGTGCAACAGGTCCCGGCACGGCGCATCCGGGGACCGCTCCGGCCGGTGTCGCGGGCGTCCTCGCTCACACCGTCCGGAGCGGGGCTGTGCGGCGGCCTTAACCCCTGTTGATCGGGAGCGGTGACGCCGGTGTAATCAGCCGTGCCTACCGTCGGGACCGGACGGAAGAGGCTGACCAGCAGGAACAGGGGGCGCCCGTGGCCGCGCCGGACTCGCGCAGCACCGACACCCGCAGGGTGCGGACCGTCTGCTCGTACTGCGGGGTCGGCTGCGGCATGGTCCTGGACATCGGCAGCGGCCCGGACGGCCGTCGTACCGTCCTGAAGGCGTCCGGCGACAAGGAGCATCCGGCGAACTTCGGCCGGCTCTGCACGAAGGGCGCCACCACCGCCGACCTGCTCGCCGCGCCCGGCCGGCTGACCACCGCCCTGCTGCGGCCCGAGCGGGGCGAGGAGGCCGTCCCCACGGCCGTGGACACGGCGGTCGCCGAGACCGCGCGGCGGCTGCGCGCGGTCGTCGACGAGCACGGCCCGGACGCGGTCGCCCTCTACGTCTCCGGGCAGCTGAGCCTGGAGGCCCAGTACCTCGCGAACAAGCTCACCAAGGGCTGGCTGCGTACCAACAACATCGAGTCGAACTCCCGGCTGTGCATGGCGAGCGCCGGCACCGGCTACAAGCTCTCCCTCGGCGCCGACGGCCCGCCCGGCTCCTACGAGGACCTCGACCGGGCGGACGTCTTCCTCGTCATCGGCGCCAACATGGCCGACTGCCACCCCATCCTCTTCCTGCGTCTGATGGACCGGGTGAAGGCGGGCGCGAAGCTGATCGTCGTCGACCCGCGGCGCACCGCCACGGCCGCCAAGGCCGACCTGTTCCTCCAGGTCAGGCCCGGCACCGACCTCGCGCTCCTGAACGGCCTGCTCCACCTGCTGCACGAGAACGGGCACACCGCCCCCGACTTCGTCGCCGCGTACACCGAGGGCTGGGAGGCGATGCCGGAGTTCCTCGCCGGATACCCGCCCGCCACCGTCTGCGAGATCACCGGCATCCCCGAGGCCGACCTGCGCGCCGCCGCCCGGCTGATCGGCGAGGCGGGGGAGTGGACCAGCTGCTGGACCATGGGCCTCAACCAGTCCACGCACGGCACCTGGAACACCAACGCCCTGGTCAACCTGCACCTGGCGACCGGGAAGATCTGCCGGCCCGGCAGCGGCCCGCTCTCCCTCACCGGCCAGCCCAACGCCATGGGCGGCCGGGAGATGGGATACATGGGACCGGGCCTGCCCGGCCAGCGGTCGGTGCTGGTCGACGCCGACCGCGCCTTCGTCGAGCAGCAGTGGGGGCTGGCACCGGGCTCGATCCGCGCCGACGGTGTCGGCAAGGGCACGGTGGAGATGTTCCGGAAGATGGCCGACGGCGAGATCAAGGCCTGCTGGATCATCTGCACCAACCCGGTCGCCTCCGTCGCCAACCGCAGGACCGTCATCGAGGGCCTGGAGGCCGCCGAGTTCGTCGTCACCCAGGACGTCTTCGCCGACACCGAGACCAACGCCTACGCGGACGTCGTCCTGCCCGCCGCCCTGTGGACCGAGACCGAGGGCGTCCTCGTCAACAGCGAGCGCAACCTCACCCTCGCCCGCCCCGCCGCCGACCCGCCCGGCGAGGCCACCGCCGACTGGCGGCTGATCGCCGACGTGGCCCGCGCGATGGGGTACGAGGACGGCTTCTGCTACGACAGCGCGGAGGAGATCTTCGAGGAGATCAAGCGCTTCCACAACCCGCAGACCGGCTACGACCTGCGGGGCGTGACCTACGACCGGCTGCGCGCCGCCCCCGTCCAGTGGCCTGCCGCCACCGTCGACGGCCCCGACCGCAACCCCGTCCGGTACGTCGACGCCGACGGCTCCCTCACCTTCGCCACCGCCTCCGGGCGTGCCGTCTTCCACGCCCGGCCGCACGTGGACCCCGCCGAGATGCCGGACGACGACTACCCGTTCGTCCTGAACACCGGGCGCCTCCAGCACCAGTGGCACACCCTGACCAAGACCGCCAGGGTCGCCAAGCTGAACAGGCTCGACCCCGGCCCGTTCGTCGAGGTCCACCCCGAGGACGCGGTCGCGCTCGGACTCGCCGACGGCGACTCCGTGGAGGTCGCCTCACGGCGTGGCCGTGCGGTACTGCCCGCGGTCGTCACGGACCGGGTGCTCCCCGGCTCCTGCTTCGCGCCCTTCCACTGGAACGACCTGTTCGGCGAGTACCTCAGCGTCAACGCGGTGACCAGCGACGCGGTCGACCCCCTGTCGTTCCAGCCCGAGCTGAAGGTGTGCGCGGTGTCGCTGACCAAGGTGGCCACGCCGGTGAGCGTCCAGGTGCCCGGTGCGGACCGGACCCCGGCCGCCGTCGTGGTACCCGGCCCCGCCGCCGTCGCGCCCCCGGCGGCGGGGCCGCCGCCCTCCGCCGCCTCGGTGTTCGGCCTCGACCCGGCCCCGCCGCCGGTCCTCACCGCGTCCGAACGGCGGTACCTGGTCGGCTTCCTCGCCGGCGTCCCGGTCGGCGCCCCGGGCATCCCCGTGCTGCCGCCGGACGCGCCGTTCAGCCCCGAGCACGCCCTGTGGGTCAACGGCACCCTCGCCGGCATGTACTCCCGGTCCGCCGCGACCCCGGTCCCGCTGCCCACGCCCGGCCGCCAGGTGGTGGTCCTCTGGGCCTCGCAGACCGGCAACGCCGAGGACTTCGCCGCCACCGTGGCCGAGCGCCTCACCGCGGGCGGTCATCCGGCCTCCCTCCTCGCCATGGACCAGGCCGACCCGGCCGCCCTGCCCACGGGCGCCGACCTGCTCCTGATCACCAGCACCTTCGGCGACGGCGACGCCCCCGACAACGGCGCCGGTTTCTGGGACGGCCTCGCCGCCCTCGACGCCGGGCGCCTGCAAGGCCGCCGGTACGCCGTGCTGGCCTTCGGCGACTCCAGCTACGACGACTTCTGCGGGCACGGGCGGCGCCTGGACAGCCGGATGGACGAGCTCGGCGCGGTCCGGATCGCGCCGCGCACCGACTGCGAACCGGACTACGAGACCCAGGCGGCGGCCTGGCTGGACCAGGTGCTGACCGCTCTCAAGGGCGGCCCCCCGGTGTCGCCCCCCGCGCCCCCCGGGTCCCGGCGCCCCGCCCCCACCACCGCCCGCCTCGTCGGCAACCGGCTGCTCAGCCTGCCCGGCGCCGGCAAGGAGGTCCGCCGCTTCACCCTCGACACCCGCGACGGCGAGACCCCACTGGTCTACGAGGCGGGCGACGCGCTCGGTGTCCGTCCCCTCAACTCCCGTGCCCTGGTGGCGGAATGGCTGGAGGTCACCGGGCTGGACGCCGCATCCGCGGTGCAGGTGAACGGAGTCGGTGAGGTCTCCCTCGCCGAGGCCCTCTCCCGCCACCTGGACATCACCCGCGTCACCCCGGACCTGCTCCGCTTCGCCGCCGAACGCACCCGTGACCCGCGCGAGTTGCGCACGCTGCTGCGCCCCGACAACAAGGACGAACTGGCCAAGTGGTCCTGGGGCCGGCAGGCGGTCGACGTCGTCGCCGAGTTCGGGATCCGGGCCGGCGCCCAGGAGTGGGCGGGCGTCCTCGGCAGGCTCCAGCCCCGCCTGTACTCCATCTCGTCCAGCCCGCTGACCGACCCCCACCAGGTCTCGCTCACCGTCTCCGTCGTCCGCTACGAGAACCTGCGCGGCCGGCCCCGGCAGGGCGTCTGCTCGCCGTTCCTCGCCGACGCCGAACCCGGCATGCCGGTTGCGGTGCACGTCCAGCGCGCCCCGCACTTCCGGCCGCCGGCCGACCCGGCGGCCCCCATGGTCATGGTCGGCCCCGGCACCGGCGTCGCGCCGTTCGTCGGCTTCCTGGAGGAGCGCCGTGCCCGCGGCCACCGCGCCCCCAACTGGCTGTTCTTCGGCGAACAGCACCGGGCCACCGACTTCTACTACGAGCAGGAACTCACCGCCCTGCTCGCCGACGGCACCCTGAGCCGCCTCGACACCGCCTTCTCCCGCGACCAGCGTGCCAAGGTCTACGTCCAGGACCGGATGCGCGAACACGGCCCGCTGCTGTGGTCCTGGCTCCAGGACGGTGCCCACTTCTACGTCTGCGGCGACGCCACCCGGATGGCCAGGGACGTCGACCGGGCCCTGAAGGACATCGCCGGCGTGCACGGCGGGCTGACCGAGGACGAGGCGACGGCGTACGTCAAACAGCTGGCCGCGGACCGGCGTTACGTCCGGGACGTCTACTGACCCTTACCGGCTGTCCATCAGATGGTGCATGGTGAGGGCGAGTTGCAGCCGGAACCGGCCCTGCGGAGTGCGCACCGGCCAGCCCAGCAGATGCTCGGCGTGCGTCAACCGGTCCTGGAGCGTGGAGTGGTGGACATTGATGCCGGCCGCCGCCGCCCGCAGGCTCGCCGTCGACGCGACCGCGTGCAGCGTGCGCAGCATCCAGGGCGCGTCCGCGGCGGCGGCCCGCACCGCGCGGACGTCCGGCGCCGGTTCCGCACCGGGTACCACGAGGTCGGCGAGCAGCGCGATTCCGCCCAGGTCGTCGGCGTACACGACGGGCGGGCCGCCGGGCTCCGGTGCGCCGCCGTCGCAGGTGAACCGCAGCGCGGTCCGGGCCGCCGCCCAGGACCGGGGAAGGTCCACCGCGGCCACCGCCGTGCCCACGCCCGCGCGTTTCGCCGGCAGCACCGCCGACAGATCGTCGACCATGATCCGGGGCGGCCGGCCGGTCGTGCTCGGAGGCCGCCGGCCGGTCGTGTTCCGGGACCGTCCGAAGGCCGTGCCCTGGGACGGCTCGTCGGTCGTGCTCAGCGGCGGCCGGCCGGTCGTGTTCCGGGACCGTCCGACGGTCGTGCCCCGGGGCGGTCCGTCGGAGACGATGCGGGGTGGCCCGTCGGCCTGCGCCACCGCCCGGAACCGTGCCGCGGGGTCGGCGGTGTCCAGGCCGACCCTGCGGGCCGCGTGCAGCCGGGCCGGTAGCGGGGCACCGGCGTCCAGGACGGTCTCGATCAGCGCGGGGTCGTCCACCGGCGGCCCCGGCGCCCGCCCCCGGGTGCGGTCGAGCACGGACCGCACGGCCGCCGAGGCCCGCTCCAGGATCACCGCGTCGACGACGCTCGGCCCCTGTGTCCCGGCCCGCTCCAGCCACAGCGCCGGCGGCCCGCCCGGCACCAGCGGCGTGCACGGCCACTCGGGCCCGGGGCCGCCCGCCACGTCCGTCCGCCGGCCGTCCGGCTCCACCCGCACCCGGACCCGCCGCTCCTCGTCCGCCAGCCGGGCCGGGCACCCGGCGAGCACGGCGGCCCCGCGCACCAGCGCCTCCAGACCGGCCCGGGTCTCGGCCAGCCGGTCGAAGTAGGCGATGACCGCGACGGCGGCCCCGGCATCCGGGTCCACCGCGGCCAGCCGCCCCGCCAGCTCTTTCATACGGGCCATGATGCGTCATCCGGCGGTACGGAGAGGAGAGCCCGGCACGGCAGGCAACCCGTGCGTTCCCACGCCCCTCCTAGCTGTCGAGGCCGGCGGCACACAGCCCCGGCACAGGAACCGGCCGACAGGAGCCCCGCTTGGACCGCAACGAGCCCTCGCGTGCCGCCCCCGGACCGTCCCGCCGGGGATTCATGGTCTACACGGTGACCGCGGCCACCCTCACGGTCGCCGCCCCGCTCGGCTGCGACACCCCGCGGGCCGACGGCGCCACCGCGGCCCCCGGTGTCCTGGTCACCGGCACCGACGACGAGATGCTCGTCCTGGAGGTCACCGACGCCAACGAGGTCGTCGTACGGCTGCCCCGCGTCGAGGTCGGCCAGGGCATCACGACCGCCGTCGCCATGATGATCGCCGAGGAGCTGGACGCCCGCCTCGCCGACGTCCGGATCCCGCTCGCCGACGCCCGCGGCAAGGGCAACCAGTACACCGGCGGCTCCAGTTCGGTCAGTTCGCTGTACGGCCCGGCCCGGCAGCTGGCCGCCACCGCCCGCGCCCGGCTGGTGACCGCGGCCGCCCGCCGCTGGCGGCTCCCCGCGCACACCCTGCGCACCTGGAACACCCGGGTCGTGGCCCGCGACGGCCGGACGGCCACCTTCGGCTCCCTCACCGCGAGCGCGGCCCGGATCCGCACCCCGGACGTGTCGAGCAGGCCCAAGCCGGCCTCCCGGCACCGGGTGATCGGGAGGCCGACGACCAGGATCGACGCCCGCGACATCGTCACCGGCGCGGCGAAGTACGCCGGTGACCTGGCGGTGGCGGGTGCGAAGCCGACCGTGGTGGCCCGGCCGCCGACCCTGCGCGGCAGGCTGGTCTCCCTCGACGACACGGCGGCCCGCGCCCTGCCCGGTGTGCACGCGGTCGTCAGGATCCCGGGCGGCGTCGCCGTCGTGGCGGACACCTTCCACCACGCCTTCCAGGCCCGGGACGCGCTGCGGATCAGGTGGGCCGACGGCCCGCTCGTCCCCCTGTCGGACAAGGAGATCCGGGCCCGGCTGCGCGCCGCGGTGCCCCGGCTCGGCACCCCGCCGCACGGGTCGACGCAGATCGAGGGCGAGTTCGCGTTCGCGTTCGTCAGCCATGCCCCGATGGAGGTGCTCACGGCCGTCGCCGACGTCCGCTCCGACCGGGCCGAGCTGTGGTTCGCCACCCAGACCCCGATGGACGCCCGCGAGGCCGTCGCCGACCTGCTCGGGCTCTCCAGGACCGCGGTACGGGTCCACGTGACGCGCGGCGGCGGCTCGTTCGGGCGGCGGCTCAACTTCGACCAGGCGATCGAGGCGGCCCTCGTCTCCAGGGCGGCCCACCGGCCCGTGAAGCTGATGTGGAGCCGCAACGACGACATCCGGCACGGCAGGATGCGCCCCGCCGACCACCACCGGATCCGGGCCGGCGTCGCCGGGGGCCGGGTGGTGGCCTTCCAGCACATGACGGCCTCGGTCCGGGAGTCCTCCGACGAGCAGGGCCTGACCACGCGATCCGGCGTGGTACGGCCGCTGCCCAGTGCCGGCGGGCTGTACAACTTCGGCCGGGTGGGCGGCGATTCGGGCGGCATCGAACTGCCGGTGCCCCTCGGTGCCTGGCGTTCGGTGGACTCCGGGACCATGCGCACGGCGGAGGAGATCGTCGTCGACGACATCGCCCGCGCGCTGGGCCGGGACCCGGTCGCCTTCCGCCGTGACACTCTGCGCGGCAAGGCGGTGAAGGCCGTCCTCGCCAAGGCGGCCGCCGCCGGGCGCTGGGGGCGCCGGATGCCCGCGGGCACCGCCCAGGGCGTCGCCGTCCACGAGGAGTACGGGTCCGCCGTCGCCTGCCTGGCCGAGATCGACGCCACCGACCCGAAGAACCCGCGGGTCACCAAGGTGGTGATGGCCGCCGACGTCGGCACGGTCGTCAACCCGCGCGGCCTTCAGGCGCAACTGATGGGCACCGCCGTCGACGGCATCTCCACCGTGCTGCGCGCCGGGCTGCACATCGACCGGGGCGCGGTTCGCGAGGGCAGCTTCGCCGACTTCCACTACGCCCGTCAGCGGCACGCCCCGCTGGAGTTCGAGGCGCACGTCGTCCCGTCCGGCGGGGATCCGGGCGGCGCCGGCGAACTCGGTGTCCCCGCGGCGGCGGGCGCGGTCGCCAACGCCTACGCCCGAGCCACCGGCAGGAAGCCCCGCAGCTTCCCCCTCGACTTCTGACCGCCGCCGTCCCCGACCCCCAGAAGGCACTGATGAGTTCGTATTCCTTCGTCCTCAACGGCAAACCGGTGACGGTGAAGGCCCCCGCCGACATGCCCCTCCTCTGGGTCCTGCGCGATCTGCTCGGCGTCACGGGCCCCAAGTACGGCTGCGGGGTGGGCGTCTGCCGCGCCTGCACCAGCCACCTCGACGGCGCGGAGATCCAGCCGTGCACGGTCCCGGTCGCCGACTGCGCGGACCGTACGGTCACCACCATCGAGGGCCTGGCCGACGGCGACACCCTGCACCCCGTCCAACAGGCCTGGCTGGACTGCGACGTGGCCCAGTGCGGCTTCTGCCAGCCCGGCCAGATCATGGCGGCCGCCGCCCTCCTGAAGCGCACCCCGCACCCCACGGACGCCGACATCGACGCCATCGAGAACGTGTGCCGCTGCGGCACCTACTCCAGGATCAGGGAGGCGATCAAGAAGGCGTCGGCGAAAGGGGGTTGAGCCCCGGCCCCGCTCCGCCACCTTCCGGCGCGCGAACGGCGACCAAAGATGCCGAGGCATGGACCATGGACGCCCGGGCACAGACGACCGGCCGACGCGCCCGCGACCCCGCCCGTCCGTCGATGGTGTCCATCCGACGAGCGGGAGGTACCAGACGTGAGGACAGCACGGGGGAGTGCGGCCGTGACCCTGGCCGTGGCGGCCCTCCTGGCATCGACGGCCGGCGCACCGGCCCCGCACCACCCGGCACCGACCCGGTTCTACGGCCCCCTGGGGCGACGACCACGGGCCGGGCACCCTCGACCACCCCTTCGCCGCCCCGGCCCGCGCCCAGCGCGCGGTGCGGGCCGTCGCCCCGGGCACGGCCTCGGACGTCACGGTGAACCTGCGTGCCGGCACCTACCGCCTCACCTCGCCCCTCCGCCCGACCTCCGCCGACTCCGGCCGCCTCGGCCACCGGGTGGTCCACCAGGTGTACGGCTACGGCACCGCGCACCTGGAGCCGGTCACCCTCAGCGGCGGCCGCCCGGTCACCGGCCGGCGCCCCGCCCCCGGTCGCCCCGGCGTCCGGCAGGCCGACGTGGGCGGCCTCGAGACCCGCCGGCTCTGCGTGGACGGCCACCGGGCCCCCGCGCCTCCCGCGGCGCACCGCTGCCCGGCACACTCACCCCGACCGCCACCGGCCACACCACGACCAGCAGGATCCCCCTCTCCTGGCACCGCCCCGCAGACCTCGAAGTCGTCTACCGCTACGACTACGTGGAAGGCCGTTGCGGTGTGAAGGCGATCTCCGCGTCCGCCGCCGCCCCCGCCAGGACCACGATCAGCATGGACCAGCCCTGCTGGCGGCTGGCCCGGGCGCTCCAGGGAGCGGACGCCGGCAAAGGGACCCACGACGTCGAGAACGCCCCCGACTTCCTCACCCGGGCCCGCACCTGGTACCTGGACCGCTCCCGCCCCGGCCGGCACACCCTCCTCCATCGCCCGCGTGCGGGCCAGGACACGGCCCGCACGGAGGCCATCGCCCCCACCCTCATCACAACCACCGCCGGCCCCGCCGCCCCTACCGCAACGAACTGGGCCTGAACCCGCGCTGAGCGGGTGCCCGGCGGGCTCTCAGCGCGCCAGCACCCGCCGCAGCCAGTTCGCGTGTGCTGCTCGTGCGGACCGGGAGACGGGGGCCTGGGGGGCGAAGCCGTCGAAGCCGTGGAAGCCGCCGGGCCAGACGTGGAGTTCGGCGATGCCGCCGGACTGCCAGATGCGGGAGGCGTAGGCGACGGTCTCGTCGCGGAAGGTCTCGGCGGAGCCGACGTCGAGGAAGGCCGGGGGGAGGTTCGTGAGGTCGGTGGCGCGGGCCGGGGCCGCGTAGGGGGAGACGTCGGGGCCGCCCCGGCGCTCGCCGAGCAGAGCCGTCCAGCCCGTTTCGTTGGCGGTGTGGTCCCAGACGCCGAGGCCCTTCATCTGGTGACTGGAGGGGGTGTCGTTGCGGTCGTCGAGCATCGGGCAGAGCAGCATCTGGCCGATCACGGACGGACCCCGCCGGTCCCTCAGGAGGAGGGCCAGGGCCGCCGTGAGGCCGCCGCCCGCGCTGGCGCCCACGATCACGATCCGTTCCGGGTCGCCGCCGATCTCCTCCGCGTGCTCCGCGGTCCACAGCAGCCCCGCGTACACGTCCTCGACCGGCGCGGGGTGCGGGTGCTCGGGCGCCAGCCGGTACTCCACCGACACCACCACCGCGCCCAGCTCCTTCGCCCAGGCCAGCGGGGCGTCCACGCCCACCCGGTTGTTGCCGAGCACCATGCCGCCGCCGTGCACGTGGTAGATCACCGGGAGCGGACCGGAGGCGGCCGGGGCGACCGGGCGGCAGATCAGGAGCGAGATCTCGGGGGCGCCCGCGGGGCCGGGGACCGTACGGTCCGCCACCTCGAACGCGCCCTCCATGGTGAGGTCCAGCCCGGCGAGGAGCTGTATCCCCGGGCCCTGCCGCATCTCGGCGATGTCCGCCTGCGTGAACGACGGAGAGATCGCGTCCTTGATCAGTTCCAGGGCGGCGGAGAGTTCGGGGTCGAACGGGGGCGGTACGGCGGTCATCGCGGCTCCTCGGCGGGGGTTCTGCGGCTCGTATGCCCATGATCCGGGCGATCGTGCGTCCCCCGGGGGCCGCCGGTCGGCGGAAGCTCCCCGCCGTCCGGCGGGTGCGGGTCCGGAACCACGCCCGGACCCGCCGGACCGCCGAAGCCGGGCTTGACTTCGAGCGCGCTCCAGGATCTAGCGTCGAGGGGGCGCCGACGATCAGCGCGGATGCGGGCGGGCGGCGCCGGACGTCGGCGTGGAACGACGTGGATCGACAGTGTGGGACATCAGCGCGGAGCTTCAGGGCGGAACGGAGAACGGCCATGCGCGTGGGCGTGCACATCAACCGGTTCAACCACCCCGGCGGCGGACCCGCCCTCGGCGCCGAACTCGCCGCCGCGGGCACCGCGGCCGAGGCGGCGGGCGTCAGCTGGGTCTCGGTGATGGACCACTACTTCCAGATGGAGTTCAACGGCGGCGCCGAGGACTCCATGCTGGAGGCCTACACCACCCTCGGCTACCTCGCCGGCCGTACCTCCACCGTGCGACTCGGCGCCCTGGTGACAGGAGTGACGTACCGGCACCCCGGACTCCTCGCCAAGATCGCCACCACCCTGGACGTGGTGTCGGGCGGCCGGGCCACCCTGGGCATCGGCGCCGCCTGGTACGACCGTGAGCACCACGGACTCGGCGTGCCCTACCCGCCGCTCAAGGAGCGCTTCGAGCGGCTTGAGGAGACGCTCAGACTCTGTCTGCAGATGTGGGACCCGGAGAACAACGGCCCCTTCGAGGGCCGGTACTACCAGCTCGCCGAGACGCTCTGCGTGCCCGCGCCGGTGAGCACCCCGCACCCCGAGATCATGATCGGCGGCCAGGGCGAGAAGAAGACCCTGCGCCTGGTGGCCCAGTACGCCGACGCGTGCAACCTCATCCCCTCCTCCCCGGAGGAGCTGCGGCACAAGCTGGAGGTGCTGCGCGGCCACTGCGACACCGTCGGGCGGGACTACGACACCATCCGCAAGACCATCGCGTACGGCGCCGAGCCGGTCACCGCCGGCGACCTGGACGCCTTCACCCGGGACATCGAGGGCTACGCCGAGCTGGGCCTCGACACCGTCATCCTGTCCCCGCGCCTCGGCGAGACCTCGGGCTGGATGGAGACCTTCGCCGCCCCGGCCGTCGAGCGGCTCGCCGGGATCGAGTGACCGGGAGCGGCACGCGGGGGACGCGAAGGGGGCCGGCGGGTGCCGGCCCCCTTCGGGCGGTGGTTCAGGCGGCCACGGCCACGTTGCCGTGCAGGCGGGCGACCACCTCGGTCAGCTGGGCGGCGACCTCGGTGTCGTCGGCCGGGTGGGTCTCGGCGAAGCGGGTCACCGAACCGGGGATCGACAGCTTGATGTCCTCGATCACCTTGCCGCCGGCGATGCCCACGGCCTTGCGGGCCTCGTCCTGCGCCCACACGCCGCCGTACTGGCCGAAGGCGGTGCCGATGACGGCGACCGGCTTGCCGCCGAAGGCGCCGGCGCCGTACGGGCGGGACAGCCAGTCGATGGCGTTCTTCAGGACCGCCGGGATGGTGCCGTTGTACTCGGGGGAGAAGAGCAGGAACGCGTCGGCGGCCCGGGCGGCCTCGCGCAGCCTCGCGGCGGCGGCCGGGACGTCGCCCTCGACGTCGATGTCCTCGTTGTAGAACGGGATGTCGGCGAGGCCCTCGAAGACCTCGACCACGGCACCCTCGGGGGCGAGCTTGACGGCCGCCTCGGCGAGCTGGCGGTTGTGCGAACCGGCGCGAAGGCTGCCGACGAGCGCAAGGATGCGGACAGACATGGGGAACTCCAAGGGGGGTGAAACACTGCCGTAATAAATCCGGACCGCGGTCCGGTTAATTTCTAACACCCTAAACGGACCTCGGTCCAGTTCTGTTCCGGATGCTTTACGCTGTCTTCATGTCCAGCGTCCTGCCGCCCCTCCCGCAGCCCCAGGAGCCCTTCGACACCCCGCAGTTGCTCGAAGTCGGACCCGCTCCCGAAGGGCCGTGCCTGCGCGCCGACGCGGCCCGCAACCGCGCCCGGCTGCTGGAGGCCGCCACCCGGCTGATCGCCGAGCACGGGGTGGCCGGCGTGACCATGGAGGCGGTGGCCGCGGCGGCCGAGGTCGGCAAGGGCACGGTCTTCCGCCGTTTCGGCGACCGCACCGGACTGCTGATGGCGCTGCTCGACCACTCCTCGCGACAGCTCCAGGCGGACTTCCTGGGCGGTCCGCCGCCCCTGGGCCCCGGCGCCCCACCGGTCGAACGGCTGCGGGCGTTCGGCGTCGCGGTGCTCTACCGCGCGGCCGAGCAGCTGGACCTCCAGCTGGCCGCCCAGCCCGAGCCCACCCGGCGCTACGCCAATCCGCCGATCCAGGCGCTGCGCACCCACCTGACGATGCTGCTGCGGCAGATCGATCCGGACGCCGACTGCGACCTGCTCGCGCAGACGCTGCTCGCCTACCTCGACCCCGCCCAGATCCACCATCTGACCCGGCAGTGCGGAATGCCGATGGAGCGCCTGGAGGCCGGCTGGACCGACCTGGTCGACCGCGTCACACGGACGGCGCCGCCCCGCTGACAGCCACCCCGCCGGCGTCCGCCGCGCCGCCGTCCGGGCCGGCCCCGGTGAACATGTCGACCAGTCCCTGCGGTGCGTCGGCGCGGAGCAGTATGGCGCCGCTCGCCGCGGAGTCCGCGGCGGACCGCGCGGCGCGCGCGAACATCTTCTCCTCGTAGGCGGCCACGGCGGCCTCCGTGTCGCCCGGGTGCGCGGCGAGCGCGAGGCCCAGGTCGGCGCCGTCGATCAGCGCCAGGTTGGCGCCCTCGCCGGCGAACGGCGACATCAGGTGCGCCGCGTCGCCGAGCAGGGTGACCCCGGGGACCCGGTCCCAGCGGTGGCCCACCGGCAGGGCGTGGATCCGCCGCGGCACCAGCGGGCCCTCGGCGTCCGCGACCAGCGCCCGCAGGCTCTTGTCCCAGTCGCCGAAGTGGTCGAGCACGGCCCGCTTGGCGGCCTCGACGGAGGTGAAGTCGATCCCGTCCAGCCACTCCTCGGGCGCCTCGAGCGCCGTGTACACGTGCAGGCTGCCGTCGCTCTCCCGGTGACCGAGGAAGCCCCGGCCCGCGCCGAGCGCGAACAGCATGCCCCAGCCGACCACCTCGGCGCTCACCGGATGCCGTACGTCCGCGTCCGGCAGGTCCGACTCCACGAACGAGACCCCCGTGTACGCGGGCCGCGCGTCCGAGACCAGCGGGCGGATCCGGGACCAGGCGCCGTCCGCGCCGACCAGCAGACCCGTCGTGAAGGAGCCGCCGTCCTCCAGGGTCACCTCGTGCCGGCCGTCGCCGAGCGGGCGGGCGCCGGTGACCTTCGCGCCCCAGCGGATCACGTCCTCGGGCAGGGAGCCGACCAGCAGCCGGCGCAGGTCGCCCCGGTCGATCTCCGGGCGCCCGCCGGCGCCGTCGTCGGGGATGTCCAGCAGGACCCGGGCGTCCTTGTCCAGGACCCGCGTCGCCTGGCCGCCCGCGTGGACGTGCGCGAGGAACGCGTCGTACAGCCCGGCCGCGCGCAGCGCCACCTGGCCGGAGTCGTCGTGGATGTCGAGCATGCCGCCCTGGGTACGGGCCGTCGCGGACGCGTCGAGGTCGAAGACGGCCGCCTCGATGCCGTGCACCCGCAGCACCCGGGCGAGCGTGAGCCCGCCGGGACCGGCTCCGACGATCGCCACGGGGTGGTGGGGAATGGGCATGTGCGTCTCCTAGTCGTGGGGTTCGGGTACGGCGGTGTGCTCGATGCCGTTGATCAGGGCCTGGAAGGCCCAGGACACGCGGGCCTCGGGTGCGCCCGACAGGAGCCACCCGGAGGCGGCGGCGATGTGCGGATGGACGTGGTCCGACACCCGGCTCAGCGCCCGGCCGAGGGCGTCCCAGTCCTCCTGGGACGCCTCACCCGCGTGCTCCGCGGCGGTCGCGGTGGCGCGCTGGAGCAGCAGGTCGACGCCCCAGGCGGCCCGCTCGCGCGGTACCCCGCCCTCGTCGAGCAGGCCCAGCAGGGTCTCGATCAGGTCCAGGTAGTGCGGGCCGCTCGGCCATGCGGTCAGCGCGGAGCGGGCGAGGCTCGGATACTCCATGAGCATCCGCGTGTACGCGATGAGCACCCGCTCCAGCCGCTCCCGCCAGTCACCCTCCGCCGGGGCCGGGCCGACGGAGCCGAGCAGTTCGTCCAGGACCGCCGCGTGCAGTTCGGCGGTGCTGCGGACGTAGACGTACAGCGAGGCCGGGCCGGTGTCGAGCTCCTGGGCCAGGCGTCGCATGGTGACCTTCTGCAGGCCCTCGGCGCGCAGGATCTCCACGGCGACGGCGACGATGCCCTCCCTGGTCAGGGCGGGCTTGGCGGGACGCTCCCGCCGGGAGCGGGGAGTTGCTGGCATGCGTCCAGGGTAACGAACATGTTCGTTGCGAACAAGTTCGTGACGAACATGTTCGCCCGGTCGCGTGAAGGACCCCCGGACCGGTTGATCAAGGCTCAACTCGTCGAAGCGTCAACCACCTTGCCCCGCCGGTCCCCCCGCCCCCGGCTTCTGCCAAGATGCCGTACGTCATGGTGCACATCCCGAAACCGCCCTCGGCAGCGTCGCCGGTCCCGCGCTCGGTCCCCACGAGCGCCGATGTGGCCCGCCTGGCGGGCGTCTCCCGCGCGACCGTCTCCTACGTCCTCAACAACACCAGTGCCGTCCGGATCAGCGAGCCCACCCGGCGCCGGGTCCACGAGGCCGCGAAGGAGCTCGGGTACGTCCCCCACGCGGCCGCCCGCAGCCTGCGTGCCGGACACAGCAGGATGGTCCTGATGCCCGCCCCGGCCATCGCGGTGGGCCCGCTGTACGGGCAGTTCATCAACGAACTCCAGTGGGCCCTCAGCCGCCTCGACTACACGGTCGTCCAGTACGGCTCCGCGGGCCTGCGCGGTGACGAAGCGGCCCGCGCCTGGGCGGAGTTGAGGCCGGTGGCCGTGCTGGTCCCCGACGCCGGACTCGGCCCCGAGGGGGTCGCGGTCCTCAAGCGGGCCGGTGCCCGCGCGGTGGTCACCTTCGGCCCCGAACGCGTCGAGGGCGCCCACGCCCTGCTGATGGACCACGACGCCGTCGGTCACTGCGCCGGACGTCATCTGTACGCCCGCGGCCGGCGCCGGATCGGCGTGGTCGTCCCCGAGGAGACCGGCCTGGAGACCTACTCCCGGCCCCGCCTCGAAGGCGTGCGCCAGGCCCTGCGCGGCACCGACGCCGCCGTGACCGCCGTGCCGCTCGCCTACACCGAGCAGTCGGCAGCCGAACTCGCCGCCCGCTGGCCCGAGTTGGGAATCGACGCGGTGTTCGCCTACAACGACGAGTACGCCATGCTGTTCATGCGCGCTCTCCAGGACGAGGGCGTGCGCATCCCCGAGGACACCGCGGTGCTCGGCGCCGACGACCTGATGCTCGGCCGGCTGCTGCGGCCCCGGCTCTCCACGATCCACATCGACCTGCCCTCCGGCCGGGAGCTGGCCGAACTGGTCGACCGCGTGGTGCGCGAACCCTGCGCCGAACCGGAGACGCACCGGGTGCTCGGCGCCTCGGTCGTGCAACGCGAGTCCGGCTGATCCCGGCCGGGACCGCCCACCGGCCTGCCTGCCGCTACGGCCGCACCCCGGCCTGCCTGCAGCTACGGACGGCCGTACCCCCAGGCCTGCCTGCCGCTACGGACGGCCGTACCCCCAGGCCTGCCTGCCGCTACGGCCGCACCCCGGCCCGCCGACTGCTACAGCCGCGCCCCGGCCGCCCCGTCGGCTGCTACTCGCCCTGTGCGCCGTCCTGCTGCGCCGCGATGCTCTTGCGGACCTCGTCCATGTCCAGCTTGCGGGCCTGGCCGATGACGTCCGTCAGGGCGGCCTCCGGCAGGGCGCCGGGCTGGGCGAAGACGGCGACCTGGTCACGGACGATCATCAGGGTCGGGATCGACTGGATGCCGAAGGCCTGCGCCAGCTCCGGCTGCGCCTCGGTGTCGACCTTGCCGAAGACCAGGTCGGGGTTGTCCTGCGCGGCCTTCTCGTAGACCGGCGCGAACATCCGGCACGGGCCGCACCAGGACGCCCAGAAGTCGATCAGGACGAACTCGTTCTCGCTGACCGTCTGGTCGAAGTTCTCCTTGGTGAGCTCCACGGTGCTGCTCATGCGTGCTTCCCTCTTCCTGACGTGGGGGGCGCCCCGGGGCGGGGCGGAACCGCTCGCGACAACATGTCCGGCCGGGCAGGTATTCCGGCTGCCCACTCGTGTGGCCCTGGCGCACACCACCCGCAAGACTGGCCCCATGACGGAAACGGAATCCATCGCTTACGACGTCGTGGTGCTCGGGGCCGGGCCCGTGGGGGAGAACGTCGCCGACCGCACCCGTGCGGCCGGTCTCACCACCGCGGTCGTGGAGAGCGAACTCGTCGGCGGCGAATGCTCGTACTGGGCCTGTATGCCCAGCAAGGCCCTGCTGCGCCCGGTGATCGCCCGGGGCGACGCCCGCCGCCTGCCGGGCCTCGCCCAGGCGGTCCAGGGCCCCCTCGACACCGCCGCGGTCCTCGCCCGCCGCAACTACTTCACCTCGGACTGGAAGGACGACGGCCAGGTCGCCTGGCTGAACGGCATCAACGCCGACCTGTACCGCGGCCACGGCCGCCTCGCCGGACCCCGCACGGTCACCGTGACCGGCCCCGACGGCACCCTCACCACTCTCACCGCCCGGCACGCGGTGGCCGTCGCCACCGGCACCCGCGCCCAGCTGCCCGACCTGCCGGGCCTCGCCGAAGTCAGGCCCTGGACCAGCCGCGAGGCCACCAGCGCGCAGCAGGCACCCGGCCGGCTGATCGTCGTCGGCGGCGGGGTGGTCGCCACCGAGATGGCGACCGCCTGGCAGGCCCTCGGCTCCCGGGTCACCCTCCTGGTCCGCGGCAAGGGCGTGCTCAACCGCATGGAGCCGTTCGCCGGCGAACTCGTCGCCGACGGGCTCAAGGAGGCCGGCGTCGACGTCCGCACCGGCACCTCCGTCCGGTCGGTCACCCGGGAGAACGGCACGGTGGTGGCCGTGACCGACAGCGGCGACCGCATCGAGGCCGACGAGATCCTCTTCGCCACGGGGCGCGTCCCGCACACCGACGACATCGGCCTGGACACGGTCGGCCTGCAGCCCGGCTCCTGGCTGTCCGTCGACGACACCCTCCTGGTCGAGGGCACCGACTGGCTCTACGCCGTCGGGGACGTGAACCACCGGGCACTCCTCACCCACGAGGGCAAGTACCAGGCCCGGATCGCCGGCGCGGCGATCGCGGCGCGCGTCGCGGACACGCCGCTGCTGGACGCGCCGTGGGGCGCGCACGTGGCCACCGCCGACCATCACGCCGTACCGCAGGTCGTCTTCACCGACCCGGAGGCGGCGGCCGTCGGGCTCTCCCTCGCGGAGGCGGAGCAGGCCGGGTACCGGGTGCGGGCCGTCGACGTCGAGTTCTCGTCCGTCGCCGGGGCCGGCCTGTACGCCGACGGCTACAGGGGGCGGGCCCGGATGGTGGTCGATCTGGAGGCCGAGATCCTGCGCGGCGTCACCTTCGTGGGGCCCGGAGTGGGTGAGCTGATCCACTCGGCGACGGTCGCGATCGCCGGGGAGGTGCCGATCAGCCGGTTGTGGCATGCGGTGCCGTCCTACCCGACGTTGAGCGAGGTCTGGCTGCGGCTGCTCGAGGCCTACCGGGGGTAGGGCCGGACGGGGGCGCGGGGGGCGGGCGGTCTGCGGGCCGGTGGGGGCTCGCCACGCGGTTCCTCCCCGGCCTTCGGCCGGGGGGTACCCCCAGCGCCCCTTTCGGGGCGCGACGGCGCTCAGGACAGTGTGAAGCCCAGCTCGGCTGCCGCCGTCGCCGGGGTCGGCTGGGTCCAGCGGTCGGCCATGGCGGCGTTGGAGGACAGCGAGCGCAGTTCCGCCCGGTCCAGGTAGAGCGTGCCGTCGAGGTGGTCGGTCTCGTGCTGGACGATGCGGGCCGGCCACCCCGTGAACACCTCGTCCAGCGGGTGCCCGTGCTCGTCCGTGCCGGTCAGCCGGACGCTCGCGGGCCGGGCCACCACCGCCTGCCAGCCCGGCACGCTCAGGCAGCCCTCGAAGAACGCGGCGCGGACCGTGCCGACGGGCTCGTAGACCGGGTTGACCAGCACCCGGAACGGCTGCGGGACCCGGCCCCGGGCCGCCGCCACCTCCTTTGGCACCGGCGCCGGGTCCTCGATGACCGCGATCCGCAGCGGGACGCCCACCTGGGGCGCCGCCACGCCCACGCCCGGTGCCGCGTGCATGGTGACCCGCAGCGCCTCGACGAAGCGGGCCAGCAGGGCCGCGTCCAACTGGCCGTCGTACGGCTCGGTTCCGCGCCGCAGCACCGGGTCACCGGCCGCGACGATGGGCAACGGGCCGCCAGGGGCGAGGAGTTCCTCGACCCGCTCGGCAAGGGGGGCGTGATCACTGGGAGATGCCATCGGGCCAGCATGCCATGGCGAGGCGTGTGACTCAGGTCACTTCGGAGGCGGGGAACTCCGCCGGCGAGCGGTCCGACTACTGGACCGTCCCCGCTCCGCACCAGTCCCCCGGAGAGACCCCGATGTCCATCGCCCCTTCGCCCCCCACGGACGAGGCCCCGCAACCCACCGTCCCGGCCGCACCCCCGAGCCGCTGGGCCCCGCTGCGCCCCCTCGTCCTGCGCCTGCACTTCTACGCCGGCGTCCTGGTCGCCCCGTTCCTGCTGGTCGCCGCCGCCACCGGTCTGCTGTACGCCTTCTCCTTCCAGGCCGAGAAGCTGGTGTACGCCCATGAGCTGACCGTCCCGGTGGGCGACAGCAGGCTGCCGGTCTCCGAGCAGGTGGCCGCCGCCCGCAAGGCCCACCCCGAGGGCACGGTCTCCGCGATACGGCCGTCTCCCGAGGCGGACGCGACCACCAGGGTGCTGCTGTCGGGCGTGAAGGGCGTGAACCCGGACCACACCCTCGCGGTGTTCGTCGACCCGTACACCGGCAAGGTACGCGGCGCGCTCGAACAGTACGGCTCGACCGGCGCGCTCCCGCTGCGCACCTGGATCGACGAACTCCACCGCGACCTCCACCTCGGCGACACCGGGCGGCTGTACAGCGAGTTCGCGGCGAGCTGGCTGTGGGTGATCGCGGGCGGCGGCCTGGTGCTGTGGTTCGCCCGGCGGCGGGCGCTGCGCAAGGTGCGCGGCACCAGCGGGCGGCGGCGCACGCTGGGCCTGCACGGCACCGTCGGGGTCTGGGCCGCCGCCGGATTCGTCTTCCTCTCGGCGACCGGCCTGACCTGGTCCACCTACGCCGGCGCCAACATCGACGAACTGCGCACCTCGCTCGGCCAGGCCACCCCGTCCGTCTCCGCGGCCGCGACCGGCGGCGAGCACGCGGGACACGGTGCGGCGGCCGGGGCCGGCGGTGACGCCGGGCACGGCGTCGGCCTGGACAAGGTGCTCGCGGCCGCCCGTGCGGAAGGGCTGGGCGATCCCGTCGAGATCGTCCCGCCCGTCGACGCGAACAGCGCCTACGTGGTGCGGCAGATCCAGCGCAGCTGGCCCGAGAAGCAGGACTCCGTCGCCGTGGACCCGGCCACCGGCGAGGTGACCGACGTCCTGCGCTTCGCCGACCACCCGGTGCTCGCCAAGCTCACCCGCTGGGGCATCGACCTGCACACCGGCATCCTCTTCGGCCTGGTCAACCAGTTCGCCCTGGCCCTGCTCGCGCTCGCCCTGATCCTGCTGATCGTGTGGGGCTACCGCATGTGGTGGCAGCGCGGCCGCGGCTCCGCCTTCGGCCGGCCGATCCCGCGCGGCGCCTGGGCCGAGGTCCCGCCCTATGTCCTCGTCCCGGCGATGGCGGTGGTCGCGGTCCTCGGCTGGTTCGTGCCGCTGCTGGGGATCCCGCTGGCCGCCTTCCTCGCCGTGGACATCGTGCTCGGCGAGATCGCGCACCGTCGCGGCCGCCGGACGTACGGAGGCCGGGCCGGCGTGAAGTAGCGTGGTCGGACACGCCGATGCGTGTCACCACATGCCGACGCCGGAGGGAGACGGGACCATGGCACGGGCCCGGCGGGGGCAGGGGGAGCTGGAGGGCCAGGTGCTGGGCGCGCTGCGCGAGGCCGGCGGTCCCGTCACCGCCGCCTGGGTGCAGGAGCGGCTCGGCGGCGACCTCGCCTACACCACCGTCGTGACCATCCTGACCCGGCTGCTCGCCAAGGACGTCGTCGCCCGCGAACGGCAGGGCCGGTCCTTTCTGTGGACGCCCACCGCCGACGTGGCGCGGCTCGCCGCGCTGCGGATGCGCCGGCTCCTCGACGGCGAACGGGACCGGGAGGCGGTGCTCGCCAGCTTCGTCACCGCCCTGCCGCCCGGCGACGAGCAGGTGCTGCGGGCCCTGCTGGAGGCCGCCGGGCCGGGCCCGGTGAACACTCGGAACATCCCGCCCGCGGACCACGGCGGTACGGAAGACTGACCGCCCATGGGGGTCTTCGTCTTCCTGCCGCTGGTCCTGCCGCTGACCGCGTGGCCCGTCGCCCGCCTGACCGAGGGGCGGCTGCACCCGCGTGCCGCCACCCGGCTGCTCACCGCGGTGGCCGTGGTCATGGCCGGGTGCAGCACGCTCTGCCTCGCCCTGCTGATGGTGGTCGGCACCGCCCAGCTCCCCGGCAACCCCCTGCCGGACGGCTGGTCCGACCCGGAGGTGCTGGCCGCCGTCCCGCACGACGCGATCGCCGGGCGCGCCGCCATCCCCGCCCTGGCCGCGGTGGCGGTCCTGGGCGGCCATACCCTCCACCGGCACCGCCGCGTCACCCGGCGGGCCCGCCGGACGCTCACCGCACTGCCCGGCCGCGCGGTCGCCGTGCTGCCCGACAGCACCGCCTACGCCTACGCGCTCCCCGACCGGATCGTCGTCACCACCGCGCTCCTGGACGGCCTGGCCCCGGGCGAACGCCGGGCCCTGTTCGCCCACGAACGCGCCCACCTCACCGCCCGGCACCACCGGCACCTGCTCGCCGTCCACCTCGCGGCACGCGCCAACCCCTTCCTGCGGCCCCTGCGCACCGCCGTCCGCTACACGGCCGAGCGCTGGGCGGACGAGGAGGCGGCCCGCTCGGTGGGGGACCGGCGCACGGTCGCACGGGCCATCGGCAAGGCGGCGCTGCTCTCCGCGGGCACTCCGGCGCCGACGCCGGCCGCGGTGGCCGCCACCGGTCCGGTGCCGCGCCGGGTCGCCGCCCTGCTCGGCCCGGCCCCGGTGGTCCGGAGCCGGCCCTCCGCGTTCACCGCGGCCGGCCTCGCCGTCCGGGGCGCCGCCGCGGGCACCCTCGTGTCGGCGATGTCCTCTGCGAACTCGGCGGTGACGCTGTTCCTCGTCCTGCGCGCGGCCGCACCGCTGTGACGGCGCGCGGCCGCACTGCTGTGACGGCCGCCGGTACGACGGCGGGAGGGGCCCCCCGCCCAGCCCGGGGGCCCCCCACGGCGCAGCCGGGCACACCTGGGGACACTG